>JAXMLJ010000001.1:0-16457 GCA_034368805.1 Coriobacteriia bacterium
AACGTCTGGGCGCTCGGCGCTGACTGCGGCATCGACGACCTCGATGTGATAGGCGAACTCGACCGTAAGATCAGCGACCTGGGCTTGGACACCATCGAGATCGGCGTCACCCTCGCCGTCTACATGGACTCCGGCAAGCTCGCCTTGGCGACGGCGCCGGGGCGCTCGCCCTGCTCGAGGAGGTTCGCAAAGGCACCGAGACGGGCCGCATGATCGGCAACGGCGCCGAGGCGACCGGCCTTGCGCTCGGCGTGGAGCACATACCGGTGGTCAAGCACCAGGGCCTGCCCGCATACGACCCTCGCCCGATCCAGGGCATCGGCGTCACGTATGCGACGAGCACCCAGGGCGCCGACCACACCGCCGGCTACTCGATCACCGCGAACGTGCTCGCCGTTGGTGGCTCCGTTGATCCGCTCAAGCCCGAGGGCCAGGCTGCGCTCTCGCAGGGCCTCCAGATCGCGACCGGCATGCTTGATGCGTTCGGCATGTGCATCTTCGTTGCCTTCGCGGTTCTCGACATCCCGGAGGCACTCGATGCGATCCATGAGATGGCCGAGGCGCACACGGGCCAGAAGTGGGACACGGGCGCGCTCATGCAGCTCGGCAAGGAAGTGCTGACGATGGAGCGGCTGTACAACGAGTCGGCCGGTTTCACCGCCGCCGACGATCGGCTGCCCGCGTTCTTCTACGATGTCGCGCTCCCGCCGCATGACGCGGTGTTTACCGTGACCGACGCGGAACTCGACAGCGTGCACGACTTCGTAGCCGATACCGCGACCGCGATGGGGATCAGCAAGCCGTAAGGACCGGGAGGAGACCTGGGCGTGCAGATAGAACTCGCGCTCTTCGCGCATCTGACACCGTACCTGCCCCCTGCGGGTGCGGACGACGCACCCGGCTCCTCCCATGCACGGCCGATGGACCTGCCCGACGGGACGACCGTCGGGCAGGTCATCGCGCGTTTGGACCTCCCTGCGGGGCCCCGGATCGTCTTCGTCAACGGGAGACACGCGCCCGACAACCACTCGCTTGCAAATGGTGACAGGCTGGCGATCTTCCCCCCCGTCGCGGGAGGCTAAGATGCCGTACCCCACGCATCCGGTGCCCGCGCCCGACGAGTACGCGGCGCTCCGCGCCAGGCTCGGCAGCTCGCGCGTCGGCGTGATCGGTCTCGGCGGACTCGGCAGCAACGTCGCCTGGATGCTCGCGCGCGCCGGCGTCGGCACGCTCGTGCTCGCCGACCACGATGTCGTCGACGCGAGCAATCTCGAGCGGCAGTTCTACTTCGCCGACCAGGTGGGCCGGGAGAAGACCGCGGCGCTCACGGACAACCTGCGCCGGATCACGGCGGAAATCAGACTCGAGTGCTTCCAGGCCCACATCGACCAGTCCAACATCAGCCGCATCTTCGAGGGTGTCGACGTGCTCGTAGAGGCGGTGGACTCGGCGCGCGACAAAGCGATGATCGTCGCCGCAGCCTCCGAGCAACTCCCCGGTGTCCCTATCGTAGCGGCGTCGGGAATCGCCGGTTACGGCTCACCGAACGACATCATCACCCGCCACCTCATGGGCGACGTCTGGATGGTGGGCGATCTGGTGAGCGAGGTCTCCGCCGAGCACCCGCTGTTCGCGAGCCGGGTGGCGATTGCGGCCGGCCACCAGGCGCACATGACCGTGCGCCTGCTCCTCGGCTACCCGCAAGCGTAGCTAGCAGTCCCACGGTTCCTTCGCGCCGGCGCTGTACAGGCCGAGCGTGAACCGGTGCGGACCCGGCGTCCCTTTGGGAACGAATGCGACGCGGTCTCCCGGCATGAGCACGTGCGACGGACCGCAGACCTTGCCGTTGCAGAAGACGCCCTCGATCAGATCGAGCGGCAGCTCGAGCGAGCGGGCAAGGTCACGGGCGACGATGCCCTCCTCGGACACCTCGACGACCTGTGAGTCAGCCAGGCCGCACTGCTCGCGATGAGCGTGCAGCAGCCCGAAGAACCGCACCTCCATGTCGGCCACGTCAGACCTCCCCGTCGTCGATGATCTGACCCGAGCGCGCCTCGAGCAGCATCCGCTTCGCTCGAGCGGCGAACGCGACCGGCACGAGCAGCCGGTAGGTGCGCGGCAACGACCAGGGGCTGTACTCCTCGGCCGGCGGCATCGGATCCCAGGCGATCGGTATCCCCTCCTGCTCGAGCACGGCAGCGTCGAACATCAGCCGCATCGCGAAGGATGTCCCCCGCTGCGCGCCAAACTGCGCCGAGGAGACCTCCTCCCAGCCGGCGGCCTCACCCACACCCGCCTCCGGTCGCCCCGCGGTCACCCAGCCGCCCGGAGGCGGCGAGATCATCTCGAAGCCGGGCACGGCCCCCAGCGAGCCGGTGATGCGGCCCTGTGTCGCGCGGTCGCGGGTCACGGGCGTTCCGTCGGGCCAGCGCGCGTCCGGCGCGATCTCGAGCAGCGGCGTCACGGCGAAGTCGCGCTCGGCGAGGCGCGGGTGCGGGATGCTGAGCTCCGGCGTCTCCCACTCATCGTCATCGAGCAGCAGGATGTCCAGGTCGATGACGCGCGGTCCGTACCGCGGCCCGCCGGTCCGGCCGAGTGCGACCTCGATGTCCTTGAGCGCCTCAAGAAGACGGTCCGCCTCCATGCCGGTGCTCACGCGGGCCACGGCGTTCGCGAAGGCCGGTTGCTCGGTCACGCCCCACGGCTCGGACTCCACGGCGCGTGAGACCGTGACCACATTCGTGCTCTCCAGCGCGTCGACCGCCTCGAGCGCTGCGCGCAGGTTGCCGAGACGGTCTCCCACGTTGCTCCCGAGGCCGATGTAGGCGTCCCTGATCATCGATCCTCCCACCGGACCGCGTCGGTGACGGCAAGCGCCGCGACGGTCTCGCGTACGTCATGCACACGCAGCACGTGGACCCCGCGACTCGCCGACCAGATCGCCGCCGCGACGCTGCCGGCGAGGCGCTTGTCCGGCGCGGGCTCCCCGACGACATCGCCGATGAACCGTTTGCGGGACGCGCCCACGACGATCGGATAGCCGGTCTTAACGAAGACGTCGAGAGCACGAAGCAAGGCCAGGTTGTGCAGCGTCGTCTTGCCGAAGCCGATGCCCGGATCGAGCGCGACCCGCTCGGGCGCGATGCCCGCCTCCTCGAGTTCGCGGGCACGCGCGAGGAGGTAGTCACGCACTTCGGCCACGACGTCGTCGTAGTGAGGCTCGTTCTGCATCGTCTGCGGCTCGCCGAGCATGTGCATCACGACGAGCCCCACGTCGCAGGCGGCCGCAACGCCGACCATCGCGGGGTCACGGAAGCCGGACACGTCGTTTATGATGCTCGCTCCCGCATCGACACACGCGCGCGCGATGACCGCGTGCCGCGTGTCGATCGACACGGGCACATCAAGCTCATCGGCAAGCGCTTCGACGACCGGCAGCACCCGCGCAAGCTCCTCTTCGAGAGAGACGGGCGGCGCGCCGGGACGCGTGGACTCCCCACCGACGTCGATGATTCCTGCGCTGGCGGCGGTCATCTCACGGGCATGGGAGACCGCAGCGTCGGGATCGATGAACCGACCGCCGTCGGAGAACGAGTCTGGCGTGACGTTCAAGATGCCCATCACCAACGGCCGATCCACCGGGAGCGTGAAACGGCCGCAGCGCCAGCGTGTGGCGGGCGCACTCATCGGCAGGCTACCGTTCGCCCTTGATGAGGCTCATGGCCTCGGCACGCGTGGCCGCGTTGCGCTCGAAGATGCCGCGCACGGCCGAGGTCGTCGTGACCGCGCCGGGTTTCTGGATGCCGCGCATGGACATGCACAGATGCTCGGCCTCGATGACGACGAGCACACCGGTGGGATCGAGGTGCTCCACGAGTGTGTCGGCTATCTGCGACGTCAGACGCTCCTGCACCTGCGGGCGCTTGGCGAAGACGTCGACCACCCGCGCGATCTTGGACAGACCGCAGATACGACCGTGCTTGCCGGGGATGTAGGCCACGTGCGCGCGGCCGAGGAACGGCAGCAGGTGATGCTCGCATACCGAGTACAGCGGGATGTCGCGGATGAGCACCATCTCCTGATGGCCCTCGTTGAAGGTGACGCAGAAGTGCTCCGCGGGGTTCTTGCCAAGCCCGGCGAAGATCTCCCCGTACATGTCCGCCACGCGACGCGGTGTATCCAGTAGCCCTTCGCGTGACGGGTCCTCGCCAACACCCTCGAGGATGAGACGAACACCCTGCTCGATCTTCTCGCGATCCATGTGTGTGGCTCCCGGGGCGTGGTCGATGGCGATACCAGGGATTCTACCCCAGCGCCCCCCACCCTCCCCGCTGGAACGCGGTGACCCGAGGCGTGCGCTCAGTCGATCATGCCGAAGGCGCGCCCGATGGTCACGAGCGCCGGGCCAAGGATGACGATGAGCGTCGCGGGGAGAATGCACAGCACCAACGGAAAGACGATCTTGACCGGCGCCTTCTGAGCGGCCTCCTCGGCATACTGGCGACGCTTGGTGCGCATCTCCTTCGCCTGGGCCCGCAGCACCTTCGAGACGCTGATGCCGAACACGTCGGCCTGGACCATCGACGTCGTGAAGGTGGCGACCTCGGGGACGTCCGTCCTGTCCGAAAGATGCCGGAACGCTTTGGCGCGAGGGATGCCCGCCTGGACCTCCTGGAGCATGTGCGCGAACTCCTCTGCGAGCGGACCGCTGCTGTTGGCGACGAGTTTGGCCACCGCACCGTCGAATCCCAGGCCCGCCTCCACGCTGATGGTCAACATGTCGAGCATGTCCGGGAGCGCGCGACGGATGGCGAGCTTGCGCGCCGACTCCTTGCCGTGGAGCCAGACGTCCGGCACGAAGAAACCGACCGCCGCCGCAAGCGTGGCCAACAAGCCGGCGCCGGACAGTCCGCCGGAGAGGAGCACGATCACTACGGTGCAGGTGAAGCCGGCGGCGAACGCGCACAGCACCTTGAGCGTCAGCAGCCCCTCGACCCCCAGACCGCGTGGATGACCGGCGCGGATGAGGCCCGTGCGAAGTCCTTCGACATAGACCGATGGACTCATGTGGCGTACGACCCCGGCAAGCGCGTCAGCGACCGGGCTCAGGACGCGGTCCCGGAACGGCTGCAGCAGCGGTTCGACCACGGTCGCCTGCTCGGCCTCGTACGCGCTCAGACCCGCCAGTCTCCGGCTCACGCCCCGTTCCTCGCGCACCACGAATCCCAGGAGCGAGTACACGAGCAGCGCAGCGGCACACCCGGCTACGATGACCGAGAGGACGCCCATATCACACCTCCACAGCCATCGCGCGACGCAGCCAGACCGCACCGACCAGGAGCAGCACGACTCCCATGACGGCGAGGAACCAGCCGAACGGGTGGCTGAACATCGCCCCCATGTACGAGGGGTTGACCAGCATCAGCACACCGAGCTCGACGATCGGCAGCAGAATGAGGATCGTACCTGACAGCCGGCCCTCGGCGGTGAGAGAGCGGATGTGACGGCGAAGCTCGGCACGGTCGCGCATCGTGGCGGAGACGATGTCGAGCACCTCGGCCAGATTGCCGCCCACCTCACGCTGGATGGCGATCGCCGCGACCGTCCATCGGAAGTCGTCGCTGTCGAGCCGTTCGGCCATGCTCTCCAGAGCCTCCTCCACGGGCAAACCGAGGCGCGCCTCCGTTTGCACGCGTGCGAATTCCGCCGACGCGGGAGCGGCCATCTGCTCGACCACGAGCCCGATCGACTGCAGCATCCCCCAGCCGGCCCTGAGCGACCCCGCCACAAGGTTGAGGACCTCCGGCAACTGCTCTTCGAAGCGCAGGCGACGGCGCTCGATCGCGTTCTCGAGCAGGAGGATCGGCACGATGACGGCGATGAGGACGACGACCATCGCGATGAGCACCGAGCCCGAGCCCAGGCCGGCGAGGAGTCCCATGATGATCACGAAGATGAGATGCAGGTAGATGTACTCGACGGGACGCAGGGGCAGCCCCGCACGCTCGAGCTTCTCGTGTACGAGCACCGTGAAGCCCCGCTGCCCCGCTACGTAGCCGACCGCATCCAGCATACGACCCTTGATCGCACCGGGGGTACCCGGCGCCTCCTCCTCTGCAGTACGCGCGACACGGGTCTGGTCGTAGAACTCGAGCTGCTCAAGACGGGCACGCGGCCTCATGAGCATCATGCCGATCGAACCGACCAGGCCGATGACGGCGAAGAACGTGAGACCGACCGCGACCGGCGGCCGCCACCCACCGGTATGCGCCGACTCGAGCGGCGGCGCGGCCCCGGGGTCGTACTCGGCATACTGCGGATTGGGCAGCGCCAGGCTGCCGGTGGCGCTCAGTTGGCCGCGCGTGGCACGGACGCCGATCTCGAGGTCCTTCGTGTTTGGGATGCGGCTCGTAAACGTCACACGGAACCGGTTCCCAAGCTCGCGGGCGATTCCCGCGTACAGCGCCGGCAGTTCTCCCGAGTCGGCCGTGGAAAGCGCCCGCCCACCGGTCGCGGTGGAGAGCATATCGAGCGCGGCCGGGTCCCATTCGCCCGATTCGAGAGCCACCGTGAATACGGGGGCGCCTATGTCCTTGACCGACGAGACGGCGCTATCGAACGAGTTGATGCTTACCGTGTCGCCACCGTCGGAGAGAAGCACCATAGCCACCCGCCGCTCACTCGAGCGCGCGATTCCCGCTGCGGTCACGACGGCATCGTGGACCGCCGTCTCTCCCGCAGCGGACAGCCCGTCGATCGCCGAGAGCACCTCGGCGCGATCGGCCGTGAACGGCGCGACCACCGCCGGCTTGAACGCGAAGCTGACGAGCGCCACGCGGTCCTCAGGCTCTATCGCCTCGAGAAACCCACGGGCGGCAGCCTTGGCGTCGGCGAGCGGCTCACCGGCCATGCTGCCGCTGGTATCGATCAGAAGCACGACATCGAGCGGCTCACGGGTGAACGACTCGGTCTCTGCGGAGACCACCTCGACGTCCTCCCCGTTCTCGGTGACGCTGAAGTCGGGAGCGCCCCCATTCTCGGAGAGCATCGCGACCGGGAGCGTCACCGCAAGCGTCACCGATGGGAACGCTTCGGTGTCCTCGACCTCGAGCGCAAGTCCTTGCGCGTCGGACTGCGCACGAGCCGCATGGCCCAGGCCCCCCGCGCCGAGCGCGAGGAGCAGCGCGACCATCATCGCGGCTGCGCGTCTCACGTTCTCACCGCCGGACCGGAGGCTCGAACGCGAACACCTCGGCCGGGACATGGATGCCGAGATCGCCCAGACGCTCCATGAACTTGGGCCGCAGACCCGTACTCTTCAGACGGCCGAGTGAGACACCGCTCTCGTCCACGCCCATCGAGAAGTCGTAGTAGAAGACGTCCTGCATGACGACGGTGTCGCCCTCCATACCATCCACCTCGGCAACCTGCACCACACGCCTCGAGCCGTCCCGAAGACGCTCGAGCTGGATGATCATGTCGAGCGCGGATGCGATCTGCTCCCGGACCGCGCGGACCGGCAGGTCGAAACCGCTCATGAGCACCATCGTCTCGAGGCGCGAGATCGAGTCCCTGGGGGAGTTCGCGTGGATCGTGGAGAGCGAACCTTCGTGACCGGTGTTCATCGCCTGCAACATGTCGAGCGCCTCTGAACCGCGAACCTCGCCCACGACGATGCGGTCCGGACGCATGCGCAGCGAGTTCCTGACGAGGTCGCGGATCGTGATCTGGCCGGTCCCTTCGATGTTGGGCGGACGCGACTCGAGGCGGAGCACGTGGCTCTGACCGAGACGCAACTCGGCGGCGTCCTCGATCGTGATCACGCGCTCTCCATCGGGGACGAACGCCGAGACCACGTTGAGCAGCGTCGTCTTGCCCGTACCGGTGCCTCCGGAGATGAGGATATTGAGCTTACCGAGTACGCATGCCTCAACGAACGCGGCAAGGCGCTCATCGATGGTCCCAAAGGCGACGAGGTCGCGGATCGTGTACGGCTCACGGGCAAACTTGCGGATGGTGAGCATGGGCCCGTTGATCGCGAGGGGGTGGATGACCGCGTTGACGCGCGAGCCGTCGGGAAGGCGCGCGTCGACCATCGGCGATGCCTCGTCGATGCGCCTGCCCACCTGTCCGACGATCTTGTCGATAACGTGCAGCAGATGCGTCTCGTCGATGAACCGCCGGTCGGTGAGATGGATGAGACCCCGCCGCTCCACGTACACGGTGGCCGGATCGTTGACCATGATCTCGGTCACCTCGGGATCCTCGAGCAACGACTGCAACGGACCGTATCCGAGGATGTTGTCGATCACATCGGTGGAGATCTCCCTGCGGTCGGCAAGCGAGAGCGGCGTGCTCTCCCTGCCGATGAGTTCGGTGAGCTTGGTCTCGATGGCACGGCGCGTGACTGCCTCGTCGGTACTCGTGTTCAGCTCAGTGCCCATCTCCTCGATGAGCAGATAGTGCAGATTGCGCTTGATCGCATCCCTACCCGCGCGCGACACAGGCGACTCCGGCCGAACCTCGGCCACCGCCGCCGTGTCCGCGACCTCGCTCAGCCGCTCCCTAAGCGACATCGCCGGTCACCTCACCTTCCGTCATGATGCGCTTGGCCAGGCCGAGAAGGCTCCGCGCGACGGCGGACCGCGGGGCATCGATGACGACCGGCACCCCGCGGTTGACCGACCGCGGGACCAGCCGATCGCTCGGGATCCGGGCGATCGTCTCCGCATCGATAGACTGTTCGACCTCGCCGAGATCGAGCCACACCTTGCTGTCGGCCCGGTTGAGGACGACCTTCGTCCTCCCTGCGTCGTAGCCGAGTTGCGCGAGCTTCTGCAGTGAGACGCGCGTGTTCTTGATACTCGCCACATCCATCGTGGCCACCGCGTACACCTCGTCACTCACGTCGATGGCAGCCAGAACGACATCGTCGAAGGACGCCGAGGTGTCGACGACCACGATCTCGGCGAGCTCGCGCAGCATCCCGAGGATGGATGCCACCCGGCTTGCGGTCACCGCATCCGCGTCCTCGGGGTGCACCGGTGCCAGCAGCACCCTCAGGCCGGAGCTGTGCGGGACCAGGAAGCCGCGCAGCATCTCGGCGTCGAGGCGCTCGTAGCACTGCACGGCGTCGAATATCGTCCGCTCCGGTTTGAGGTCGAGCATGATGCCCGTGTCCCCGCCCTGGAGGTCGAGGTCTACGAGGATGACGTCGGCGCCCATGCCGGCGAGCGCGGCCGCCACGTTGCACGCGACCACCGACTTGCCGACTCCCCCCTTTGTGCTGAACACCGTGACCGTGTGTCCTCGCCTGGCCGCCTCGGAGGCGGCGCCCGTGGGCTGCGCACGGTCAACCGTGCTCGAGACGGCCGCACCGATGGCGGTGGCGACCTCCCCCCATGGACGATTGGCCGGAATCACATCGTGCACACCGGCGCGCATGGCCTGCCGGAGCAGATCGGTCGACTCCTCCGGGACGACCATCACGACCGCCATGTCCGGATGCGCGCGGGAGATCGTCCCGGCTGCTGCGAGTGCATCGGCCGTACAGATACCCGGACCGACGACGAGCAGCGCACTGTCGGCGGCGCCCTTGAGTGCTAGAGCGTCGTGGATGGTCGGGACGGACTCGACATGCACATCGCTCGCGCGCTCGACCGCGGCGCGCGCCCGTTCGCAGAATCCGGCATCCGCATCGACTATCAGGATCGACCGCATGGCAGCCCCCTCACTCGAAGATCGAGTCGAGAGACCGACCTGGCGTGTCCGGAACATCGGTGGCAGTGGCGGGTAGCAGACCCAGCCGCGTGACTCCCTGTTCTTCGGCGAACACCAGCTTTTCCGCATCGGCAGGTGCGAGCGCAAGCGTCACGGTGAGCACCGCCGTCCGGGTGGTGTTCGCGGTGTCGCCGGCAAGCCCGCCGCGCTCGGTGTCCGTCGTGGTCGTGGGCTGCGACTCGGCATCCGTCAGCGCGCCGACGGCAAGGACCTTGACCTTTGGAAGCAGGATCCTCGTCTCGGCTCCCTCGCCCGCCGGGCCGGGGTCGAGTGTCGCGATGATAAGCACGAAGTCGCCGGGTTTGAGCATGCCGCCGACGCACTTCACATCGTCGGCCGAGACCGACACGGCCACATGCCCTTCGGGGATGCCGTACGACAGACCCACATCGCGCGCATAACGGAACCGCGACGCGGTCACCTGCTCTCCCGTGCCGAGTGAGGTGGCCAGCACCTGACCCGCGATGGCGCTCCCGGATGAGACCGCGCCGTCGGCGACATACCGTCGCGGTACCTCCCGCAACTCGACGAAGCCCTCGGACAGCAGGTCCTCGGCCGGCGTGCCGCGGGGCACATCCTGCACCGCGACCATGATCTGCACCGGCTCGGCCTCCTCACTCAGCCGGGCGCTCGCATCGTTGAGGTAGTTGGCCACGAGCAGGGCGGCGACCACGCCGAGGACGATCGCCGCAGCCAGGATGAGCAGTCTCGACTTCATCACGCCGTCCCTTCAGGGTGTGGTTTCACTGCGGTGGCACCAGCCTGACGGTCTCGACATACAGCCCGTCGGGCGGTGTGTCGGAGATCGAGTCCGACGGGGTGACGTACTCGATGAACCGGCCGACAATGTCGTTCTTCTTGATGTTGGACTCCGGCTCCACGTAAAACGACGCCAGCCCCACCACCCGCATCGGCGACGTTCCCGTCACGTACTGCATCTTCTCGAGAACCGGAACATAGACCACGCGTGCCGAACCCGTGTCGCCGGAGGCGACCCACTCGGCGAACGTGCGGTCATCCCCGCCGAACCGCACAGCGAGCGCACTCGAACTCTGAGGGCCGGACATCGCGCCCGGCTCGGTCCAGATCGTGTCGCCGATGTGGATGACGAACGGGAAGGGCTTCTCGAGGTAGCAGTAGTAGGTGGGCAGCTTGTACGCCGGGTCCGAGGTGACATCGTACTCGGCCGGATGCTGCGGGTTACGCCAGTTCGGCGTATGCCTGGTCGTCGAGAGATCGATAGAGCAGAAGTTGCCGACCTCGCCGCCGCCACCGGCGACACGAAGCTCGTACCGCTCCCCGTAGGCGTAGTCATGCAGCCGTACCGACACGGAGAGCGTGCCGCCGGGACCGACGACATAGTCGGTCAGCGACACGTCGGCCACCGGGTACGTGGAGCGGCGCACTATGAGGACCGCCGCCGAGGTGAGCGAGCAGCCTGACGTGCTCACGTTCACGGGGAACGTCGCGATGAGATCATCCGAGTCGGGCACAGGAAGGGTCGCTCTCCACATGCCGGGCTGTCCGGCGATCTCGGTCATCTTGTGCTTCTTGCCGTTGAAGCGCGCCTCGGGCTCGGTCGGCGAGGCGACCCGAAGCTCCACCGAGGTATCCTGCCTCGCGGTCACGACATATGCGCTCAGCGACACGTCCGTGATGGGGCAACCGGCCGGGAGGACGGCAACAGCGGCCGCGCCCGGCATCGGCTCGGGAACACCGTTGGGGTACTCCACCGTGCCGTCCGGATAGGACGTCTGATCGTTGTAGACGGTGATGTCCACCGGGTATCCGGCTGTCGATGTTGCGCCCGGAGCCGCAACCGTCGTTCGCCACAGACCGGACCCCTGGTCGGTGAGCCACACCTCCTGCCCGCCACCGATCCGGACGCTCACCTTGTTCGCCCGAATGATCGGCACGCCCCACGGCACGATTCCCTTGAGACCGGTCAGGTAGGCGATCCTGGCGCGTGCGCTGGCCTGCACGTACGCCGACTCCGAGCCGAGGATCCGGCCGAAGAACAGGGGCGCGTCCTTCATCACGGTCACTTGAACGTAGTCGGCGCCTACTTCGGTATCGGGCGGATCTTCGAGCATACTCAGCCCGTCACCGGGCGCCACAGCGTTCCGATCGGCGTAGTCCTCCGCCACGGCGAGCACCTCGGCGTTCGTGCCCTTGTCGGCCAGCACGCGACACCCCGCGAGGGCGGCCGCATCCGCGGCCGTCTGCAGCTGCCGTCGGACGCTGTATCCGTAGCCGACGTCGACCGCCAGAGCGGCAAAGAGCACGAGTACGAACATCACGAGCGCAACGGTGACGGCCGTCGCGCCTTCGTCGTCTTTCATCAAGCGCATCATCGTACTCACTCGATCCTCAGTGTCGCGGTGCTCCGCAACACGAACGTGTCATCTGAAGTGCCGAAGATGTTCTGCATCAGCGGTGTGAAGAGCGGAACCGCATGGCTCACGGTGACAGTCGCGGGCTCGCCCACGTCATCGATCCCGGGGTTCTCCGGACTCACGAGGATGTCCACGTCGGTCAGGGCCATGCCCGGAGCAGCCTGCGCAACCTTGTAGCGCACCGTGTCGGGCGTACCCACGGAGCCGCCCGGGTACTCCAGCGCCGCCCATCGTGCGCCCTCACGTGCGGCATGGGTGATCTCGTTCCACTGATAGAACAGGTAGCCGAACTGCATGATGCCGAGCAACAGGACAACGAGGATCATCGCCACGAGCGCGAACTCGACCGCAGCGGCGCCCTCATCGGAGTACACATGTCCACGGACGCCAGCCATCTCGCCTCCCGCGTGCGATCACCCACCGTGAGGCGAGGACCCGCGCGGTGCGGACCCTCGCCTCACGGGCACCTAGAGCGCTCCGAGCGCATCAACCACGGCCTGGAATGCCGCTTGGATCTGCTCGCCGAGCAAGATGACGACGCCGACGATGATCGCCGCGATCGCCGCGACCATGATCCCGTACTCGACCGCTGTGGCACCCTCATCACTCTTCACACGCGTAAGCAGCCGAACAACCAACGTCTGGAACATAGCGAGACACCTCCCCCCACCGTCCGAGGACATCGAACCTACCGAAAAGGATTCCCTTGGTGACGGTCGTCACAATCGTGCCGACGGGATGATGTGGGGATGAATCCCGGGGGGCCGAAAGTCGATGCGCCTAGTCAGACCCGGCCGGTGGCAGCACGACGATACCGAGCCGCACCGCCTCGACGGCAGCTCCCGTGCGGTCCGCGACTTTGAGCTTGCGCAGAATGTGGCTCACGTGGGACTTCACCGTCGGCTCGGTGATCCACAACTCCCGGGCGATGCGACGGTTGCTCCAGCCCCGCGCCAGCAGTGTCAACACGTCGGTCTCCCGCTCGGACAGGCCGGGGTCGAACGGTACGGGGCCCGGTCCGCCAGCGTGGATCACCCGCCTTGCCACATCCGAATCGAGCACGGTCTGACCGTCGGCGACCCCGCGAAGCGCCTGCAAGAGCGCCTCGGGACTCGTATCCTTCATGATGTAGCCGACCGCCCCGGCGGTGAGAACCCCGAACACCTCATCGTCGTCACCGTAGCTGGTAAGCACGACCACGCGCAGGTCCGGCCAGCTCTCAAGCAGCCGTCGGCACGTCTCCACGCCGCCGATCCCGGGCATGCGCAGATCGAGCAGGACGAGATCCGGAGTGGCCCGCTCGATGTCGTCGAGCGCCTCCTCGCCTGAAGACGCCTCACCGACCACGAGCATATCGCCGTCCGACTCCACCACCGCGCGGAGGGCGTACCGCACCAGTTCGTGATCATCGACGATGTAGACCCTTACCTGTGGCACCATGCCCCCTAGAGCGGAATCGTCCCCCGCACACTGCAGCCGCTGCCCGGCCCGGATGCGATCGATAGAGCGCCACCCGCCGACCTCATGCGTTCGGCGAGGCTCTTCAGGCCGACGGTCGAACCGGTCTCGCTCGCCGCGGTGGCCGCACGGACATCGAACCCGCAGCCGTCGTCCTCGACGAGCACCACCACCGAATCACCGGCGTACTCCAGAGTCACCACGATCGTGGACGCCTTGGCATGCTTGACCGCATTGGTCACCGCCTCGCGCGCCACCCGGTACAGACATGCCTCACTCTCGGCCGGAAGCGAGCACACATCGCCGCGCACATCGAGCCGCGCGTGCAGACCATCCCCCGCGGTGATGTGCTGCAGCCAGTACTCGATCGCGCCGTTCAAGCCGAGCTTCTGCAGGTTCGCGGGACGCAGGTCGTAGATGTAGCGCCGAAGTTCCCCCATGCTGTTCTCGAGCAGACACTGGAGCTCATCGAGCCGATCGGCCACCCCCGCAGGGTCGCGGTGCACCTGCTTCTTGCACACCTCGAGGCCAAGGGAGATCGAGAAGAGCGACTGCGCTATCCCGTCGTGCATCTCGCGCGCTATGCGCTCGCGCTCGCTGGCAAGGAGCGACCAACGGCTCTCCTCGGCCAACCGCGCGTTGGCTATGGACGCCGCGGCGAACGCGCCCAGAATGGACAGGAACGCCGTGTGCTCCTGCCGGAGACCGTGATCGGTCGCGTTGATCGCGACCAGGATGCCGAGTGGCTGGTCGTGGACGCGCACGGGCACCGCGAGCAACCACGCTCCCTGCTCCTGATCCACATGGAAACAAGGCCGTCCTTCGGCGAAGGTGTCGTCCACGATATCGCCGAGCCGCCCGCCCCACCACTCCTCGTTGTACATGTCCCGGGCGCCCCGCACCACGAGCGTGGCGGGGTCGAGCGTCAGTCCCTCGGCATATTCATCGATCAGGCAGATGACGACCTTCTCGGTTCCGGTGAAACGCTTGGCAGACTCCACGATGATGTCGAGGACCTCGTGAACGCTGCGCGCCGAGGAGATGGACGCCGCCACGATATCGAGTGCCGTGATGAGCGCGGCCTGGCCCTGGGCGGGCGGAGGCACGAGTTCTGTCTCGCGGACGCGGGGATGGAACAGCCCCCGCGTGCGGCCGCCCCTGGCGCCATCTGAATTCGCCCCTCGCACGACCGCCCCTTGTCGCGGTGATGTCACTCACTTATGGTTCCCTGTCGGGGCCACCGCCAACACGATCTCGCGCACCGCCTGCCACACCGCGCGTACCGCATCGAATCCCGGGCCGACGGCGGCAGTCGCGTCCGCGCCCTCGGCCAGTCCGGCAAGAAGGTCGGCGAGCGCGGGGTCGAACGGCACCTCTCCGAGAAGCTCGAGCCCCTCGGCGGCGACACGATCGCGGATCCGGCTCGCGCCCGCGGCGGACAGATCGGCCTTGTTCAGGACCACCGCCGTCTGAACACCGAGCCGGCGGGCGAGCGCCACCAGCCGCACGAGGTCGTGCTCACCGGAGACCGTCGGCTCGGTGACCGCCACGAGCAGATCGGCATTGGTGATCGACGCGATGGCGGGGCAGCCCACACCCGGCGGACCATCGATGAGCATCAGCTCCGACCGGTGCGACTCGGCGAGTTCCCGCGCTCGTGCCCTGACCTCGGTCACAAGCTTGCCCGAAAGGTCCTCGCCCGGGAGCAGCTGACCGAAGGCCATAGGTCCCACCACGGTCTCGGCCGAGAACACCTCACCGGCCCTCGACGGCTCCATGCGGATGGCGCCGTCGAGGCACCTCGGCACGCACGCGCCACAACCCTCGCACGCCCACGGATCGACGACGTACGAGCGGTTGTGGAAGAAGTCGTCGCCCGCGGCCAACGCCGAGAAGCGACACGCAACCTGGCAGGCGCCACAGCCGCGGCAGACCTTCGCGTCGATCACCGCTTTCGCCCCGCCCGCGAACGGATCGCGTCGCGTGATGCGCGCCTTGAGCGCGATCGGCAGGTTCGCCGCCTCGACATCGCAGTCGGCGAGCGTGATCCCGGCTGTGACGGCCGCAAGGTGCGCGCCGAGGGCAGCGAGCGTGGTCTTCCCCGTGCCGCCCTTCCCCGAGGCGAAGACGACCTGCCTCATCGTGCACCAGCCTCGGCGACCAGAGCGAGCACGGAGCACCACAGCTCGCCGAACCACGCCGCGCCCTCGGGATGATCGTCGATGACGAGCCTTCCTTCGGCATAGACCTCGGCGATGCGTCGGTCGAAGGGGATGCGCGCGATCACAGGAATCGCCTCCCGGGCGCAGTACGCCGCGATGTCCGCTCCGCCCGTACCGTCGCGGTTGAGCACCACCCCCATCGGCAGACCCATCTCACGCCCGAGTCCGACCGCGAGTTCGAGGTCGTGCAGTCCGAACGGCGTCGGCTCGGTCACGAGCACGAGCACATCGGCATCGCGGATGGCGGCCACCGCCGCGCACGCGACACCCGGCGGCGCGTCCAGGATGGTGACGGCCCTCGCGAGCACCGTGGCGCGCGCCCGGGCCGCCCGGATGACCGCCGACGTCTTGACCTCACCGATGTCGAGCCGGCCCGTGACGACGTCGAGCCCGGCCGGTCCGGTGAGTCCGGGGCTGACGCGGCCCCACTCCACATCACCGACCCTGCGAGACTGCTCCGATATCGAGTGTGGCGTACACACGCCAACACACGCCCCGCACCCGTGACACAGCTCGGGAAAGACCAGGACCTGTCCGCCGAGGACGCGCACCGCGCCGTAGGCGCACGCGTCCCGGCACGCGCCGCACAGCACGCACGACG
>JAXMLJ010000002.1:0-13569 GCA_034368805.1 Coriobacteriia bacterium
CCAAGGGCGTCGATCGCGCCCAGGACCTCGACGGCATCAGGCGGCAGCACCTGCTCTGTGTATGGCGCATCGTTGAAGCGGCTGAGTGCCGAGGCAGAGTCGTGTGAGTCCAGCTGGCTCTCCACAGCGGCCATGGCTGCGTACGCGTCCTCTATGGCTACACGGACCGCTTGCCCGTCGTCGCCGTATGCGGTGATGGTGACGACCGTGCCGAGCGCCTCCCGGCTCACCACCACCGGCTCGTCGGTCGCGCAGCCGGCGAGCATGAACGCCGCCAGCACCAGCAGTGACAGACCCGCTACGCGTCGCATCGTGCGCCTCTCAGTCCCAGGTATACTGTCCCCACAGCCCGGCCGTCAGTGTACCAACCTCCGGAGGATGGATGTTCCGCATCGTACATACCCGTCAGCTCTCGGACGCCGTGTTCGAGATGGGCGTCGAGGCTCCCGCCATCGCTGCCAAGGCGTGTGCGGGCCAGTTCCTCATTCTGCGCGTGGCCGAGGGCGGCGAGCGCATCCCGCTCACCTTCTCCGACTGGAGCGCCGAGGAGGGGTGGATCCGCTTCATCTTCATGCGCGTGGGTAAGACCACGCATCAGCTCTCGCACCTGCTGGTCGGCGACGCGCTCATCGATGTGGTGGGACCGCTCGGCGTGCCGACCCACACCGAGGGGCTCGGCCGGGTGGCTGTCGTCGGCGGGGGTGTCGGGGCCGCCGTCGCCTATCCCGTGTCACGTGCGATGTGCGATGCCGGCGCCGAGGTCACCGTCATCCTGGGAGCGCGCAACGCCGATCTGCTCATCCTGGAGGACGAATTCCGGGCCCTCCCCCTCAAGGAGCTCATCATCGCCACCGACGATGGCTCGGCGGGCCGCAAGGACCTCGTGACGGCGCCGCTCAAGGAACTGTGCGAGTCCGGCGCCATCGATGCGAGCATGGCCATCGGACCGGCCATCATGATGAAGTTCTGCGCGGCCACCACCAAACCATACGGCGTGCCGTGCGTCGTCTCGCTCAACCCGATCATGGTGGATGGCACGGGCATGTGTGGCGCCTGCCGAGTGACGGTTGGCGGTCAGACCAGGTTCGGCTGTGTGGATGGGCCTGACTTCGATGGCCACCTCGTGGACTTCGAGGAGCTGATGAGCCGCCAGCGCGTCTACACCGATGACGAGCGGCTTGCCGACGCCGAGTACCACCGGGAGTGCTCATGCGGGACGTAGACGATACCGGCAGCCCCGTGCCGCCTGAGAAGCCCCGCCACAAGCCAGCGCGCATCCCGCGCACGGCGATGCCCGAGCGCGGCCCTGAGGAGCGTGCGCGCGACTTCGACGAGGTCACGCTCGGATACACCGAGGAGATGGCTCGTGCCGAGGCGAGCCGCTGCCTGCAGTGCCGCAACGCCACCTGCATCGACGGATGCCCGGTGAACATCGACATCAAGTCGTTCATCGGCGGCATCATCGACGGCGACTACCACGAGGCGGTCGCGATCCTCAAGGAGCGCAACGCGCTGCCGGCCATCTGCGGGCGCGTGTGTCCACAGGAGGAGCAGTGCGAGGCGGCGTGCGTGCTCGCCAAGAAGGGCGAGCCGGTCGCCATCGGCAGGCTCGAGCGGTGGCTCGGCGACTTCGATCTTGCCTGCGAGCTCGAGCATCGGTGCGTCCCCGAGGTCGGGCTGGACAGCGGCAGGCGCGTCGCGGTCATCGGCTCGGGCCCCGCGGGTCTGGCGTGTGCGGGCGAGCTGCGCCGCTTCGGCCATGCGGTGACCGTCTTCGAGAGCCTTCACGCCACAGGCGGCGTGCTCACCTACGGCATCCCCGAGTTCCGGCTGCCCAAGCACATCGTGCAGGCCGAGGTGGGGCTCCTCGAGGAGATGGGCGTGGAGATCCGTTGCGACGTCGTGGTCGGCGCTACGTATACGATCGACGAGCTCATGACAGCCGATGGCTACGACGCGGTGTTCATCGGCAACGGAGCCGGGCTGCCCATGTTCATGGGCATCCCCGGCGAGAATCTGAACGGCGTCTACTCGGCCAACGAGTTCCTCACGCGCGTGAACCTCATGCGTGCTTACGAGTTCCCGAAGACGGACACTCCGGTGTGGCGCGGGCGCAAGGTCGCGGTCGTCGGCGGCGGCAACGTCGCGATGGACGCCGCTCGCACCGCCAAGCGCCTCGGCGCCGAAGAGGTCTTCTTAGTCTACCGACGGACCGAGGACGAGATGCCGGCGCGCAAAGAAGAGGTGCACCATGCGCGTGAGGAGGGTGTCGAGTTCAAGATGCTGTGCTCGCCGGCGGAGATCCTCGGTAAGGACGGATTCGTGACCGGGCTCGTGGCCAACCGCATGGAACTCGGCGAGCCCGATGCGGGTGGTCGCCGGTCGCCGGTGTGCGTGCTTGGCCGGGACTTCACGATCGACTGCGACACGCTCATCATGGCGATCGGCACGCGGGCCAACCCGCTCCTTGCGCAGACGACTCCCGATCTCGAACTCTCGAGCCGGGGCTATATCATGGCTGACGAGCACGGCGCGACCTCGAAGCGCGGCGTATTCGCGGGCGGCGACATCGTCACCGGCTCGGCGACCGTGATCCTGGCCATGGGTGCCGGCAAGGTCGCTGCCCGCGCGATCGACAGATGGCTCAAGCCCGACGCTGAATAGTCCGATGTCTGTGCTGTGCGGTACAATCCGACTGTAACCGCGTGACAATCGGCATATGTCGGCGATGAGTGGCACGACCAGCGGTTTCGTGGCGGTCGGGAGGTGGCGGTGTCAGACTCCATCAGAGTGCTCGTTGTCGATGACGACCCGTCGATCGTGGATATGCTGCGCATGGGCCTCGAGGCGGAGGGAATGCGCGTGCATACAGCCGGGGACGGGGCCGAGGCCCTCGAGGTGCTCCACGCGACCGCCATCGATCTGGTGGTTCTGGACATCATGATGCCGCGCGTGGACGGCTGGATGGCGCTCATGGAGATCCGCAACGATCCCGCCACCGCCGACATCCCGGTGATCATGCTTACCGCCAAGACGCAGGATCTTGCCCGCATCCTCGCGTTCAAGCAGGGCGTGCAGCAGTACGTCACCAAGCCGTTCAACCTGATGGAGCTTGTGGCCCGTATCCAGAGTCTGATGCGCGGTCGGTCACGTGCAGGTGCTTCCGTCGGCGTCGAGGGCGATTTTCGCAAGCTCGCCGTCCGCAAGGGTGGCCGCACCGTGCTGCTCGACCTCGACGATGTCATCTACGTTTCGGCGAAGAACAAGTCGACGTACGTCCACACGTACGAGAACCAGTACCTCGTCGATCTCACGCTGTCCGAACTCGAGGAGCGGCTGTCGAGAGACGCGTTCCGCAGGCTTCACCGCAGCTACATGATCAACCTGAACAAGGTCAAGGAGATTCTGCGCGTCGACGGTGCGTACGTCGTGGCCATGGCCGATCGCGACGAGACGCAGGTGCCGGTCGCCAGGCGACAAGTAAGGGCTTTCCGAGAGGCGGTAGGTATCTGATGACGCTGCGTCCAACCACCCGGCGGTTCACGGCCGTGCTTCTGTTCGCGGCCGTTCTCGTACTGGGGACCGTGCATACAGCGATGGCCGAACGCACGATCGCGCTCAGCACCGGGACGGTCGAGCTCGCGCTCGCACCCGGTGGCATAGCGACAGAGACGATAGCGGTGGCGAATAACGGCGACGAGCCGCTCGCCGCCCTGGTCTACACGAATGACGTCGTGTACGACGATGAGGGTCTGCCCGAGTACGTGAAGCCCACCGGTGCCGCAGGCGAGTTCAATCGCAGCCCGGCTTCGTGGCTGTCGCTTCGCATGCCTGCCGAGACTCAGGTGATCGCGAACACCCCGTATATCGAACTCGCTCCCGGCGAGGAGATGCTCATAGACTTCGAGATGCGCGTTCCCGATGGAGCGACGCCCGGCGACTACAACGCCATCATCTTCTTCGAGCTGTTCAACCCGGAGCCGCAGTCCGGCACCACGTCGCAGATCTCCGGGCGGATCGGTGCGCGCATCGTTCTGCGGGTCGCCGGTGACATCATCGACCGTCTCGATGTCGCGCCTTACGCGGTCCGGGGCTTCGTGATCGGCGATGTCGTTCCGTACTCCTTCACGCTCTCCAACGACGGCAACATAGACAAGCGGTACGTGCCCTCGCTTGTGGTGCTCGATGGCTCGGAGGCCGAGCGGATGCGCTCACAGATCGAGACCGCACCTATCGTCTATGCCGGCAACACACGGGGGTATGAGGGTGGCCTGAAGCTGAGGAACGCGAACTTCGGCCGCTACACCATGCGGGTCGAGATCGCGCACGACAAGGAGACCGGAAGCGCGCCTGGCGCCACTATCCCGGAGACGATCGTGAAGGATCGGACCTTCATCGTCATCCCGCTGTGGTTTGCGATCGTGGTCGTGCTCGTCGTGGCGCTGCCGATCCTGTGGCTCGTCTGGCGCACAAGCGTGCGGGGAGCCGCAAAGAGGGCTGCCGCCGTATCGGCCGAGTAGGCGCGCGTGTCTAGCGGCCGGGGACCAGGCTGTACTCCTGCAGACCTACCACCGGCACCGCCACACCCTCGCTTCCAGTGGGTCCGCCGCCGATGACCCGGGTCTCCACTTTGGCGCCGTCGGCTGCCGTGGAGATCGTTGTGAGGACCCATGGGGTGTTCGCATAGACGGTCAGCCCATCGTCATCCACCTGTGCGCCGATGCTCGGAAGCACGCGGAACGACACCTCGACGCTCGCGTCTGACGCCAGAGCGGTGACGGGGAGTGCGACGGCCGCTGCCAACCCTGCCGCCACGACAAGAGCTGAAACCCTCTGTCGGCTGGTATACCGTCCGTCGCTCATCGGTGCCGCCCTTCATCGCCTCGGTATACCGTATATCGGGCGACGAGCGGACGGAACTGAGTGACGAATGGCACATCGTGATAGTCAAACCGACGAACGGCATACACTGGGGAGTAAAAGGCTGATATGCGGTCAGATTGACTGGGCTGAGGCGGCGATGGAAGGCAGCTGAAGGGGGCCTGATGGAGGCCGGCGTCCTTACTGCTGAACGGCCGTGTAGCCCATCGTCGTGGTGATCTGCGTGCCGGCGGGCAGCGATAGGGCCTCAGGTGTGGTGAGGTCGAGGACGTAGTCGCACTCGATCTCGTGGATCCCGGCAGGCAGCCCGTCGCCGAAGCCGGGTGTCACCGTGTGGCGAACGATCCGCTCACGGGGGATCGTGATCTCGCCTACCGAGATGACGGAGTCCGACGAGTCGGTGAAGTCCCACGGGCGCCCGGAGCGGACGAGAAGTGTCTGGCTGTCGGGCGACTCGTAGATCTCCCCGACCGTGACGTCTCCGAAGGCGACGGTGCCGCCCGTGAGGATCGTGAGCGAGAAGACGGGCGCGATGCGGGCGGTGACCTGGACGCTCACGGACTCGGCGCCGGCGTAGCCGGGGAGCAGCAAGACGACGAGGAGCGTGGCGCATGCGACCGCGGCGATCGCTCGCCTACCGATGCTCATCGTTGTGGTGTCCGCATGCACGCTACGTGTCTCCTCGTCCGATCGATGTCGCGTGAGAACTCCCGAATCGAGCGGCGGCCGGGGTGGAAACCCACCCCGGCCGCACGTTACGCACTCAGTAGAAGTACGTGCCGAGGCTGCCTTACTGCTGGACGGCGGTGTAGCTGTACGTTGCGGTGTAGTCGGTGTCGGCCTCGAGGTCGTAGGCCTCATCCACGCTCAGGTCGATGTCGTACGTGGCGGTGATGTCCGTCACGCCGCGGGCCTTGCCAGTGCCTGCCGCAATGCTGGTGGACTCAGACAGAACCGGGACGAGCAGCGGATCGACGACCGCGCCCTTGGAGAAGTCCCAGAGCTTGTTCGACTTGACGGTGATGATGGCGGTGTCGCTAGCGGTGGCGGGAATGACTAGACCGGTGAAGCTGATTGCGTTCGTGTCGATCGACATCTCGAATTTCGGGTTGATGCGGGCAGTGACCTCGACGTCCTCGTCGGCGGCAACTGCGAACGCCACGATGCCGAACATCAGCGCTACCACCATGACGGCTGCCAGTACGGTTCTCTTCATGCGATGTTCCTCCTTGTTGTCCGTCGCGGCCTGTGGCCACAGTCGGTTGGCGGCCCACAGGCCACACGTTTAGCTTTCTACAGTACTTGTCGGTGCGGTGGGCGGGAAATGAAGGGCCCTTTGCCGTACGGCGGAATAATGTGACGAACGGTTTACCTGCAGCGACCAGCGGCCCGGTTTTCAGGCGTCAGTCCTGCACGACGGTGTACGTGACCGTCGCCGTGTAGGTCGCATCACCCGGGGTCGTCCACGGCGCAGTGGCCTGGTACTGGTCGACGAGCGCAGCGGTTCCGTCTGACTTCGGGCCTGACGCATCTCCGGTGACGTCGAGTCCGAACGCAGTGGCGCCGGGGGTGATGTCGCGGGTGATCATGTACGAATGTGACGACGTCACGCTCACCGTGACGTCGTGGACCGGGGAGGCCACATCCGGCTGCAGATCGAAGTCGACCGATGTCGGACTCACGCTGAGCGTGAGCACGCGTGCGCCGATGGTGTAGTTGCCAGTCGGTAGATCCTGCGGATCGCGCGCGTTGTTGTTGTTGGGGTTCGCGAGGAAGACCGTCAGGCTGCCGGCATTGTACGTGCCATTGGTGGACGGGTTGGTGATGCCACCGATGCTCACGGTGTACGTCGCGCCACGAGGCACTGGAGTCGTGAACGCGACGGTGACCGTCTGACCGCTGACCGAGACCGTGCCGGCCGGGCTGACCGCTGTTGCGCCGGAGACATCCGTTCCCGCGGGGAACGTGATCCGGGCGCCAGTCGCCATCTCGCCGTTGCCGTTGGTGAACGTTCCGAACGTGTACGTGACGCCGGTAGTGGACGTGTAGGCGTCGCTCAGCGTCGTCGTCGGTCCGGTATACGTGACGGCATGCGCGAGCAGAGCTGAGCCTGCGATGAGAGCCATGACGAGACCCGCGCTCGCGAGCGCCGTCCGTCGGCTATGTGTGTTGTGGGTGCTGCGCATGTCGGGCACCGATCGGTTCCGGGGTCGTAGCGTCCCCAATGATACATCGGCAGGAAGGCGCGTCGTACTGAGCCCGTATCCGCGGCTAGTTCCTCAGACTTCCGAGCGGGGCGGGAACCCGTCCTCCCCTGCGGACGAGCATCGCGCTGCTCCACTCGGACACGCTCATCACGGGCGCGGCGCCGAGCAGCCCGCCCCAGCTCACGTGGTCGCCGGCGCGCTTGCCGAAGGCCGGAATCAGACGCGCCGCGGTGGTCTTGTTGTTGATGACGCCGATCGCACACGCGTCCGAGATGATGCCAGCGATCGTCTCGGCGGGCGTGTCGCCCGGAATCGCGATCATGTCGAGACCCACCGAGCACACGGCGGTCATCGCTTCGAGCTTCTCCAAGTTGAGCGCGCCGCACTCCACGGCGCGCACCATGCCGGCGTCCTCCGAGACCGGGATGAACGCGCCCGAGAGCCCGCCGATCGACGACGTGCCCATGGCGCCACCCTTCTTGACGGCATCGTTCAGCAGCGCGAGCGCCGTGGTTGTGCCGGGCGCGCCGCAGCGCTCAACGCCCATCGCTTCGAGGATCTCCGCCACGCTGTCGCCCTCGGCAGGTGTCGGCGCGAGCGAGAGGTCCACGATCCCCATGGCGACGCCGAGCCGACGTGCGGCTTCGCGCGCGACGAGCTCCCCTGCGCGCGTGATCTTGAACGACGTCGCCTTGATGGCCTCGGCCACGGCGGTGAGGTCCGCTTCCTGTGGCATCGCAGCGATGACCGCACGCACCACGCCAGGTCCGGAGATTCCCACGTTGACTACGACATCGGCCTCTCCGGCACCGTGCATCGCGCCGGCCATGAACGGGTTGTCCTCGACCATGTTGGCGAAGACGACGAGTTTGGCGCAGCCGATGGAGTCGGCCTCCGCGGTGAGTTCGGCGGTCTCCTTGATCGTGTGTGCCATGCGCGCCACCGCGTCCATGTTGATGCCCGCGCGTGTGGAGGCGACGTTGACCGACGAGCACACGCGCGAGGTGGATGCGAGCGCGGCCGGGATGGAGCGGATGAGCGCGTCGTCGCCGGCGCCGACGCCTTTGTGTACGAGCGCCGAGAAGCCGCCGATGAAGTCGACCCCGGCAGCCTCGGCGGCACGGTCCATCGCTTCCGCGACCGGTGTGAGGTCGTCGCATGCGCAGCGTCCGGCAACCACTGCCACCGGGCTCACCGCGATGCGCTTGTTTCGGATCGGGATGCCGTACTCGCGCTCGATGGCCTCGCAGACCGGCACGAGCTGCTCGGCGGCGCGTGTGACCTTGTCGTACAGGCGGCGTGCCATCTCCCCGGATGAGTCGGCACCGCAGTCGCCGATGGAGATGCCGAGCGTGACGGTGCGGATGTCGAGATGCTGCTGGTGGACCATGAGCAGCGTCTCGGCGATCTCCTCGGGACTGATGTTGAGCATGTCGGGTACCTCCGGCGGGCGTGCGAGGGGGCGAGTCGGTCCGGGATGGTGCTCTAGACCCGGTGCATGAAGCGGAAGACGTCCTCGCGCTGCAGCGTGACCTGCATCCCGAGCTGCTCGGCCACCTCGGCCAAACGCGCCTGGACCTCCTCGAAGGGGTGCGACTCTTCGTCGATGGAGACGAGCATCGTCATCGAGAAGACGCCGGAGAGGATGCTCTGCCGGATGTCCTCGATGTTGACCGAGTTCTCGGCAAGCGCTGTCGCGATCGCGGCGACGATGCCGACGCGGTCGGCGCCGAGGACGGATAGGATCGCTCTGGTCTGCATGCGGCTCCTTCAGGTGGCGCGTACGTCACGCGCTATACTCTACCCGCCCTGGTCCGCGAGCGCGACGGAGACCCCGTGGCCGTACCGATAACACCCATACGACTCGGCGATGTCGTGCGGCTCAAGAAGCCACACCCATGCGGCACCAACGAGTGGGAGGTCATCAAACTCGGCATGGACATCGGGCTTCGCTGCTGTGGCTGCGACCGCAAGGTACGTCTCGAGCGGTACGAGTTCGACCGGCGGTTCCGGGGCTACATCTCGAGGCCCGGCGGTGAGCCCGGCACGTCCGGCTAGCGTCTCACGACTCCTCGGGTCCGGGCAGCACGCCCGTCGCCTCGATCTCGTTGAGTTGTACGTGCACGTGATCTCCGCCGTTGGCCGTGTAGCCGCCGAGTTGGAGGTCGATCTTATCGGACATCTTGCGCACGCTCGCGATCCGCGTGGCGCCTGCGAAGACCCGATCGCCCGCCTCCACAACGACATCATCGACGTGGATGAGGACGACGTCGACGTGGTCCCAGCCATCCGGCCGGATGTGGATCTCGAAGTCGTCATGCGCGCCGTAGAGCTGGTACGCCTTGACCTCGACGACCGTCCCGGTCACCGGAGACCACACGGCCGTGCCGGGATCGGCGCCGAGGTCGACCGCCGTGTCCGGCTGTCCCGAGCGGTTGGAGCGCCAGAGCCTCAGACAGCTGCCTGCCCAGACACTGGAGGGGAGGTCGGCGGCAGACGCGAGCGGAGGGACCGCCTTGAGCTCTTTGGCCAGCGCCATGTCCGCATCGGGCACGAGTGAGGTCATCGACAGCGCCGAGGAGCCTGCGGCCTGATGGAATGCGAGAGCGGTGAGATCGAGCGGGTCGACCGGCAGTCTCAGCTGCAGGCTTCGGTACGAGGCGAAGAACGGGGTCGGCTCGCGCTCGGGGACCGTCGCCGCGACTTCGGCGGCAGATCCAACCGCCGCCGCACCGGCGTCACCGCTCGTTCCTGCCGCTCCCCACGAGAGCATCCAGGCGATTATCGCGAGGCCAAGGGCCGCGACGATGACGGTCGCCACAGGATAGGGGGAGCGCGTCCTGTCCGGACGGCGATACCGATATCTACGCTGCCGCGCCTGGCGGCGGGAGGTGCGTGTGGGAGGCATAGCGTCGTTCCGCTCAGGTGTGTTCACGTTCAGGGAATCGTGCGTAGTGCGTACTATACTGTAGCAAGCACGGGGCCGCGGAAGTGTCGGGGGCGCTCTCGAGGCACGATGGTAGAATCACAGCAATCGTGCCCGCGGGCATCGGGGGTATCAGGCGTGGAGAAGCTCGAGAAGATACTGCACGCCGAGGAGGCAGCACGCCTCCGGGTGACTGAGGCCCGGGAGGAAGCCGTGCTCGTCGTTCGCGATGCGGCCGCGCAGGCCGCCGAGATCCGCGCCAAGGCTGACGAGGCTGCGGCCGACGAGGCGCAGGCGCGCGCATCGGCGATCCTCGGACCGGTGCATGACGGCGCCGAGAAGACCCGTATGGAACACCAGGCCGACCTGGCTCGAACGCTCGAGCGGGCCGACGCGCGCGTCGAGCGGGCGCTGGTGGCGGTCCTCGAAGACCTGGCGGAGTGAGCTGTGGCCGTTGCCCGGATGCTCAAGGTCACCGCATTCCTGCACGGGTCTGCGACCGGCGAGACGGTCGACGTGCTCCGGAGGGCCGGTGTGCTCGATATCGCGCCCGACGAGCACGAGCTGCCGGCGCCCGTGGATGCCGCAGTCGAGGCGGACCTGCTCGATCTCGAGGAACTGATCGCCAAAGCTCAGTTCACAGCATCGTTCCTTGGCCGCTTTCATGAGGTCGACGCGCCGTTTTCGGCGTTCATCAGCGAGAAGCTGCACGTCGACGAGGCTGACTACTATGCGCTCGTGGTCGACGACGCGTCTCGGGAGCTCTATAACGAGTGCGAGACGATCGCAGACCGCCTCGCCACCATCGAGCGTCAGCAGTCTCGCCTGCACGGCCTGGTCGAGGATCTCCGACCCTGGGAGTCGCTCAGGCTCCAGATCAGCGGTTGGCAGGGTACGGAGCACGTCGCCTTGCTGACCGGCACCGTGCCGGCGCCTGAATGCGCCTCGATCCGCGAGCGTCTTCGCGAGATCGTATCCGAGGTCTCGGTCGAGGAACTCGGACCTGTCGGCAGCAGGCAGGCGTGGGTGGTGATGGCACACCGCGACAGCGTCGAGGACGTGCAGGCCCTGCTCAACCTCACGGACTTCACCGAGGTGTCCTTCCCGGAACTCTCCGACTATCCCGCCGAGGAGATCGACGTGGCGCTCGACACCATCGAGCGGCTGAAGGCCGAGGAAGTGCGGTTCACGGCCCGTGCGCACGAACTCGAGGCGGCACACTACACGCGGGCAGTCACGCTCGCGGAGCGTCTGGAAGCCGAGCGCGAAGCGCTGACGGTACGGGAGCGCTTCGGCGTCACCGAGCGGGTGGTCGTGATCAGCGGATGGGTCGAGGCCAAGCGGCGCGGTGAGCTCGAAGCGTCGCTGGCGCCACTTTGCGCCGTGACGGACCTCACCTTCGCCGAACCCGGTCCCGACGATGAACCACCCGTGCGGCTCGACAACCCCCGCATACTGCATCCGTTCGAAACGCTCACCGAGCTCTATGGCTTGCCGAGGTACCGCGAAGTCGACCCGACGCCGCTGTTCGCGGGCTTCTTCTGGGTGTTCTTCGGCATGGCTCTTGGCGATGTTGGTTACGGACTCGTGCTCGGTGTGGTCGCGTGGCTCATCAAGACGCGTCTGGACGTCGCACCGGGCGTTCGCCGCTTCATGGATCTGCTCATGTATGGCGGCGTGTCGGCGATGGTGTTCGGCGCGCTCACCGGCTCGTACTTCGCAATCGACGCGACCACGCTTCCGGCCGCCTTGCGGGCGCTGATCGTGCTCGATCCGATGCAGGACATCATGATCGCTCTCGTCATCAGCATTGCGCTTGGCGTGGTTCACATCGTGTTCGGCATCAGCCTGGCTGCGGCCGCCAACGTCAAGGCCGGTAAGTGGGATGAGGCCGTGAAGGGACAGTTCTCCACCCTGTGGCTCATCGCTACGGTTGCGGTCGTCGGTATGGGCGCTGCCGGTGTCCTGCCGGGCGCCGTGGTGATGCCCGCGCTCATCGTCGGCCTGCTTGCCACACTGATCATGAAGGGTCTGGCGTATCGGGCCCCAGGAAGTGATGCGGATGCCCCCGTGTGGCAGAAGGCGCTCGGGTGGGTATGGCTCGCGCTGCTCATGGCATGGGGCGTCGCGGCCGGCACGGGCGGGCCGTCCGGTCCCGTGGGCATCGCGCTGCTTGCGCTCAGCGTGGCCGCCGTGGTCGTCGGCGGTCCCGCGCGATCGACGTTGCTCGCCGTGCTCGTCGGCGCATACGAGACCTACGGCATGACGGGCCTTATCTCGGACTTCCTCTCCTATACGCGCCTTGCCGCGCTCGGACTCGCGAGCGTGCTCGTCGGTCAGGTCATGAACATGCTCGGCGCCATGGTGGCGCCGATGCGGCTGGGACCGGTGCCCATCGGATGGCTGTTCGCCGTACTCATCCTCGTCGTGGGTCACGGCGTGAACGTGGCCATCAACCTGCTTGGCGCGTTCGTGCATCCCACTCGTCTGCAGTTCGTGGAGTTCTTCAGCAAGTTCTACGAAGGTGGCGGTACGGCGTACCGTCCCTTCAGGCCGTATACCAAGTCTGTCGTTCTGCACCCCGTCGTGCGGGGGCAGGAAGGAGGCACGCTATCGTGAACGAAGTGGTCTGGGGTCTGGACGGCACTACCTGGGCCGTCATGGGCGCCGCGTTCGCCGCCATCGGGGGTGGCATCGGGTCCGCGATCGGCATCACGAGCATCAGCAACGCCGCAACCGGCATCGTGACCGAGGACAGCGAGAAGTTCGGCAGAATGCTGCCGCTGGCCGCCATGCCGGGCACGCAGGGGATCTACGGTCTCATCACGGCGATCCTGGTGCTCTCGTTCTTCGGCTTCTTCGGCGACGCGGTGCCTGCGATTGATGCGAGCACCGGATTCAAGGTGTTCCTCGCCTGCCTGCCGGTCGCGGCCATCTGTCTTGTCTCGGCGATCTACCAGGGCATGACGGCCGTGGGCGCAGCCGGCATGGTCGCGCGCCGGAGTGAGGAAGCGGGCAAGGCGCTCATCTTCCCGGCGCTGGTGGAGACCTACGCGGTGTTCTCGCTTATCACGACCATCATCATCCTGTCGCGGATCGCGGCGCTCTACCCCGCGAGCTGACGCCATGGCGCTGGTGGACATCATCGGACGCATCGAGAGCGATGCGGGGGCGGAGGCCAGGGCGATCCTCGAGCGCGCGCGCGAGCACGCCGAGGGCATGATCGCCCAGGCGGAGTCCGAGGCTGCCGCCTCGGCTGCCGCGCGCATCTCGGCTGCCGAGCGTGAGGCGCGCGCAGAGGGCGAGACGCTCGACGCCAACGCGCGGCTGTCGGCACGCGATGCGGCGCTGACCGCCAAGCGCGAGCTGGTCGATCGCGTGCTCGCGGAGGCCGAGGGGCGCTTGGTCGCGCTGCCTGCCGCCACGTACATGGCCCTTATCGTGCCTGCCGTCGCCCGTCAGGCCCGTGGTGGCGACACCGTGCGCATCGCGGCTGCCGACCGCGACAGGCTCGACGGACTCGCCGACGCAGTCAACCGGGTGGCCGGCCGTGAT
>JAXMLJ010000003.1:0-9769 GCA_034368805.1 Coriobacteriia bacterium
GGAGCGGATCGAGCGATGCGAGCGGCTCGTCGAGCAAGAGCACGCGCGGCTCGAGCACGAGCGCCCGGGCAAGCGCCACGCGCTGTGCCTCGCCGCCCGACAGGGTGAGTGCCGAGTTGGCCTCCCAGCCGCCGAGGCCCACCCGATCGAGCGCTGCGGCGACCCGCTTCGACGCCGCCGCTCCGCTCATGCCACGCAGCTTCAGTCCGTACGCAACGTTCTCACGCACCGTGCCCTTGAACAGGTACGGCCTCTGGAACGCCGCCGCCATCGCCATGCGCGCGTCGCGGTCACGGTGCGTGACCACGCGACCGTCGAGTTCCACCGTACCCTCATCGGCACGCTCGAGCAGGCCGAGAATCGACAGCAGCGTCGACTTGCCCGAACCCGACGGCCCGAGCAGTGCGAGCGTGCGCCCGGGTGCCAGTCCGAGCCGGTCCACGTCGAGCACCATGCGCCCGCGATACGACTTGCGGATGCCTGTCGCGGTGAGGGCGGCGGCCTCCATCTCAGCCCCTCTCGAACCGGTCGGCGGAGTGCTGGCCGACTGCCAGCAGCACGTTCACGAGAAAGATGAGTCCGAGGAGCACACCCGAGAGCGCGAGTGCCGGCCCGTACTTCCCCATCCGCGTGAACTGCACGATCGCCGTTGTCATGACGCGCGTGCTGCCCTCGAGATTGCCGCCGACCATCGTCACGGCGCCGACCTCGCTGATGATCTGACCGAACCCGGCCGCCACGGCCGCGACGAGGCCCAAGCGCGCCTCGGCCAGTGTGAGGATCGCTTCGTGGATGCGCGAGGCGCCGAGCGAGCGGGCCTGCAGCCGGACTTCGCGCGGAACGGCGCCGACGGCTGCCGCGGTCACAGCCGCCACGATCGGGAGCGCGATGATCACTTGCGCGATGACCATCGCGGGTCGCGTGTAGAGCAAGTCGAGGTCGCCGAGGGGGCCCCGCCTCGATAGCGTCATCGCCACGATGAGGCCCACCGCAACGGGGGGCAGGCCCATACCGGTGTTGGCGATGGTGATGAGCAGGCGTCTTCCGATGAACCGGCGCGTGCCGAGGAAGAAACCCGCGGGGATTCCGAGGAACAGCGAGAAGAAGACAGCCGTGCCGGAGGTCTGAAGGGAGGTCCAGACGATGCCCCACACGTCGATGGTGCCCTGCGAGAACGCGGCGATCCCGTCGCGCAGCGCATCGGCGAAGATCTGCATCCGGTCGTCCTCCCTCCTCCTCCGTGCCCGGTCTTACTCCGCGTTCGGGAAGAACAGTGGCGCGCCGAACTTCTCGACGCCATACGCACCGATGACTGCCTGGCCCTCGGCCGAGGTCACCCAGTCCATGAACGCCTGAGCGCCGTCGGGGTTGCGCGCATCGGTCACCGGAATCACACCGTACTGGTTGAGCAGGCCCGCGTCACCCTCGCGGACGATCGCCAGGTCGAGCGCCTCGCGCATCGACAGGTAGGTGGCCCGGTCGGAAAGCGTATAGCCCTGCTTCTCGGACGCGATCTTGAGCGTCTCACCCATGCCCTGACCGCTCACCAGGTACCAGTCACCCGCCGGCTGGATGCCGGCCGCCTCAAAGAGCTTCTTCTCCTTCTTGTGCGTGCCGGAGTCATCACCACGAGACACGTACGGGGCCTTCCCCGACGCGATCGCGGTCATGGACGCGTTCAGATCGGCCGCGGCGCCGATGCCAGCAGGATCACCCTCCGCCCCAACGAAGACGAAGTCGTTGTAGCAGACGTCGCGGCGTTCAGCTCCATATCCCTCGGCTACGAAGGTCTCCTCGTCGGCCTTGGCGTGAACGAGCAGGACGTCGGCGTCCTTGTTGCGGCCCATCTCGAGGGCCTCACCGGTACCGACAGCGATGACCTCGACCGCGTACTCAGGGTACGCAGCCTCGAACGCGGGGATCAGGTCGTCGAAGAGACCGGAATCCTGCGTGGAGGTCGTGGAAGCCAGGATGATACGGGTCGGCTCGGTCGCCGAATCCCCCACCTCTCCCTCAGGTGCATCCGTCGCCGCGTCGGGCTGGCTGGCGCATGCCGCAAGCGAGAACACGAGGGCGAGCGCGAGGACCGATGCGAGAAGGACACGAAAAACAGGCAAGCGCGTGCGGTCTGTCATGTGGTTCTCCTTTCCGAGTGCGGGAGGCAGGAGCGTTTCCGACTCCTACCCTGTCGGTCTCGCGTCCAGTGGCGGTGACCAACCGCGGTAGGCGCACGAGACTCGGAGATATGGACCGCGGGGCCCCCGCGGCATGGGGTCAGGATAGCCTGCACGCCGGAGCATCTCAAGCATCGCGCGACTCCGGATGGCCGATGTGCAGCGGGCGTGGGATCTACAGCGCCTCGCGCAGGTGGTTGGCGAGCGCCTCACTCGCACGCGTCAGCGTGCGGCGCGGCAGTACGAGAAAGAGTTCGCGTGCCACGGGAAAACCGGCACCGACGATCTCGGCGACGGTGCCGAGGTCGATTGCCTTACGTGCGACCTGCTCGCTCACGATCCCGAGGCCCATGCCGCCCTCGACCGCGCTGACGATCGCCTCGTTCGTCCCGAGTTCCATCACTACCTCGAGCTCGGCGGGGTCGACACCGCTTCGCCTGATCATGTCCTCGGCGGCCATCCTGGTCCCGGAGCCACTCTCCCGCACGATGAACGGCTCGCCGGTCAGATCGCCGAAGGCCAGCTTCTCCCGCGACGCCATCGGATGCCCGGGTGGGCAGATCAACACCAGGTCGTCGCTACCGAGTTGCTCGTAGTGCACGCGCGCGCCATGCACCTCGGCACCGGTCATCCCGAGATCGGCCGTCCCGCCCTCGACGTGCTCGACGACCTCGGTGGTGTCGTGCACTCGCAACGTGACGCCGACTTCGGGGTACTCCGCGAGGAAGCTCCCCAGCAGGCGCGGCAGCACGTACTGGCCGGGCGTTGTGCTTGCGGCAATCGTCAACCGTCCCGTGACCGTGTCCGAGAGCGCCTCGAGAGAGGTGTGTGCAGCCTCGATCTCGGCGAGCACCTTGCGGGCGTGTGGCAGGAGCGCGCGGCCCGCCTCGGTGACCTCGACCTTGCGATAGCCGCGATCAAGGAGCGTCGCGCCCATGTCGGCCTCGAGTGCCTGGATCTGCATGGTCACCGCCGGCTGCGAGACTCCGAGCAGCCGCGCCGCATCCGAGAACGAATGGTGATCGACAACGGCGACAAAGGTTCTCAGCTGGGTGACGTTCACGCGCGGCTCCTCTGCAGCCAGGTCCGATATGCCAATGCTACCCCAGAGCGGGGTGTTTGCGGCAGTGACCGATGTGGGACACTATGATAAGTGAGAAGCGTTCTCACTTCCTGTCTCCCTATCCGAGCCCATCCGGAAGGCTGATCGCGTGGCTCAGGCACGGCAGCCCCACGACCGTCTCACCGCATCGTCCGTGCGCCCCTCGCCGCACTGGCCCGATGCCGCCCACGCGCTCTATGGTCCTGCGCGGATGAGCGCGCAGCGAGCGCTCATCGCCGAGGAGGTCATGGCCTTCCCCGGTGCGTTCACCGCAGAGGACCTCCACCGCACGGTCGGCCGTCGTGCCGAGGGCGTGGGGCTCGCGACCGTCTACCGGGCGCTGGCCGCGATGCAGGAGGCCGGTGCGCTCGCATCCGTAGGCGAACGCGACGGATCGACGCTGCTCGCACGCTGCGGCCGCGACGACCATCATCACCACCTCGTCTGCACCACATGCGGAACCGTGGTGGGCGTGGAGTGTCCGCTCGACCACGCCGCGCTCGAGGCCGCGACGCGTGAGGGACACCTCGTCACTAGTCACGAGATCACACTCTACGGCGTATGCGCCGTGTGCCGCGACCAGAAAGATGCGCGCTGATGTCGCATATCCACATTCCCGACGGCGTGTTGCCCTGGTGGCTGTGGCTCGGCGGATGGCTGCTCGCGCTCGGCCTGCTCGCGATCGCGTCGCGCATGGCGACGGGGGCAGGTTCCCGACGCGCCGTGCCGCTCATCGGTGCGGTCTCGGCCCTCGTGCTCGTCTCGATGTCGAGCGAGATCGTCCCGCTCGCCTACCATATCAACCTCACGGTGATCGCCGGCGTACTGCTGGGCCCCTGGCTCGGCGCCATCTCGGCGTTCATCGTCGTGCTCGTGCTCGCTCTGCTCGGTCACGGCGGTGCCACGGTGGTGGGCCTGAACACGCTCGTGATCGCGACGGAGATGACGCTCGGCTGGGCGCTCGTGCGCGGCGGGCTGCGGGTGCTCGGTCACGAGCGCGTCCGACCGGTAGCAGCGGTCTCCACCGTGATCACGCTTGCGATCACCACGACCATGCTCGTGGGGATCGTCGCACTCTCTGGCATCGGAGCCACTGCGCGCGAGACCGGCGCGCTCGATGCCGAGACGCTCGAGTTCCGCAACCCCTTCGGCGACGGGGTCTTCACCATAGGGCTACTCGGCGACGGGCACGACCACGCTGGTGAGACCGAGGAGGAGCACGCGGCGCACGCCGACGATGACCATGACGAGGCCGGCGGCCTTTCGGTGAAGCGCTTCGCGGCCGTCGTGTACACCCTCGGACCGTTCGGCTGGGTGCTTGAGGCGCTCGTGACGGCTGCCGTACTCGGCTACGTCGCCCGCGTCCGGCCGTCGCTCGTCTTCGGCACGCCCGCTACCGAGTACCGCGTCCGCTACGGCGACGAGCACGGAGGACACTAGTGGACATCACCGCCGTCGACCGCTCCGCGGTACTCGGGGACACGCTCCTGCACCGGGCGGCGCCGACCAGCAAGCTCGTGGGCGCCGGGCTGCTTCTCGGCGCGATCGTGACGGTGAACGACCCGCTCGTAGCGGCCGGGCTCGCGCTCTCACTCGCCGGCGCCGGGGCGGCAGTCAGACTACCGCTACGCCAGATGTTGCCGCTCGCGCTGTATCCCGCGCTCTTCGCGGTCGTCTTCGCGTTCGCGGCCGCGCCGGGACCGGCCACCGGGGCGCTGTTCGTCCTCAAAGCCGTCACGGCGGCGCTCACCGTGGTCACGCTGATGTTCTCGACCCCGTATCCGCAGGTCTTCGCGCCGATCCAGCGCATCACGCCGACGATCGTCGGGGACGCACTGCTCATGACGTACCGCTCGCTGTTCATCCTTGCCGAGAAGTTCAGCGACTTGCTGCGCGCGGTGCGCCTGCGCTCGGGAGTCTCCGCGCGCCAGCCGGTGCGCGCCGCACGTGCCACTGCACGCGCGCTCGGCGGACTGCTTCTGTACTCGCTCGACCTCTCGCAACGCGAGTACGACATCCTGCGCCTGCGCGGCTACGAAGGCGGGATGCGCGTCAGGCGGCAGGTGAGCACCGACCGCTCGGCCGACGTTGCAGCACTGCTGTATGCGGCGCTCATCCTGGCCGTTGTCGTCGTATTCCGCGCGCTGCCGCACGAACTCGGCGGCTACACCTGGCTGGTGACGGTCGTGGGTGCGGTCGACCTGACCACCGGGCTCCTGATCGGACGGAGGACCTAGGATGCACGAACATGCGCACGATCACGGCCCGCTCGCGGGCGCCAAAGAGGTGGTCAGGATCAGCTGCGTCCGGCATACGTACGAAGACGGTACGAGCGTGCACCTGTGCGGGCTGGACTTCCTCGCACACGCCGGCGCGCGGGTGGCCGTCCTCGGCCCCAACGGCTCGGGGAAGACGACGATGCTCTTCCACATCCTCGGCCTGCTCAAGTCGCAAGAGGGTGAGGTCCGGGTCTTCGACGTCTCCCCCGCCGACGAGTGGCCCGCTATCCGCAGGCGTATCGGCGTTGTGCTGCAAAACGTCGACGAGCAACTGCTCGCACCCACGGTCATAGACGACGTGGCGTTCTCGCCACGGCAGTACGGCCTGCCTGAGGCCGAGTCGCTCGAACGGGCGCACCACGTGCTCAGCCTGCTCGGTATCGATCACCTCGCCGAGCGCGTACCGCACAACCTGTCGGGCGGCGAGAAACGCAAGGTCGCGCTCGCCGGCGCACTCGTGATGGACCCGGAACTCCTCGTTCTCGATGAGCCGTTTGAAGGCCTCGACCCCGCTTCACGGACCGCTCTGCTGGACCTCATGGGTTCGCTCGCTCGCGAGCGGGGCATGACGATCATCATGTCCACCCACGACATCGACACCGTGCCCGAGTTCGCCGACTACGCGTACGTGCTCGCGCCCGGCGGCAGGATCGCCGTCTACGGGACGCCGGAGGAACTCTTCGCGAGTGCCGACGTGCTCGCCGAGGGCAACATCAAGCCGCCCATCTTGGCGGAGCTTTTCGCACGGCTGCGCGAGCGCGACCCCGGTGCACCCGCGCCAGCGCTCTCGGTGTCCGAAGCCGTCGATGCGCTGGCCGACTGGAAGAGCTGCGCCGAGCGATTGCCGTGAGCTACTCCTCGACGGGGAAGATCGCGCTGATCGCCTCTCGGGCGACCACGATGAACGGCGGTGAGGCGATCAGCCGGTCGTCCTCGACGCGGTGGATCGTCGCGCTCGTGATCGCGTAGAAGTCCTTGTTCTTGGCGTTGAGCGAGTCCGTGAGCCGGGCCCCCTGGATGATGTGCATCTCGCCCTCGATGCGGTGATCCTTGGTGATGATCATGACGCGGATGGTGTCCTTGTTGGTGATGGCCATGTGCGCATCCTCCCTATGGCAGCCGAACGTGACGCCCTCTTGTGTACACGACTCCGGCACATCCGAGTGCATACCCATTCCGGCACGCAGTGCGCAGCCTGACACGCCGTCCTACCCAACGGTCACGACCGAACCCACCGCCATCAGGAGCAACGCCACCAGCGCGAGGCCGAGCGCGACCGGGCTGCCCCACACACCGAGCGTCCACGCCGGGTCGCCCACCTCACCGCTGCGCCGCGCTTCGCGGTACATCGGCAGCGTGATGAGCGCGAGTACGAGTGCGGTGGCGCCTGCGGCAAGCCTGAGCCACTCGAGGAACTGCCACACGCCGAGCCAGAGCACGAGAAGCGAGGGGAGCGTGGCGGTGAGCCATGCGACGCGCGGGGATGCGCCGGTGCGCTCGTGCACGATGTCGGCGAGTGCAAGCGAGACCGACCAGTAGCTCGTGACGAGCGCCGCGACGATCAGCACCGAGCCGACGGTGGCGGCCCACGGTCCTATCGCCGTAGAGATGCCGGTGATGGCGACCTCGGTCACCTCGGAAGACACGCCGAGCGCCACCACCGCGACGATCGCGGTGAGTACGCCGTTGATACCGAGACCGACCATGATCGCGCGAACCGCACCGCGCGCGTCGGGGCCGAGGCCCTTCACGACCTGCGGCACGCTGTAGAAGGTCCAGTACGCATACATCACCATGCCGTACAGAGCGAGCCAGCCGCTCGTGCCTCCCCCGCCCGCAGGCGCGAGACGGAACGGCACACCCGCGGCACCCGCACCGATGGCGAGCGCGAGGCCGCCCAGGACGAGCGCGCCGAACCGCTCGGCAACGCCCACCGCCTTCAGGCCGAAGAAGACCACGCCGGCCGAGACGGCGTAGACGAGCACCTCGGCCGCACGACCGGGAAGCCCCGTGAGGCCGGCGACGATCTCACCCGCGCCCGAGATGTAGGCCGCGAGGTTGGCGAGGAACGCCACGCTCAGGAGCGCGAACACCGCCCACAGCAGCCAGCGCCCCACCCGCCCCCGCATGACGTACAGGCGCATCAGCTCGACGACCTGCAGATGCCGCCCGGTACGGAAGAGCACCTCGGCGAGCATGAGGTGCACGAGCACGCTCGCCGCCCACGCCACGGGCAAGATGAGCGCAAGGCCGACGAGGCCGACTCGCTCGGCCAGGTACGGCACGGCCATGATACCCGCGCCCACTCCGGCGCCCACCATGAGCGACGTGGCCTCCCACTGGGTCAGTCGGTGCTCGGTCATCAGGCGTCTCCTCGGCGGGTTCGAACGGATGCGGTCACAGCGTGGCGATCTCGATGTAGGGCACGCGGCCGTCGAGGCGCGCGGCCGGGTCCTCGTCGAACGAGAGCGCGTACAGGTCGCTTCGGTAGGTGATGTGGAGGAACCGGCGCGCGACCGCGAGCAGCGGGTCTTCGTCGGCCAGGCCGACCATGAGGTACGCCTTACCGCGCGCATGCGCCGCGGCGGCGGCGGCCGAGACAAGCGCACGCATGACGTCCGGATCGTCGCCTTCCGCGCACACGCATGCCGCGAACGCGAGCGGGATCGCCTCGCCCGGCGGCGTGAACGGCCGCGCCCCGAACGCGCGGGCCGCCAGGTCGTAGAGCGGACGCACGCGCCCGAGCGCCGGGCCATACGCCTCGACGATGTCCTGCTTGTACGCGCTCTGGTCCCAGACCGCCATCGTGCCGACGATTGCCCCGGCGCGCCTGGCGACGAGCACGTCTTCTGCGACCAACCCGCGAAGCGCCGTGCCGCCCGTGAAGTCCTCGTACGTGTAGGCGGGGAAGAACTGCCGACGCGGCCCCTCGGCACGCAGGAAGGCGACGACGTCCGGAAGCGTGTCTGCCGAGGCGGGCAGTACCTCGACGCCACGCACGCGCACGCGTGCACGTCGCCTCAGCAGGATGGCGCACGTGGTCAGCCCGGAGACACGATGCGCCCTGATCCCCGCCGGTAGCCGGGCGCCTACGAGCGCACCGGCGGCGCGCGGGTTCTCGCTCGCGATCACGCCAAAACACAGCAGCCCCGGCGGGCTCATCTCGCGCATCGCGCGTGCACCTCTTGGCACGAGCCATCGGCCGCGGTACTCCCCGGCGACCCTGATTTGCCCGATGTAGCCGAGCGCCGACTCCTCGCCGGATACGAACGACCGCCGCTCGGCGCGGCACGCGATGCCGGCGAGCGCGCCGTCGGGCAGATGACGCGCGACGAGCACATCGCACGGGTCGCCCATGATGGTGGTCCCTAAGAAGTAGTCGGGCTCGCGGGCGAAGCGCACTGCGACGTCGCCGGGCATGGCCACCGATCCGACGAGCGCGCGGATGTCGGGCTCGTCGGCCGGCGTGGCCAGGCGGATGTCGAAGGTGCCGCTCACCGCGTTCCCAGCCTCATCCCCTGCTTCTTGAACGACTCGCGCCGGTAGATCGGGTTGTATGCGAGGTAGATCGCGAGCCGCTCGAGCGAGGCCATGTTGGTGGCCGGATCGAAGGCGCGGCTCAGGATCGAGCCCGGGCTGTTCCAGCGCTGCCGACACCCCCAGGCGACCTCGGTAAGCTCGTCGGCGGTCATGCGTGCGGGCCGGAACGCCGCGTGGTTGAAGCGGTACTCGGGGTGCAGCCACCAGCGCCCGTCGTAGAGCAGGCGGCCCTCCTCGGCGAGGCGCGCGTACAGCGGCGTACGCGGATACGGCATGAGCACGTTGAACGCCGCGAACGTGAAGCGGTTGACGATCGCCCACTCACACGTCTCCTCGATAGACGCCACGGTGTCGTGATCGTAGCCGAGGGTGAGCGCCGCCCACGTCTGGAGGTGGTGTTCGCGCAGGGTGGCGATCTCGGTGGCGTAGCGCGCCGAGGCGGCGAGGTTGGGGCCCTTATGCGCCGCGCGCAGATCGGCCGGGTCGAGCGACTCGAAGCCGATGACGTTGCCGAGACAGCCGCTTTCGACGAAGAGCTCGAGAAGCTCCGGGTCGCGCACGTGGTCGATGCCCGACTGGGAGACCCACCTGACCTTCAGCGGGACGAGCGCCCGCATGAGCTCCTTGGCAGCCTCGGGGTCGGCCACAAGGTTGTCATCGACGAAGAAAAGGTC
>JAXMLJ010000004.1:0-9093 GCA_034368805.1 Coriobacteriia bacterium
ACCAGCACGTTGGCCGGTCCGAGCGGGTCCGCGTCGAGAGGCAGCGTGTCGGCGAGGATGCGGGCCGCCATCGCCTTGCCGCCGAGCCACATCCGGCGGTCGTCGTCGCTCCACGGGTAGTCGCTCACCTCGCGCGTGGCCAGGTCGACTTGGAGCACGCGGCCCATCCACCCGCCACGAGGCGCGCTCACAGGGCGCCCTTCAGGATCTCGACGAGCTCGTCGTAGCTCGGCTGCTTGGGATTCATCGACATGGCACCGTCATCGAGGGCGGCGCGCGCGATATCCGGAATCTGCTCGGGAAGCACGCCGAGCTGACCGAGCGTCACCGACAGGCCGGCGGCGGCGTGGAGCATGTCGAGCATGGCCCTGACCGCGGCGATCGACGCCGCCGCGCGCTCGTCTGCGGGTGTGGATGCGTAGACGTCGGCGCCGGCCAGGTCGAGCAACAGCTCCCCGTACCGGTCGCCGACCGCATCGATGTTGTACGCCATGCCGTGCGGCAGGAGCACGGCCATCGCGTCGCCGTGAGGTATGCCGGCCACGCCGCCGGCAGCGTGTCCCATCGCATGCACGATGCCCACCATCGCGTTGGAGAACGCCGCTCCGGCCATGAGCGCCGCGTTGGCGAGCGCGAGGCGCCCCGCCGGGGACCGCGGGTCGTCGAGCACCGCAGGCAGATGATCCCGGATAAGCCCGATGGCCGCCTTCGCATAGCAGTCCGAGAGCGGGTTGGCCTGCACGCAGCTCACGGCCTCCACCGCATGCGTCAGTGCGTCCATGGCCGTGGACGCGGTGAGCCGCGCCGGTAGCCCCACGGTGAGGCGCGGATCGAGGATGGCCACGTCGGGCAGGAGCGACAGTGACGTGAAGCCCATCTTCACATGACGCTCGGTGTCTTTGATGACTGCCGCCGAGGTGACCTCCGAGCCGGTGCCCGCCGTGGTGGGGATAGCGATGAACGCTACCGCGCGCCTGCCGAGCAGGCTCTCGGCGCCGCGATGCTCCATCAGGGTCCCGCCATGCGAAAGCACGATCGTCGCGCCCTTGGCGGTATCGAGCACCGAACCGCCGCCAACGGCGACGATCGCATCCGCGCCACGCTCTCGGTACGCGCGTGCGACGTCATCCACCACGCTCGCCGAGGAGTCGACCGGGACCTCCTCGTACACACCCACGACCTCGGCCTCGGTGTCGGCGAGGGCATCGAGTACGAGCGTGGCCACCTTGAGCTCGAGCAGCTGCGTGTTGGTGAGCACGAGCGGCCGGGAAGCCCCGAGCGCCGCGAGCTCGTAGCCGATGTGCTCGAGCGCGTGGGCGCCGGAGACGATCTTGGTGGAGTTGCAGAACTCGTAATAGTCGGGGATCACGAGGAGGCTCCTTCCAGCCGGGCGCGGCGATACACGAGCGCCCCGTAGGCGACGAGATGCCCCGCCCGGCGCTCGGCCGGTCGCGGCAGGATGCGGCGCGTCATGAGGTCCGGGAAGAGGTAGCCCTCGACGATGTGCAGGCAGCGCACGAACGACATCGCAAGCGCCAGATCGCCCGTCACCATCGCCCGGTGCTCGGCAAACGCGCCGAGAACGGACTTCATGCCGAGAAGCAGCGGCAGCGCGCCGTCCACGCTCTTGAAGGTCACGGCAAGCGTCGGCTCCACCTCGGCACCGCCGAGATACTCGAGCATGCCGCCGCCCGCCCGCCACGAGACCTGAGGCCCGAACGGGCCGATGCCGAGGGTGATGACCGTGCCCTCCGGCCAGGCTCCCGCCTCGGCACGCACACGTTCGTCGAGTCGGGCGGCTGCGACCAGCCCGCGTCCCAGGACCGCGAACACCACGGCCGCGACCGCCTTGCGGCCGCGCTTCGTGCGCCACCCGCCGCCTGCCATGCGCGCCTCCCCCTCTCGGATACCCGCGTCAATCGTACCTCTCCGAAGGCCGCGCACGAGAAACTCGCGCGGTGGACTTGACACTGACGTTACGTGAGGGTTTAGCCTGCTCCATGGAGGTGGTACCGATGACCGATGCGACGGCACCGATCGCAAGCGAGACCCAGACGGTAAGCGAGGTCGCACGACTCACCGGAGTCAGCGTGCGGACGCTCCACCACTACGACGCGATAGGGCTGCTCGAGCCCTCGGCCCGGAGCGATGCAGGCTACCGCCTCTACGACCGCCGGGACCTCGAGCGCCTGCAGGAGATCCTGCTCTTCCGCGAGCTCGAGATCCCGCTGGACGACATCCGGGTGCTCCTCGCGGGCGGTGCGTTCGATCGCCGGGCCGCACTGGAACTGCAGCGCGACATGCTGGAACAGAAGGCCGCTCGGCTCGGGGCGCTGATCGTCTCGGTAGAGCGGGCCATCACTGCAGAAAGGACAGGTGTACGCATGACCAAGGAAGAGATGTTCGAGGTCTTCGGTGACTTCGATCCGGCCGAGCACGAGGACGAGGTCAAGGAGCGATGGGGCGACACGGACGCCTACCGTGAATCGGCCCGCCGGACCGCCCGGTATACCAAGGGCGACTGGGAGCGCTTCAAGGCGGAAAGCCTGGAGATCAACGCCTCCATCACTGCGGCGATGGACGCCGACCTGCCGGCCGACAGCATCGAGGCGATGGACGCGGTCGAGCGCGCGCGCCTACAGATCGACACGTGGTTCTACCCTTGCTCGCACGAGATGCACGTGAGCCTCGCCGAGATGTACATCGCCGACCCGCGCTTCACGGCGACCTACGAGAAGATCCACGTCGGCATGGCGCGCTACGTACACGACGCGATCCTCGCCAACGCCGCCCGGCAGGCGTAGCCACGCCCCGGAGCCTCACGCGATGGGCGGGCGCTCGCTAGAGTGCTCGCCCGAGCGCGTAGCCGAGACCCGCTCCCAGAATGGACGCCACGACGCTTGCGAACACGTACAGCGCACCGGTTCCCCAGGCGCCATGCTGCACGAGCGACAGCGTCTCGTAGCTGAAGGTCGAGAACGTCGTGAACCCTCCCAGAACGCCGAGTCCGAGGAACAGCCGCCACTGCTCGGCGGACTGGTCACCGGGTAGCAGCGCCATGAGGAGTCCGAGGCAAAGCGAGCCGAGCACATTGACGCCGAGCGTGTGCCAGGGGAGCGACACAGTACCGGGACGCGAGAATGCCAACGTCACCCCGTAGCGCAGCATCGCACCGATCGCACCGCCTCCGGCCACCGCGAGCCAGCCTGCCATACCGCTCCCTCCTGCCGTGGTCGACACCACGCTACCACTCGGCCAGTTGTGCAACGCAGAAGAGCGGCCCCGAAGGGCCGCTCTTCATTTTGTCATGTTGAGCCAGAGGCTAGATCTTGCGAACGTTGCTCGCCTGCATCTTGCCGTTCTGGCCGGCGGTGACGTCGAACTCAACGGCCGCACCCTCATCGAGGGTCTTGAAGCCGTCGCCCTGGATCTCGGAGAAGTGGACGAACAGATCGTCGCCATCCTCACGCGAGATAAAGCCATAGCCCTTGTCCGGATTGAACCACTTGACGGTACCCTGTGCCATACAAACCCATCCTCTCGCCCCGTAGGGCAAAACAATTGCGACGCGACTCGTCCCCCGCGTGATCGCGAGTGTCACGTCGCAGATCCAAAGGGCCTCCTCTGGCCCGTCTCGAAGTGTAAGCGACCTTGCCGGAGCACGCTAGTAGTGATTCCGCCGTGCTAGAATCCATCGCTGTGTTTCCAGCACCGGTCGGCTCTTCCCCACCGGCCCGTACCGAGAGGTCCGCGATGCCCGGTCCGCTGCAGCGTATGCTCGACGTCATCGCCTCGCGCTGGTTCGTCAAGGGCGCCTTCCTCGCGTTCTTCGTCTGGCTTGCGGCCCGTCTCCTCGCGTTTGCCGCGTGGGCTCGCGGCGAGGGGCCGTTCGTGCCGAGACCGGAGGCGGTCGCCGGCATCCTGCCGGTCGGCCACTTCACGAGCTTCTTCGCGTGGCTCAAAGGTGGCGGCTGGGACACGCTCTTGCCCGCCGGCCTCGTGACCATCCTCGCGGCGCTCGCAACCTCGCTCGTGCTCAAGCGCGGCTTCTGCGGCTGGATCTGCCCCGTGGGCACCGTGTGGGAGGCCGCCGCCGCACTCGGCAGACGCCTGATCGGCCGCAACATCCGGCCGCCGAAGTGGCTCGACCGCACCGGGACGGGACTGCGCTATCTCATCGGGCTCGCGTTCTTCGCGTTCGTGGGCATGGTGTCGCTCGCCGAGGCGGTCGGCTTTCGCGAGTTCCCGTACATGTGGGTGGCCGACATCAAGATCATCGAGGGATTCGGCAACCCGGCGTTCATCGCGGTGGCGTTGCTCACGTTCGTCATCTCGATGCTGCTCGGACCGGTGTGGTGCCGGTACCTGTGTCCGCTCGGAGCGCTGTACTCGGCGGTCGGGCTCGCCTCGCCGTGCGCGGTCGAGCGTGACGATGAGACCTGCATCGACTGCGGGAAGTGCTCGAAGATCTGCCACGCGTTCGTGGACGTACAGCGTGCAGTCGTGGTGCGCGCGCCCGAGTGCGACGGCTGCATGGACTGCGTGAAGGTCTGCCCGGTGGATGGATGTCTCGAGGCGAAGGGGGTCGGCCGCGTGCGGATCGCGCCGTGGGCCTGGCCGCTCCTGGTCGTGGGCCTGTGGCTCGGCATCTACGCGGTGGCCAGGTTCACGGGCAATTGGGATACGACGATCCCCGCAGACGTCTTCCGGCAGGTCATCAACTCGGGACTGCTGGAGCAGACCACGCCGATGTTCTAGGGCGCGGCGCCGCTACCCCCGCCTGATCCTGAAGCAGGAGTGGATCCTGGGCGTACGGGAGAAGTCCGGCGGGATCGTGGCCGCGGTGATGTCTTCCACGTCGAGCCCGCCGAGCGCGGCGGCATCCAGCTTGAACGACCGCAGATTGGTGGAGAATAGCAGCGCTCCGTCGTCGGCGAGCACCGCCGCGGCATCGGTGATGAGCTGCACGTGGTCGCGCTGCACGTCGAACGTTTGCGCCCCCATCTTCTTGCTCGCCGAGAACGTCGGCGGGTCGCAGAAGACGAGTCCGTACGGGTCCGCCAGCCCCGCCTCCACGCGTCGGCGCTCCTCGGCAAGCCACGTGATCGCGTTCGAGCGCATGAAGCGGACGCCGGGACGGTCGGCCAGTCCATTGAGCGCCATGTTCTGCTGCGCCCAGTCCAGGTAGGTAGCCGAGAGATCCACGGTGTTGACGGCGCTCGCCCCGCCGGCGGCCGCGTACACACTGGCGGCGCCGGTGTACGCGAAGAGGTTCAGCACACGCGTGCCCGCCGCCAGATCGCGCACCATCGTGCGCACCGGCCGGTGGTCGAGGAACAGACCGGTGTCGAGATAGTCGTAGGGGTTCACGAGGAAGCGCACTCCACCCTCGGCGATCTGCACGAACTCCCCGCGCTCGGCTACGCGCTCGTACTGCGAGGTGCCGCGCTGGCGGCGGCGCACCTTGACCGCAACGTCGGCAGGCGCCACCTCGAGCACGTCGGCCACGACCTCGACCGCCTCGGCCAGGCGCGTCTCGGCGACGGACGGGTCGATCGTCGCGGGCGGTGCGTACTCGGCCACGTGGGCGAACCGCATGCCCTCATCGGGGCCGGCACCCTGATACAGATCGACCGCCACCGCGTACTCGGGCAGGTCGGCGTCGTAGACGCGGTAGCACGTCACGCCCTCGTGCCGGGCCCACTTGCCGATGTGGCGCACGTTCTTCTTCAGGCGGTTGGCGAACATCTCGGCACCGGCCGAGCGCGGCTCCGGCGCCCGGCGCACCTCGGCACGCACGGCCGAGGCGGACACTTCGAACCGGTAGAGCTTCGTCTCTATCGCGCCGTTGTAGAGTGTGTGGGCGGCGCTGCTCCGTAGCCCCGTCGCCCGCGCTAGCGACTCGTCGGACGTGAGCACCGCTGCGGTCCAGCCCTCGAAGCCGGAGAGCAGCCGCTCGCCGAGGAGTGCGTAAAGCGCGGCCAGGTCGGTCGTCTCGCCGAGACGGACACCGTACGGAGGGTTCGTGACGACGAGCCCCGGGCGGCTGTCGGGCGGCGGCGTCAGGGCAACGAGCTCCCCGATCTCGACGGTGATGCGTCCGCCGAACCCGGCCCTCCTGGCACATGCGGCCGCAAGACTCACGGCCCGCGGGTCGTGGTCGCGACCGACGATCGGCGGTATGGCGTCACGACCGCTCTCGGCACGCTCGTCGGCCTCGTCGAGAAGTCGATGCCACGCATCCGCTTCGCCGCCCAACCAGCCCGCGTGACCCCAGTACTCCCGGAGCAGACCGGGCGCCTGACCGGCCGCGATGAGGGCCCCCTCAACGAGCAGTGTCCCGGAACCACACATCGGGTCGACCAGCGCGCCGCCGGCCGCGGCGATCTCCGGCCAGCCCGCGCGGACGAGCACCGCCGCCGCAAGGTTCTCCTTGAGCGGCGCCTCGGCCTGCTCGCCGGCAGTACGGTAGCCGCGCATATGGAGCGGCTCACCGGCCAGGTCGATCGAGAGCGTCGCCCGCTCGTTGTGAAGCCGAAGGTTCAGGCGCACGTCGGGACGCTCGAAGGCCACCGAAGGACGCGTGCCGCTCACCGTGCGTATCCGGTCCACCACCGCGTCCTTCGCCTTCTGAGCGGCGAAACGCGAGTGGGTCAGACCGCTCGTGGATCCGGCCACGTCGATGGCGAGCGTACCCTCGGGCGCAATGTGCTCCTCCCACGCGATCGTCGCGACGCCTTCGTAGAGCGCCTCGGCACTCGCCGCCGGGAACTCGGCCAACGTGAGCAGCACCCGACTCGCGATACGCGACCACAGGCACGCCCGATAGCCGGTCTGGAGCGGTCCGGAGAACGTGACGACGGCTCGCTGCTCGCGCACCTCGTCGGCGCCGAGTTGCCTGATCTCACCGGCGAGCAAGGGCTCGACGCCCCGGGGGCAGGTGGCGGCGTATCGGTGGATCGTCGTCATGCACGAACCGTAGCACGGCCGGTCGCGCGGCGCGCAGCGGCCAGCGGGCAGGACGCATGGATCGAGGTGGCCATATCGAGGTTCTTGCACGATTATGTAATCGCTGGGGGCGACAATGATCCGGGGACTCACGATTCAGACCAGCCAGCGCTAAACCGCGGTCCGCATTATGCCGAATCAGAAGATATCCGGCCCTTGGAGGTGTGGCTTCATGGGGAAGCTGTACGACTACGCGCAGCGCATCGAGGAGCATATCCGGCGCAACAACCTCGATGTGTTCAAGTCGCGGGGAGCGATTGCTATGCGCGTCGGCTTCATCGTCACCCTTATCAGGCCGGACGATCCAGATGAGCCCGAGAAGGTCCAGGCTCTGAAGGAAGCGGCCGCCGAGGTGCTCGGTCTTCGCCTCGACTGATCGGCAGCGACACTTGGGGGTGCGATGCGGGGCGGTTACTCACATGATGCTGCCACCACGCGGGCAGCAGGTCCGGCACGTGGAGGGGCGGTCTCCGCGCTCCAGCGTCTGAAAGTGCACAGAAGCCGGATCGCACTCGCCTTCATCATCGTCGCCGGCGTCGCCTTTGCCGCCGGATGGAATCCGCCCACCACCAAGGTCCACAGCTTCACTGAGGCGAGCGACTACAATGCGCACCGCGAGAGCGGATGCACCAACTCCGGTGACGGTTGCCACGGATTCGACGAGCACCGCCGGGACTTCAACGCCTACCACCCCGAGACCGCGTGCAAGACCTGCCACGAGTACACGGGCGTCGGCTGCATCCCGTGCCACGGGCCGAGCCAGCGGGAGTGCACGGGATGCCACGACGGGACGATGGAGGGCGTGTCCGACTGCGTGCGCCTCTCCGACCCCTATCCCCAGGGTCACTACCGCGAGTCACTCCACACCGCCATGGGTACCGACATGACCGCCATCATGCGGACTGCCGAGGACGGCGAAGCGCAGGCGACCTGCGGTGACTGCCATTCCCGCGATCTTAAGGCAGCGCATACCGGCGTACCGGAGGTCGACGGGAGTGACTACGGCACCGACGTCGGATGCGCGGAGTGCCACAACGACGTGCAGAGCGGCGCGCTGGAGCAGGTCAAGACCGACTGGGAGTCCCACCGGTGCGAGGACTGCCACGGCGAGGACGTGCGGGCGCCGATGCACGCAGTCGACTTCGCGCCGGCCTCGGTCGAGGGCAGTGGGACCGCGGGCTGCGGCGACACGGGCATCGGGTGTCACGCGGGCAACAAGCTCCATGCGCTGCACCCGAACGCACCCGCGACGTGTTCCGGCTCGGCTGTGGAAGGCGAGCCGGGCTGCCACGATCTCACCGTCCAGGCGCCGAAGCCGACCCAGAACGCGTGCGGCACCGGTGAGAACACCTGCCACCCCGCCTATCTGAACACCGAGTACAGCCACGAGAACGATGGTGAGGTCCACTCGGCGGCCAACGGACGCCAGGGCGCATCCACACTCACCGACCCGACAAGCGGCGTCACGCTGACGTGCGCGGTGTGTCACTCGATGGACATCGGCGACGAGCACACGCGGCCGGGGTCAGCGCTTGGGGCCGACTCGTGCCTCGGGTGCCACAACGCCAACGAGAACACGGCCGCGGTCGTCAAGGCCTCATGGACCGAGCGCGAGAGTGCGAGCGCGTGTGAGGCATGCCACGGCGACGAGCGCCACGGCGCCATGGACTCCGTCCACGTGGCGGCCGAGCTCGACCGGCTGACCGGCGAGTCCGTCGAGGGCTCGTGCGTGACGGCCGGCTGCCACGACACCGCGGACGTGCGCGGCGTCCACAGCTCCAAGGGCTGCATGCTCGCCGGATGCCACAGTCGGACGGGCAGCATCAGCGGCACGGGGCCGATGAGCTGCGGTGGACCCGAGGGTACGCCCGGCGCATGCCACGTGGGTGCCGACAAGCACCGGAACTTCTGCGCGAAGCACACGGGCGTCGAGCTGGATCGCCTCACCGGCGAACCGAAGCCCGGGTCGTGCGCAACCGACGGTTGCCATCCGACGGTCTCGGTCTACGAACTGCATCACGACGTCGGCTGCGCGATCACCGGCTGTCACGTAGCAGGCGGCCCCTCGGGCATCGTGAGCTGCGG
>JAXMLJ010000005.1:0-13754 GCA_034368805.1 Coriobacteriia bacterium
GATCGAGGCCGCGCGCGCCGGCGATGCGGGCAAGGGCTTCTCCGTCGTCGCCGAGGAGATCCGCAAGTTGGCCGACTCGGTCACCGAGTCCACGCAGGAGATCGGCCGCGTGGTGCGCGAGATCCAGGCGTCCACCTCGGCGCTCATCATGCAGACGGAGAAAGCCGCCAAGAAGGTGACCGAGGGTCAGGATCTTGCGATGAACACCGCTACGGAGTTGCAGCGCATCGTGTCGCAGGTCGAGGAGACTACAGACGCGGCCAAGCAGATCTCGATCGCCACGCAACAGCAACGCACCGCCTCCGATCAGGTGGTCGTGTCCATGAAGGAGGTCGCATTGGTCTCCCAGCAGGCTGCCGAGACTTCGCGACAGATCACCGCCGCGATCATGGAGCTCAACAAGCTGGCGGACTCGATGGTGGTCCGCTGATGTCGCACGGCGTGATCGCGCGCCTCGCCGCGCGCGATCTGCAGGTGCCAGAGGTCCCCGCGGCTGTCGGCTCGTACGTCCCGGCGGTTCGTTCCGGTTCGCTCGTGTTCACGTCCGGTCAGATCCCCGTCATCGACGGGCGGCCGATCGCCACCGGACACCTCGGAGACGGTGTCACGCTGGAGGAGGGCCGACGCTGCGCCGAGCAGTGTGCCCTGCGGGTGCTTGCTGCCGCGGCTTCCGTGGTAGACCTCGACCGCATCGTGCGGGTCGTCAAGATCGTGGGATACGTTGCCTCGGCGCCGGGCTTCGACGGCCAGAGTGCTGTGATCGACGCGGCGAGCGCGGTGATGGGGGTCGCGTTCGGTGACTCAGGCCTGCACGCCCGGGAGGCCGTGGGCGTGGCTGCGCTTCCCCTCGGCGTGCCGGTCGAGATGTCGGCGGTCTTTGAGATCGACTGAGTGTCACGCGAGGGCAGGAATGGGGACTCACCCGGCGAATAGCCCGAAGAAGGGGAAAACCCCGTCACGACGGCTGCGTTTGTCTTGTCCCTTCACAAGGCTTCGGCTATCGTTGAGCGATGGGGCGGCGAGGGGCCGTTTCCGCGCTTGTGCTAGAAGAAGCCGAGGGACGCGAGCGAGGAGAGAATGCGTATGGCGAAGATCTCATTAGCCGGGTTCAAAGACCCGGTCCGCCGGCCCAGGTACCTCATCTGGGTAGCCGTGGCATGCATCGTTATGGCCGCGGTCATAATGATCTCGCTGGGCGCCACGTCCAGTTACTGGTTCTGCGGCGGCTTCTGCCACTCGGTCCAGAAGGATGCTGTCGCGGCCTACGACAACGGCTCGCACAACAAGGTAGCGTGTATCTCGTGCCACCTACCGGTCAACGGTGACCCGGTCACGTTCCTGATCCACAAGGTCAAGGCTGGCGTGACAGGTGCCTACGAGCTGGTCACCACGACGTATGCGGTGCCGCTCAACGCGACGAGCCATCTCGCGCTCAACTACGGTCATATGGGCGAAGGCCAGTGCACGCAGTGTCACAGCCTCGACACCCGGACCGTCACGCCGAGCGAGGGCATCATTATCGACCATGAGGTCCACTCGGAGAACCACGTTCACTGTACGGCCTGCCACAACCGCGTGGCGCACCCCGAGGCAGACATCGAGATATTCACCAAGAACCCGGTGACCGGCGAGCGGGCCGCCTATCACGCCGACTTCATGACGATGACGGCGTGCTTCCGGTGTCACACGCTCACCGATGAGTCTCCGTCGGGCGAAGAGTACATGGCTCCGGGCACGTGCTCCGCATGCCATTCGGCCGATTTCGATCTGAAGCCTGCCAACCATGACGCAGAGGGCTTCTATCCGGCCGGCCACGCCGACCTTGCCATGATGGAAGTGGACCATGCGACCGGCCGGCCTGCTGAGGACATCATCAGGCCGATCGCTCACGGTGAGCCGTACGATAGCGCGGAGACGACCGAGGCCGAGGGCCCCGGCGAGCACGATTACGTCCCCACAGCGGACGATCACGCGCTGCACCTCGTGGAAGTGCAGGAGGTGGACTACTGCGCTACATGCCACGTCAAGGCTACGTTCTGCATGGACTGCCACGGCATGGAGATGCCGCATCCCGATGAGTTCAAGACCAAGTCGCACCCCGAGCTGGTAGCCACCCAACTCGAGAAGTGCGAGATGTGCCACAAACAGTCGGAGACGTTCTTCTGTGACTCGTGCCACCATGGCTCGAGCGTGGGCTGGGAGTACGATCCGCAGGTTGTCTGGCAGACCCAGCACGCGGCGGCTGTTGTCGCCAAGGGCGTCGCTCCGTGTCTCGGCGCGTGCCACGATCAGCAGTTCTGCGTGGACTGCCACACCGCCATGCAGCCGCTGCCGACGTCCCACAAGGCCGCCGACTGGCTGCACAAGGACCTCACGGTCACGAAGTACCCGGACACCCCGGCAGCTGCCTCCGCGGCGCACGCGCTCTCCGCGCGTCAGTCGATCGACAGCTGCGATGTGTGTCACGGTCCCGGTGGCGCCGAGGCGCAGTTCTGCAAGAGCTGCCATGGCATGGAGATCCCGCATCCTGACACGTTCAAGACCAACCACGTGTCTGGCCGCAATACGCCGGCTGTGTGCTCGAACTGTCACCAGCAGCGAGAACTCTGCTCCGACTGCCACCACGAGGGTGCGCGCAACGATGTCGCGTGGGCCCGTCAGCACCCGGCGACCGTGGCAGCAAGCGGCGCTCAGCCGTGTTTCGAGAAGTGTCATGAGAACAAGCAGTTCTGCGTCGATTGCCACATGAATCTGAGTGCCCTGCCAACGTCGCATACAGCGAACGATTGGACGCGGCGCACGGCGCTCTCCGCCCCCGCCAAGCACCAGGTAGCGTACAAGGAAGCGCAGGACTCCTGCGACTACTGCCACGGTGACGGCGGCGTGCAGGCGCAGTTCTGCCAGAGCTGCCACAAGCTCGAGATGCCTCACCCGTCCGGCTTCGACGAGGCGCACAAGGCCGACTTCGAGGCTAAGACGTATACGAAGGACGTATGCACCAACTGCCACAGCCAGTTCTTCTGCGACGCATGCCATCACCCGGGTGCAGTCCAGCAGCAGCCGTGGCGCACGTATCACCCGAGCATCGTCAAGAAGGACGGCGCTCAGCCCTGCTTCGAGTGCCACGAGCCGACGTTCTGCTCCTACTGCCACGTGAGGCTGTAGCGGCAACCGTCGGGTCGGCGATACGCTGACCGAGGGCCCGGCCGGGACATCCGGTCGGGCCCTCGGCGTCGCTGTCGCGATCAGCCTTCGACGCGCCGGTCGGGTCCGTCGCGGAAACTCTTTGCCCTAGCAGCGACGACCATGTATCATAGCGGCTCGTCGGGATGTGGCTCAGCTTGGTAGAGCGCTGCGTTCGGGACGCAGAGGTCGTGGGTTCGAATCCCGCCATCCCGACCATCTGAACTCACGACTGACAGGCCGGTCCGCCGGCCTGTCAGCGTATCCGGGAGACGTGAATGCTCGAGTCAGTGTTCGCCGTTCTGGGTTACGGCCTGTGCCATCAGCTGCCGGAACGCTCCTTGTTCGCCGGAGGGTTCCAGCTCCCGGTCTGCGCTCGCGATACCGGGTTGTACATCGGCTTCGCCGCAGCACTCATCGTCCTTGTCCTCCTCGCCCGTGACCGAAGGCCTTCCGAACTCCCGAGTTGGCCGGTGCTGCTCATCATCGGACTGTTCGTCGGCGCGATGGCCTTCGACGGCGTGTCGTCGTATGCAGGCCTGCGGACGACGACGAACGACATCCGCCTCATCACAGGACTGATGACCGGTTGGGGTCTGGCGACTCTGGCGCTCCCGATGGTCAACGGACAACTGTGGAGGCGCTCGAGTCCCGAACGGGTGCCGTCCGGCCGGGCTGCGATCGGCGCGTGGCTGGCGCCCCTCCTCGTCACGTTCGTCGTGACGCGCTGGCTTCTGCCGCTACTCGGTGTGGGCTATCCCGTGCTCGTGTCCGCGGCCATCGTTGCCACGTTCGTCACGGTGAACCTGGTATTCGTCGGCCTCATGCCGGTGTTCGAGCGCCGGGCGCACAGGCTGCGCGACGCATGGCCTCAGATACTCGTCGCGGTCGGACTCAGCGCAGCAGAGCTCGCCGCCGCTTCTCTCTTGCGGGTCGTCGCCGAGCGGATCGTGTGACCTTAAGGCCCGGGCGCGTGGGGATGGGGATGTCAGAGTCAGTCGCTATGCTTCCTTCGAACATCCGTTCGGAGGAGGTCATCGCGATGGTCCAGCTCTCACTCATTCGCCAGGAGACGACATCAACGCTCGAGGAGTACCTTGCGGTCCTTGAGGCGCGCGCCCGTCGTTTGACCGGGGGCGAGGCGCACGCGGAGGCTGCCGCTCGCATCACCGGCAACGCGTTGGCTTCGAGGGTCTCCCGGCCGCTGGCACCCTCCGACGCACAGAGGGTGGAGGCCTACTTCTTAGCCGTGCTGCGTAGGCGGATCCTGTCGGCACGGGATCCCTTCGGTATCCGTGCACGCCAGAGACTCGTCGCCGTATCGATTGAGTCCGACTTGATCGATGCCGGGTGGCCGAGGCCCCGCGCGCGAGAAGAGGTACGTCGGATCCTCGGCGATTCGTGGCCGGCTGAGGGCGTGGCCTGACGGTCAGCGTGCTGACTGGGCGGCGATGACCGCTCTTTCGGTGTAGGAGAGCACCCAGAGGCGCCGATAGGTGAGGGTGCCTGCGTCGTCGGCGGTCGCCTCGATGACGATCCATGCGGGTTCGCCCTCGTAGCTACCACGTTCCACGTATACGGGAACGGCGGCCATGTCGAGCGGGAAGTCCGAGGTGAGAGTGTCCGCAAGTGCCACGGCGTCGTCGCCGTATCCGCGCAGTTGTGTGAGCGCGTCCTGCCTGACCTCGGGAGCCTCTCCGGTGGTCACGGCTGCGGTCTTCCCCAGGTCAGCGGACGCGATCAGCGTCGCGAGGTCATCGGAACGGTAGATCCCGCCCTCGGGAACATACGTCACGATGTCCGTGGGGCCGCACGAGAGTAGCGTCGTGGCGACCAGCAGGAGTACGAGCGGCAGCAGCACACGCCGGACACCCATCGGATGCACCCCCCTGTTCGACCGTCGTCAACTATAGTAGACCACAGCCAACGCTGCGGAGGGGAGCACGTACACGATGCATTCGATCATCTGCTTCACGTCGGACTTCGGAAGCGGGGACACCTGGGTCGGCATGTGCCACGCGGTCATACATCGCGCCTGCCCTCAGGCGCGCGTGGTGGACCTTGCCCACGACATCGCCCCGTTCGATGTACGCAAGGCGTCAGCGGTGGCGGCTGCGGGCGTGTGGCAGCTGCCGGACGCGATACACCTTGTGGTAGCTGATCCCGGGGTCGGGGGAGGCAGGCGTGACCTGGCGCTTGTGACCGGCGGGGGCAGCATCCTCGTGGGGCCCGACAATGGCGTGCTGATGCCGTCCACATGGCGTGCGGGTGGCGTTGTCGAGGCATACTCGATCGTGCCCGAGCATCTCGACTTCCGCCAGCCGCTGCCCACGTTCCACGCACGGGACGTGCTCGCGCCCGCCGCGGCCGCACTCGCGTGCGGTGTCGAGGCGAGCGCGATCGGCGAGTCCATAGACATCGACTCCCTCGCTCCGGCGCCGTTCGAGCGATGCCACGAGGAGGGCGGTGTACTTGTCGCCGAGGTCATAGATATGGACCGTTTCGGCTCGCTCAGGATCGCGATCCCCGCTGAAGAGGTCGTCGCGCGGGGACTCGCCACGGGAACCCTGGAACTTGCTTTCGGACACCTGATGATCGAGGTGCCGTTCGGTACGACCTTCTCGGATGTGGGAGAGGGCGACCCTCTGGCGCTCATCGACTCCTCGGGCTGGCTCACGCTGGCTATCCGGCTCGGAAGTGCCGCGGAACGCTATGGCGTCGAGCCGGGTGCTACGGCCCGTGTTCGCTCGCTTACCTGAAGGCCCCATGTCAGACCGCCGCTGTACGCTCATGTCACAGGTGATGGGCGTGCGGAGGAGACGGTCATGGAACGGCGATACGCTTTGACACTGCATCCGGGCGAGCGCGTAGCCGCCACCTTTGCCCTGATGTCCAAGGAGATTCGGGCGGCACGTACGGGTGAAGCGTACCTGTCGCTCGAGCTCGCCGACCGGAGTGGGCGGATCCCGGGGATCATGTTCCGACCCACGAGAGAGGCCGAGGCTGTCCCGGTCGGGCTGGTCGTTCAAGTTCGCGGCGTGGTCACTGCCTTTCGCGGTGTCGTGCGGGTGACGGTGGAGTCGCTCCGTGCGGCCGAGGAGTACGACCCCCGGGACATCGTCCCGACCGGCGTGCGGGACACGAGTGAACTGCTCACCGAACTTCGCGGTTTGGTGCGCATCGTAGCCGACGCATCGCTCGGCGCCCTTCTCCGGGAGGTCTTCGGTGATGTGGTGCTCATGACGAGATTCAAGGAGTCTCCAGCCTGCCCCGGCGGACATCATGCGTATCTCGGCGGACTTCTCGAGCATACGGTCGGAGTGGCCTCCGTGTGCCGGCAGATCGCGGCGCTGCACCCGCAGATCGATGCCGACCTGCTGCTCACTGGTGCGCTTCTACACGACATCGGCGCGGTGGATGCAGTCGCGTACGCTACGGGGATCGATCACACCGACGAGGGTCGACTGCTTGGACACGCCGTCCTCGGCGAGCGCCGGGTGCATGGTGCGATCGGCCGTCTCGTCGGCGGTTTCCCGGCTGAACAGGCGCTGCATCTGGCCCACATGGTCCTGACGCATCACGGTCAGGCTGCGACACCGTTCACCGGATCCCCGGCCACGCTGGAGAGCCTGACGCTTCATCATGCCGATACCCTCGACAGTGAGACAGCAGGATTCATCGATGTGGCGACACGTGCGAGCATGGTCGGCGAGACGTGGACGGACGGGGAGAACGCATTCGGCCGTAGGCTCAGGACTCCAGGCGTCGGCTACGCCTTCGTGCAGACCGCGCCCTCTGAGGTGCCGGGGCTGGCTCGCAGCGCCTGAGCCCCATCGGGTGTTCCGCTACAATCCGGTGGTGGTAGAAACCCGATACCGGCCCCTGGTGCCGGTGACGAGAGGCGAGGAGACCACTCATGGTGTATCCGCAGGCAGAGATCGGCGTTTTTGGCGGCAGCGGCTTCTACTCTCTTCTCGAGAACCCGACCGAGGTGGAGGTCGAGACTCCTTACGGTGCGCCCTCGGCCCCGCTCATGTACGGCGATATCGGGGGCCGCAGTGTCGCGTTCCTGCCTCGTCACGGGACCGCGCATCAGTACCCGCCGCATATGATCAACTACCGCGCGAACGTCTGGGCGATGAAGCAGCTCGGCGTCACGCGGATCATCGGTCCGAACGCCTGCGGGTCGTTGCAGGCGCATGTGAAGCCCGGGGATTTCGTGATCTGTGACCAGTTCGTCGACAGAACCTCAGGACGCAAGGACACGTTCTACGACGGTCCTGCCACCACGCACGTGTCATCTGCCGACCCGTACTGCCCGACCATGCGAGCTGTGGCGCTGGAGAAGTGCCGGGAGTTGGGTATCACGGCGCACGAGACCGGGACCGTCGTTGTCATCCAGGGGCCCCGGTTCTCCACACGGGCGGAGTCGCGCTGGTTCGCGGCCCAGGGGTGGGAGGTCATCAACATGACCCAGTACCCCGAGTCGTATCTCGCCCGGGAACTGGAGATGTGCTACTGCAACATCTCGCTGATCACAGACTACGATGCCGGGACGGCTGGTGCCGAGCCTGTCACCAACGACGAGGTCGTGCGCGTGTTCGGCGAGAACAATCACAAGGTCAAGGACCTGCTGTTTGCGATGATCCCGGCACTTCCCGGGGAGCGTCCATGCGTGTGCGCCACCGCGCTCGAGGGCGCGGTGTTCTGAGACGTGGCCCACAGCAGACGGGTCTGGTGAGCGATGTTCGGACTGCCTTCATTGCGCCTCGGCAAGATCTTCGGGATTCCGCTTGAGATCGATGCAAGCTGGTTCTTCATCTTCTTCCTGGTGGCCTCGACGCTCACTACCAGCTACTTCCCATCGGCGCTGCCCGATCGCGCTCCCGTCCACTATGTCGCTCTGGGCTTTGTGACTGCGCTCGTCTTCTTCGGTTCACTGGTCCTGCACGAGCTCGCGCACTCGCTCGTCGCTCGAGCCGGGGGCCTCCGCATCTCCAAGGTCACTCTGTTCCTGTTCGGCGGGGTCTCGCAGATGGAGGCCGAGCCGCGCAGCCCGGGCCATGAGTTCCTGGTGGCGATCGCCGGACCGTTGACGAGCGTTGTTCTGGCCGGAGTCTTCTGGGTCGGGCATCTATTGCTCAGGGCGTCGGGGGCGACTGACGTCGTCTGGGTCCCGCTCGAGTACCTGGCCTTCATCAATGTCTCGCTTGCGCTGTTCAACCTGCTTCCCGGGTTCCCGCTCGACGGAGGGCGTGTTCTTCGCGCGTTGATCTGGACGCTGACCAAGGACCTCCTGAAGGCCACGAAGTGGGCGAGCCGTGCCGGTCAGGCGCTGGGGACTCTCTTCATCGCGATCGCGGTCCTGGGAGTGCTCGCCGGAACGTTCGACTTCGTCTGGTTCGCCGTCATGGGCTGGTTCCTGACCTCACTCGCGGCCGGGGCGTATCAGCAGCAACTCATGCGGGCCGCGCTTGCCGACGTACCGCTGAAGCGCATCATGTCCTCGCCGGCGGTTCTCGCCCCGGCCGACATCACGCTTGAGGAGATGGCGCACTCGTACTTCCTCGGCGGGCGACACACACGCTATCCGGTTGTCGATGAGGGCAAGGTCATCGGCCTGATCGACATAGATCGGGCGAACGAGATCCCGCGCGCCGAATGGTCGGTCGTCACGGTGGCGGACGTCGCGTCGCGCGACCTGGGGGAGGTCGTCGCCGCGCCGGACACGTCCGTGGATGCGGTCCTGCCGAGACTCGAGGCGGCGGGCCCCGGGGCCATCCTCGTGGTGGAGGGCGGACGACTTGCGGGGATCGTCACGCGCTCCGACGTCATACGGCTCGTGAGGGAGACTTCGGCGCACCGGTGAGCCGCGTGCCCTTGTCCTACTTTGTAACCAGCGGTTACCATGTGGTATGAAGTACCGAACGACGACGATGGAGCCACATGTCCGACCGTGTTCCCGAAGGGGTCATAGAGCGGCTTCCGCTCTACCTGAACATCTTGATCCAGCTGCGCCGCGATGGGATTGCGACGGTTTCCTCGGCATGCCTCGGTGAACTGACTCTGGTCAACCCAGCGCAGATCCGCAGAGACCTCACGCACTTCGGATCTTTCGGGAAGCGGGGCGTCGGGTATGACGTGGTCACTCTGGTCGATCGCATCCAGCGGATCCTGGGTGCGGATCACGTGCACCGGCTGGCGCTCGTAGGGGCCGGGAACCTCGGTTCGGCGATAGCCGGCTACAACGGCCTGCGTCAGCACGGCTTCCTGGTGACGGCGATCTTCGACAGCGACCCACGACGCATCGGCACCCGCATCGGGGACGTCACGATCCAATCGATCGACGATCTCGAGCGGGTGCTCCGCGATCAGGACATCCGTATCGGGGTGGTGGCCGTGCCACCCACGGCGGCCCAAGAGGTGACCGATCGCCTGGCCGAGGGTGGCGTCCGGATCATCCTCAACTACACACCGGTCATCGTCCGCGTGCCGCAGGGAGTGACGCTACACAATACCGATCCGGTCCACGAATTGCTGCACACGTTGTACTACCTCTCGCGTCGCGAGGGCGTGGCGCGGGTCTGACTAAGATGGTAAGCTGGCCACCGGCCACAACGGTCCGATCGCACGCCGGGTCGGGCCGAGGACTCAAGGAGGCGACATGGCGATTTTCGGACTTCCCGGAGGCGCTGAGTGGTGGATCATCCTCGGGATCATCCTGCTGCTCTTCGGCCCCACACAGCTCCCGAAGCTGGCTAAGACGTTCGGCAAGTCGGCCAAAGTCCTCAAGGACAGCGTAGAGGGCAAGATCGAGGACGACGATGAGGCCGATCAGCCCTCGTCTTCCAAGAAGGACACCAAGGCCGAGGCCGACGACGAGTAGTCGCGACGACCGGTGCTCCACGCGAGTAGGCGCCTGCGGGCGCCTTTCGCTTATCCCACTGGCGCCGAGAAGCACGTGGCTTGTATCAGGGGCCGGTCGTCGCTATACTCTCGTGAGCCATTGACCGGCCGGCCGACGCTGCCGCCTTAGGCGGCATCTGGCGGACCGACACACAGGAGCTGTTCATGCAGAGAGAGATCGCACTCACCCCCGAAGGTCAGACCCGCCTCGAGCAGGAGCTGCACCATCTTGAGACCGTCAGGCGCCGGGAAGTGGGCGAACGCATCCGCGAAGCCAAGGATTTCGGCGACATCTCGGAGAACTCCGAGTACGACGATGCCAAGAACGAGCAGGCGTGGGTCGAGAGCCGCATCGCCGAGATCAGCCAGATCCTCTCGAATGCGACCATCATCGAGTCGCCCAAGCGTCGGGATCGCGTGACGCTCGGTGCGCGGGTGCACCTGAAGGACGTCGACGCCGGGGAGACATTCACCTACCAGCTCGTCGGTTCGGCGGAGGCCGACCCGACGAACGATCGTATCTCCAACGAGTCGCCGGTCGGGCAGGCCGTGATGGGTGCGAAGAAGGGCGACGTCGTGCGTGTGACCACGCCGCGTGGCGCGGTCATCGAGTACGAGGTCGTCTCCATCAGCAAGTAGCGGGGGGTCATGACCGACCAGGTGCGCACTGACGACCGGGGGGCCGAGGACGCCACTTCGGTCCGTCTGGCAAAGATCGACACGCTCAGGCGCGCCGGCATCGACCCGTATCCCGATTCGTTCGAGCGCACCGTCACCGTTGCTGACCTCGTGCGTGAGTATGCGTCGCTCGAGCCCGGCGCGGAGACCACAGACACCGTGTCGATCGCCGGGCGTGTCGTCGCCAAGCGCGACCAGGGCAAGGTGCTCTTCATCGTGGTGCGGGACGGCGCCGCCGAGATCCAGCTGTTCTGCCGGGCCAACCTGACGGGGCCCGCACTCTTTGAGGCTGCAACGGCACTCGACCTCGGTGACTGGGTGGGCGCGACGGGGACGATCGTTCGCACGCGCCGTGGCGAACTCTCGGTCACACCCACCGTCGTGACGCTGCTCTCCAAGTCCCTCCGGCCGCTTCCCGAGAAGTACCACGGACTCGCCGACACCGAGACGCGGTACCGCCAGCGCTACGTGGACCTCATCGCCAACCCCGAGGTGCGTGCGGTGTTCGAGACGCGCTTCGGCGTGATCTCGGCGATCAGGCGGTTCATGGAAGGACGCGGGTACCTCGAGGTGGAGACCCCGATGCTCCAGCCGATCCCCGGCGGTGCGACCGCGCGGCCGTTCGTCACGCACCACAACGCGCTTGATATGGATCTGTATCTGCGCATCGCTCCTGAGTTGTACCTCAAGCGGCTGCTCGTCGGTGGTTTCGATCGCGTCTACGAGATCAATCGCTCGTTTCGCAATGAGGGGATGTCGCCCCGACACAATCCCGAGTTCACGATGCTCGAGGCCTATCAGGCCTTCGGCAACATGGAGACGATGCGCGAGCTCACCGAATCGCTCATCACCTCGGTAGCCACCGAGGTCCTCGGCACGCTCGAGATCGCGTATCAGGGTACCGCGGTCTCGCTGGCTTCGCCGTGGCGCCAGGCGCCGATGGCCGAGTTGGTGAGCGAGGCCGCCGGCCGCGAGCTCAGCGTACACACGCCGCTGGCTGACCTCCGCCGCATGTGCGATCGGTACGACGTCTTCTTCGAGTCGGCATGGGGCGCCGGCAAGCTGCTCAACGAGTTGTTCGAGAAGCTCGTGGAACACACACTGGTGCAGCCGACGTTCGTCACCCACTATCCGGCCGAGACATCGCCGCTCGCGCGTCGCAACGATGCGGACCCCGAGATCACCGACCGCTTCGAGCTCATCATCACCGGCCGGGAGTTCGCCAATGCGTTCTCGGAGCTCATCGATCCGGTCGACCAGCGTGCCCGGTTCGAGGCGCAGGCGGCCGCTAAGGACGCCGGTGACGACGAGGCGATGTGGGTGGACGAGGACTACCTCCGGGCGCAGGAGTACGGCATGCCGCCCGCTGGCGGACTCGGTATCGGCATCGATCGCCTCGCCATGCTGCTCACCGACAGCGCGTCGATCCGCGATGTTCTGCTCTTCCCGCACATGCGCCCGGAGGCATAGGCGACCCGTGCGATCCTGCCGGCCGTGGCCGGCGACTCTGGCACAATCTGAGTGCGATGCACTCAAGTCCGTGGCACCCGGCTTGCTTGAGTGCACCGTACGTTCCGCCCGATGTCGCCGAGCAGGGTAGAATACGAGATACGGCACCTGACGCGCCTTCGCCGGCGCTGTGGATAGGAGTGAGCGATCATGTTCGAGCGGTTCACAGAGAAGGCCAGACGGGTGGTCGTGTATGCGCAGGAAGAGGCGCGCATGCTCAACCAGAACTACATCGGTACCGAGCACCTGCTCCTCGGACTGATCCGCGAGCATGACGGCATCGCGGCCAAGGCGCTCGAGAGCCTCGATATCTCGCTCGAAGACGTGCGCCAGCAGGTCGAGGAGCTTATCGGCAGGGGCACGTACGTGCCGACGGGGCACATCCCGTTCACGCCGCGTGCGAAGAAGGTGCTCGAGCTCTCGCTTCGGGAGGCGCTGCAACTCGGCCACAACTACATCGGCACCGAGCATGTGCTACTCGGTCTTATCCGCGAGGGTGAGGGTGTGGCGGCGCAGGTGCTTCTCAACCTCGGCGCCGATCTCGAGAAGGTGCGTTCCGCGGTCATCCAGCTGCTCTCCGGCTACTACGGTAAGCAGTCCGAGCCCGGCGAGGAGCGCCGGGGCGGGAGGGGTGCTGATGCGGCACTGCTCGACGAGTTCGGGCGCAACCTCACCAGGGCGGCCGCCGATGGCAAGCTCGACCCGGTCGTCGGTCGCGACCAGGAGATCGAGCGCGTCATGCAGATCCTCTCGCGGCGAACGAAGAACAATCCGGTCCTCATCGGCGAGCCCGGCGTGGGCAAGACGGCCGTCGTGGAGGGCCTTGCGCAGCGCATCGCTGATGACGAGGTCCCCGAGACCATTCGCGACAAACAGCTCTACACGCTCGATCTTGCTGCGCTGGTTGCCGGCAGCAAGTACCGTGGCGAGTTCGAGGACCGCCTGAAGAAGCTCATGAAGGAGATCCGGGAGCGCGGCGACATCATCCTGTTCGTCGATGAGATGCACACCCTCGTCGGCGCGGGTGCCGCCGAGGGCGCCATCGACGCCGCGAGCATCATCAAGCCGGCGCTGGCCCGCGGCGAACTACAGACCATCGGCGCCACTACCCTCGACGAGTATCGCAAGTACGTCGAGAAGGACCCGGCCCTCGAGCGCCGTTTCCAGCCGATCATGGTCGGTGAGCCGAGTGTGGCCGAGACGGTCGAGATCCTGAAGGGCTTGCGGGACCGCTACGAAGCGCACCATCGCGTCTCGATCACCGATGCAGCCATCGATGCCGCGGCTACGCTTGCCGACCGGTATATCTCGGACCGCTTCTTGCCGGACAAGGCGATCGATCTCATCGACGAGGCCGGCTCTAAGATGCGCATCAAGATGATGACCGCACCCCCGGGCGTGCGCGAGGTCGACGAGCGCCTGAAGCAGGTGCGGCAGGAGAAAGAGGCGGCCATCGAGGCGCAGGAGTTCGAGAAGGC
>JAXMLJ010000006.1:0-4163 GCA_034368805.1 Coriobacteriia bacterium
CGCACGGGTACGCAACATCGCCGTGATCGCTACCGACACCCGGCTGCCCGAAAGCGAGTTGCGGGCGCGGATCGGCGACCGGGTGGGCGACATCGTGACGATCCCCGGGTTCGACTCGATGGCCGACGACCTCTACACCGCGCCGGTCCCGGTGGCTGACGTACCGCTGTTGACCGACGCGCACGCCCCGGTCGACTCGCTCATCAAGGTGCAGTAGCGCTACGGCTTGCGCGCCGTCAGCGTGAACATGAGCGGCAGCTCCGGCTGTCCGTCGGGCTGGCCGAACAGGCCAGGCCCCCGCTCGACCATCGCGGTCGTGTACTTCCACGCGAGGAGCGGGAACTCCCTGAGTTCCTCGATCACGAGCCCTGCGCCAACGAGCACGCCGATGATCTCCTCGAACGTGTGCTGCCAGGAGTGGGACGTGCCGACGTGCTCGCTGCCCGGCGAGGCGTAGCTGCCGAACTCCTCCCACTCGAGCGCGTCGCGCCCGAAGTACGAGTACCTCACGCGCAGTTCGGGATCGTCGGTCTCGTCGTCGAAGACCCACAGCATCGGGTGCGAGTCGGCGAGCTTGAAGGCGCCACCGGGCGCGAGTCGGCTTGCGATCGTCTCCGCCCACGGCCTGAGGTCCGGCAACCACGAGATCACGCCGTACGAGGTGAACACGAGGTCGAAAGCGGCCTCGGGCACCTCGGCAGGCGGCGTCGTGACGTCACCCTCGATGAACGTCGCCGGGAGGCCGGTGCACGCTGCAAGCAAGCACGCCGCCTCGATGGCCGCCGATGAGAAGTCCACGCCGGTCGCCTCGGCACCCATGTGCACAAGGCGAAGCGTGTCCATGCCGAAGTGGCACTGGAGATGCAGCGCGCGCATGCCGGAAACGTCGCCGAGCAACCCGGTGATGATGCGGTCGAACGGACGCGACCCCGGGTCGGCAGCGAATCCGCCGGCGTCGTAGAAGTCGGATGGTACGTGCAGCGCCGTCCAGCGCTGCCAGAGTTCGCGGTTGGCCTCCATGCGTTCACGGGCATCCATCAGACCTGCTCCTTTCGTCCCGCAGGGATGATAGCGCGACGACGGGGAGGATGGATGATGGAAACGCGTGCGTCGGCTACTCCCAGGGTCCCACCGACAGGCCGAAGCAGACCGCGGTGACACGCGGATCCCCCGCCAGGCGCAGCAGGACGTCCGGACTGCCGGTCAGGACCGCACCGTAGTAACTCACGCCGTCGCGCTCGAGCTGCTCGATCACTGCGCGCGCGCGGCTCGCGGCCGGTAACCGGGAGTTGTCGGCGATCAGCCGGAGCGCGTCGATGAGGCTGTCCTCGGCGTCATCGGTCGACGTGAAACCGAAGGCTCCGTAGCTGATGCCCGGCTGCGCGAAAGGGATACCGAGCATGCTGCCCGCGTTGATGAGCGGTAGCATCGGCATGTCCTCGGGCTCCCAGGAAGAGACCGCGCCCCACGCCAGCGTGGTGCCCGAAGCCGCGAACGACTCGATCTCGGCACGCGTGAGCGTACGGTCGAAGGAGAAGGCCACCTCGGCGGTGTACGACGGCGGCGTCGCGGCGAGTCGCTCGAGCGACTCAGCTGTGATCGCCTCGAACTCGGCGAGGATATCGCGCTCGATGCCCATCTCGTTGACGTACGTGTCATCCAGCGTGCCGGGGTGCAGCATCCTGAGTTCCGGCACGACCTCGGAGCCGGTGAACACACGCGGTCCCACGGTGGTGAGCCGCTCGTCGAAACCACGCAGGAACTCATCGTCCCACAGGCTGAAGTCCACGCTGCGCACCCCGGCGGGCACGGGTCTGCCACCGACGAGGCGGTACGTCGTGTAGTCGTTGCTCGCCCCCGGGAAATGGAACCGGGTCACGCTCTGGCCGAGCACCCAGGTGTTGGGGTTGCTCAGCACGACGAAGTCGTTGTAGTAGCTGTCGATGCGGTTTGCCTCACGCCAGGTGAGCGCCTCCCATCGGATCATGCCGAGCGCGACGACCGCCCACGAGATCACCACCACGGCCGCGGCGATGACGACGGCGCGCGCGACGCTCTTGATACGGACACGGCGCAGGAACGCACGCTCGTCGAATGACGGCACGTCCCCGCTCGGCTGCGCACCGTCAGCGTCCAGCTGGCGCGCAAGGAGCTCCTGGCCCGCGCTGTCCTTGACGTCGTTCTCACTCATCGATGCCTCCTGTGCTCTCGAGTTCGCGGCGCAGCCGCGCTCGTGCGCGGTGCAGCGCGACCTTCGTTGCGTTCACGGTCATGCCGAACGACTCGGCCGCCTCGGCAAGCGGCCGCTCCTCGAAGTGGCACGCCTCGATCAAGCGCCGGTCGCGCTCGGACAACCGTGCCAGCGCGCTGGCCAGTGCGCGCCGTTCGGCGGACCGCACCGCCGACTCATCGGGACCGGGCGCCGGGTCGATCGCCTCCGGGAGCTCGGCCACGGGCGTCGGCGGCCGGCGGTATCGCGCACGGTCGGCGAGCTTGTTCCGCGCGACCGCGCGCAGCCACGCGTGCAGCCGACCGGGGTCGACCGCGTCGAGTCCCGCCCATGCCGCCTCCAGCACCTCCTGTGCGAGGTCCTCGGCGTCGGCATGAGGGATGCCACGTCGGCGCAGATCGCGATATACGAAGCCGAAGAGCTCACGCCACACGCCGCCTCCCTGTGTCCGATGCCGCCCGTCAGCCATGAAGTCGTGCCACTCCCCGGTTCGGTTACACCCCGCCTAGAACGTCACGATAGCGGTGAGGGAGGCCGCGTGCAGAGCCGAGAGAGGACCGCGACCCAGCATCGAGACCAGGGCGACCAGGCTGTCGCGCTCGTCGTACCATGTATCCATGTCCGCACCCCTCGACACCATCCGCACGCTGCTCCCGCCCGGCTCGGTCGTGCTCGGCCCGATGGCCGGCGTGACCGAGGCGCCGTTCCGCGGCATCTGCAAGCGCATGGGCGCAGCCCTCACGTACACCGAGATGATCAGCGCGAAGGGCCTCCACTACAACCCGGACGGCGCTGTCACCCGTGCACTGCTGACCTTCGACCCTGCCAAGACTCCGTGCGGCGTGCAGCTCTTCGGCTCGGAGCCGGTGGTCATGGCCGAGCAGGCTGCTCGCATCGTGGCCGAGTACGGCCGGGATGTCGCGCTGATCGACATCAACATGGGCTGTCCGGTCAGCAAGGTCGTCGCAAGAGGCGAGGGCAGCGCGCTCATGCGGACTCCCGCGCTTGCCGCCGAGATCGTCGAGCGCGTTGCAGCCGCTGTCAGCGTCCCCGTGACCGCGAAGTTCCGCAGCGGCTGGGACAGCTCCGAGATCAACGCCGCCGAGTTCGCCCGCGCGATGGAAGCGGCGGGAGCAGCGGCCGTGTGCGTCCACGGCCGGACCCGCGCGCAGTTCTACCGGGGAGAGGCCGACTGGGGTGTCATCGCCGCAGTCGCAGGTGCGGTGTCGATCCCCGTGATCGGCTCGGGAGACGTGTTCTCGGCCGCTGACGCCAGAGCGATGCTCGAGCAGACCGGCGTCGACGCGATCATGGTCGCCCGCGGCGCGCAGGGCAACCCGTGGATCTTCCGCGAGACGCGCGCGCTGCTCGACGGAGGGGAGGAGCTCGCGTCGCCCACCGCGCTGGAGCGCGTGGCGATGGCGCGCGAGCACGCCCGGGCACTCGTCGCCTTCAGCGGCGAGCACGCCGTGACGCGCATGCGCAAGCACGTCGGCTGGTACATCGTCGGCATGCCAGGTGCCGCGCGGGTGCGCGAACAGGTAAACTCGGTCACGTCGCCCGAGGGGCTCGACGCGCTGCTTGCCGAGTACCTGGCTTATCTCGAGGGGAGCGGATCATGAGACGGACCGGGCTCGTGATGATCATCCTGTGCGCACTCGTCATCTCGGCGCCTGTCGCGCTCGCCAACGACTCGGCGGTGGGCACGCAAGGCGCGGCCGTGCGGCCGCTGACCGACACCGACATCCGCATGGACTCGGAGGCGGTCCAGATCATCTGCATGCGCGGCTACGCGCTGTACCGCATCGACTTCAAGTTCGTGAACAGCTCGGATGCCGACAAGGCCCTCAAGATCGGCTTCCCCTTCCCGGACTTCGAGAACGAAGAGGGCAACCGCGGCGCCCCGCCAGCGGCGTTTCGGGCATGGCTGAAC
>JAXMLJ010000007.1:0-4230 GCA_034368805.1 Coriobacteriia bacterium
AGCCGCATCGCCTATCGGGACATGTTCGCGGGGATCATCGCGATGGCGATACTCGGCGTGGTGCTGTACGAGCTTCTTGAGATGGCCGAGGCGCGCGTGTGCCGTTGGACGCGCGTCGGGCGATAGAGCGTACGGCTCGCCGAATCCGCTAGGGCAGCGCTCCCAGCGGGTGGCAGTTCAGGCAGAGATCGTCGTCGGTCTCCACGAGCAGTTTGCGGTTGGTCGACTCGTGGGGGAAGTTCTGGAACCGCGGGTTGGCGGTATCCGAGGCTCCGTCAACCGACGGCGAGTACGGCGCCGCGTCACCCACCGAACCGTCGCCCGTGAGTGCGCCGACGTCACGCGAGTCCTCGTGGCATTGCTGGCAGATGGGGTCGTGCCCCTCCTGCTCCGGAGTGCGGGGGTACGGCATGAGGTAGCCGCGGTTCGAGCCGCCGAGACCGCCCCACGGACCATCCGGGTAGTTCGTCTGGGAGATCTCGGTCACCGAGGTTGGTTCGTCCGAAACCAGGCGCGCGATGTAGCCATAGGTGAACGGCGTATCGGTGGTTCCGGCTGACTCGGCCGGGTGGTTGTGGACCGTGGAAAGGTCGCTCGCACGGCCCTGATGACACCCGAGGCACCAGTCGGAGCCGTACTCCGTCACCGGTTCGGTTGCGGCACCCGGCAGCTGCTTCAGGAGCTTGTTGGTCGGCACCGCGATCGGCATCGAGCTCGAACGCAGCCGGTCGCCCAGGAACGGCTCCACCACGTTGGCTGCGTGTACCGAGTGGCAGTCCGAGCACGCCAGGGTGCTGCCGACGCCTGCGAATGTCATCGTCGTCGAACCGCCGGTGTTGGCGTCGCCACCGGGGACGACGTTCGTGGTGTCGACACTGTGGCCGGACGCCACCGCGCCCCCGCCGAGCCGGGCGGCGATAGCGCCGTAGACGCCGCGTCCCTGCGTCCCGTCATGGCAGGTCAGGCAGGTCTCGGTGAGTGTCGCTCCGGGAAGCAGGAGTATGGAGTCCGCCGGGGCGGCGTGCACGCTGTGGCACGAGGCGCACTTGCTGCTCGTCGTGGTGTACCCGCCGTGGGGTCCGACGAAGAGCGCGAAGTTGTAGCTCGGCGGCTCGGCTGTGTTGGGATGACAGCTGCCACACGTCTCGTTGTCGATCGGGCTGGTGATGACGGTCGAGGTCGTCTCGTCAAACGCGTAGGCCACAGCCGGCACTGTCGACAGTGTCAGCGCGACAATCATGATGAGGATCGTCCGTCGTACCATATCCCGCAAGCCCGTTTCGCCGTCTCGCGTGCCAATCTGAACATTCATTGTCGCATAAACCGTGCCAGTCACGACAGGCCGCCCACTGTCAGGCGCCGAGCATCCGTTCCACGTGCGCGCGCAGGTCCCCCGGCGAGAAGGGCTTGGTGAGATAGTCGTTGCAGCCGAGTGACGCACCATGCGCGAGATCCACGGTCTGTGAGGCCGTCGTCAGCATCATAACCTGTATATCGGCAGTCTCGGGGCGCTGCCTGAGGAAGTGCAGGACCTCCCACCCGTCGAGCTTGGGCATGGTCACGTCCAGCAGCACGAGATCAGGCACGCGTTCTACGGCAAGCTCGATCGCCTGCTCGCCATCAACGGCTTCGATCAGTTCGTGGCCGAGTGAGCGCAACGCCGCCTTCACCAGCATGCGAATCTGCTGGTTGTCGTCGGCTGTGAGGATCGTGCGTGGTGTCGTCACGTGAGCCCCTTACGCGTGACGGTCGGATGTCACTCGCGGTCGCGGTGCATGATCTCCACGATCTTGGACAGCTTCGCCTCACGACGGCCGCGCTCGCGCTCGAACGCATCACGGCGCGCGGGATCGAGCATCGCTGCGATGTGATCGGCGACCTCGGAGGGCTTGAACGGCTTCGGCAGGTAGTCGCTGTACGGATCCGAGGCGATCTCGCGGTGCTGCTCCTCGAACGTGCCGGCCGCCGAGAGGAACAGTATCGGTATCTCCTTGGTCTCGGGCTTCTGGCGAAGTCTGTCATGCACCTGGTGGCCCGTAAGGCCCGGCATCATCACGTCGAGCACGATGAGGTCGGGTTTCTCGGCTGCGACCATGCCCATGGCCAGGAGCCCGTCTTCGGCCTCGACCACCTCGAAGCCCCGGCTGCTGAGTGCGACATTGAGCAACCTGCGGATCGACGGTTCATCATCGACGACCAGGATCTTCTTCATCACAGCGTCCCTTCCCCATTGTTCTCGAGCAGTTCAGCGACCCGTTGGACAAGGTCTTTGGGCGTGAACGGCTTGCAGATGTATTCGCGTGCGCCGCACGCCAGTCCTTCTTCGACCTCCGTCTTCTGGCTCTTGGCCGAGAGCATGATCACCGGGATCTCGGCGGTGGCCGGATCCGTCTTGAGCTGCCGAAGGGCGTCGTACCCTGTCATAACCGGCATCATCACATCGAGCAGGATCAGGTCAGGCTGCGTTTCCGATGCCAGGCGCACGGCCTCCCCGCCGTCGCACGCCTCAACCACTTCATACCCGCGATTGCCGAGGGCGAATGAGACGAGTTTGCGGATGTGTGGTTCGTCGTCGGCTATGAGGATACGGCTCACGAAGACACCTCATCGTGCAGCACGGACTCGATACGACTCACGAACTCGTCGGCGTCAAAGGGCTTGCAGACCTGCTCGGCGGCAAGCTTGAGGACATCGGCGCGCTCGCGGTCGAAGTGGTACGCGGACATGATGACGACCGGGATGTCCGCTGTCTCGGAGTCGGCCTTGAGCGCCTGCAGCACCTCGTAGCCATCCATGACCGGCATCCGCAGGTCGAGCAGGATGGCGTGCGGCGCACGGGCACGCACCGCCGCCATGGCCTCCTTGCCGTCATACGCCGCCATGACGGCGTACCCACGCTGCTTGAGCGTGCGGGAGAGGAGTTCGACGATCGCCCTGTCGTCGTCGACTACGAGGACGACAGGCGTGTCGACCGAGCCCACCAGGCCGTCGATGATGCCGATGAGCCGTGTCTTCTCGATCGGCTTCTCCAGGTAGTCGGTTGCCCCCATGCGGTGGCTCTTTCCCTCGTCGCATATGATCGAGAGCACGACGACGGGGATCTCCTTCGTCCGGTCGTCGGCTTTGAGCTTCTGCAGCAGGTCGAAACCCGCGCCCTCGTCGAGCATGACGTCGAGTGTGATGACGCGCGGGTCGAGTTCGAGGGCGTACTGCCACGCCTCATCGGCGGTGAAGGCCTTGATCACCTCGTAACCGCGTCGCGAGAGGTACGTCGCGATGAGGTTGGCGACATCCTCGGAGTTGTCCACCACGAGCACACGGCCACCGGGCGTGCCGAGCGGTCCTTCGAGCGACGGCGTGCGCACCAGCTCGGCCGAGGCCAACGGGAGTTCGAACCAGAACGTCGATCCTTCTCCGGGTGTGCTGTCGACGCCCACCTGGCCGCCGAGCAGCTCGATGATGCTCTTGCAGATCGAGAGGCCGAGTCCGGTGCCGCCGATCTCGCGTGTGAGTGAGGAGTCGACCCGGTAGAACTTGGTGAACAGCCGGCTCTGGTCTTCGGGCGCGATGCCGATGCCGTGGTCGCGGATCCCCACGCGTACGGACGGGCCCTCGACTGCGGCGCTCAGCTCGACATCGCCGCCTTCGGGCGAGTACTTGATCGCGTTGCTGATGAAGTTGATGAGCACCTGGCCGACGCGGTCGGGGTCTCCGGCGGCCCGTGGCAGGTCGGCGGGGATGTCGACGTGTATCGTGCGGCCCTGCTGGTCGAGCACCGCGCGGAAGGTGTTCACCGCGCCGTCGATCCGCTCGGCCACGTCGAGGGGCTGGACCTTGAGGACGATGCGCCCGCTTTCGATGCGGGAGATGTCGAGCATGTCGTTGATGAGATCGACCAGCCTGTCCGAGTTCTCCTTCACGATCGAGAGGAACTCCTGCTGGACCTCGTTGATCTCCCCGGCTTCGCCGTCGAGGATGAGGTCGATGTAGCCCTTGATGGACGTGAGCGGTGTGCGCAGTTCGTGGCTCACTGTCGAGACGAACTCGTTCTTCATCTGGGTCGCTTCGCGCTCCGCCGTCACGTCGCGGATCGTCGTGACCGCGCCCATGTAGACCGTGTTGTCGTCGAGCACGGGGTCGACCCGGACGTCGACGATCCGGTGGACGGGGTTCTCCACGCGGACCTCGCGGGACTGCGAGCCGGTGGTCCGTACCCCTCCGTCAGGGTCA
>JAXMLJ010000008.1:0-16702 GCA_034368805.1 Coriobacteriia bacterium
GAAGAGGTAGCCGAAGAGGCCGCTGAAGAGGTAGCCGAAGAGGCCGCCGAAGAGGTAGCCGAAGAGGCCGCCGAAGAGGTAGCCGAAAGCGACGACGCCTAAGCGTCGGTACCATCACTGGTAACCGCAGGGGGCCGGGCCGGCGCGCGAGCGTGGTCCGGCCCCTGTTCCATCAGGAGGTCAGCATGTACATCCTTGCTGTCACCGGGGGCCTTGGGGCCGGCAAGTCCACCGCCGCCGAGGTGTTCGCCGAGCGCGGTGCTATCGTGATCGACCTCGACGACGTGGCCAAGACCCTTCTCGACGAGTCGTCGGCCGTGCGCGATCGCGTTCTGGCGGCCTTTGGCGAGCAGATTCTCGGCCCGGACGGTCGTCTCGACCGTTCCGCACTGGCGTCGCTGGCATTCGCCTCGGCCGAGTCGGCTGCGCGCCTTGACGCCATCGTGCATCCTGCTGTCCTCGCCGCAGTGGCAGGCGCGCTGGATACGCTGGCGCTTCAGGGCGACCAGCCGCCGATAGTCGTCCTCGTGATCCCGCTGCTGGCCGAGTCACCGCTGTTCCTTGAGCCCGTGGACGCGGTGCTCGCGATCTCGGCCACCGAGGAGGACCGCCTCGACCGTGCTGTCGCCCGCGGGATGGCCCGCGACGATGCCGAGCGGCGGATCGCCTGTCAGGCCGGCGACGGCGAGCGGCGCGATATCGCCGACTATGTCATCGAGAACGACGGCGATCTCGAGACGTTCCGCCACGACCTCATCAGCTTCTGGGACACTGAGATCGCGCATCGCCTCGGCTAGGGAGTCCGCCATGAAGCGCCTCGAGGTCATATCGGAGTACGAACCGGCCGGGGATCAGCCGAAGGCCATCGCGGGGCTGGCCGAGGGCGTGCGCGACGGTCTCACGGACCAGACGCTTCTCGGCGTGACCGGCTCGGGCAAGACCTTCACGATGGCCAAGCTCGTCGAGGCCGTCCAGAAGCCCACGCTCATCCTGGCGCCCAACAAGACGCTTGCGGCCCAGCTGGCCAGCGAGATCCGCGACGTCATGCCGGACAACGCCGTCATGTACTTCGTCTCCTACTACGACTACTACCAGCCCGAGGCATACGTGCCCTCCACGGACACGTTCATCGAGAAGGACGCTTCCATCAACGCCGAGGTGGAGAAGCTCCGCCACGCGGCCACCGCTGCGCTCCTGTCACGCAAGGACGTCGTGGTGGTGGCGAGCGTGAGCTGCATCTACGGCATCGGCTCGCCCGAGGACTACGCGGGTATGGCGGTCTTCCTGGCCGAGTCGGCGCCGTACGACCGCGACAAGCTCATCTACGACCTCATCGACATCAACTACGACCGCAACGACTACGAGCTCTCACGCGGCAGCTTCCGCGTCCGCGGTGACGTGCTCGACATCTTTCCGCCCTATGCCGACCAGCCGTTACGCGTGGCGTTCTTCGGCGATGAGATCGAGTCCATCACCGAGGTGGACCACCTCACCGGAGAGATCATCAACCGGTACACCGCCACGCCGGTGTGGCCCGCCACGCACTACGTCACGCCCAAGGACAAGCTTGCCGGCGCTGTCGCCACCATCCGCGATGAGCTCCACGGGCGACTCGTGCAGCTCAATGCCGAGGGCAAGCTGCTCGAAGCGCAACGCCTCGAGATGCGCACCAACTACGACCTCGAGATGCTTGAAGAGATGGGCTACTGCAACGGTATCGAGAACTACTCGCGGCATCTGGACGGGCGCAACCCGGGCGAGCCGCCGCACACGCTCATCGACTACTTCGGCGACGACTTCCTGTGCATCATCGACGAGAGTCACGTGACCGTGCCGCAGCTCCACGGCATGTACGAGGGCGACCGCTCGCGCAAGCTCACGCTCGTGGAGCACGGGTTCCGCCTGCCGAGCGCGCTGGACAACCGGCCGCTCAAGTTCGACGAGTTCCGCGCCCGCGTATCGCAGACGATCTTCGTCTCGGCGACGCCCGGCGACTATGAGATCCGCACGTCCAAGCGCATCGTGGAACAGATCATCCGGCCGACAGGTCTCGTGGACCCGGCGATCGAGGTCCGGCCGACGAAGGGCCAGATCGACGACTTGATGGCCGAGGTGCGTGAGCGCACCGAGCGCGACGAGCGCACGCTGATCACGACGCTCACCAAGAAGATGGCCGAGGACCTCGCGGACTACCTTTTCGAGCACGGCATCAAGGTCCGCTACATGCACAGCGACATCGGCACGCTGGAGCGCGTGGAGATCCTGCGCGACCTGCGCGCGGGTGTGATCGACTGTCTCGTCGGCATCAACCTGCTCCGGGAGGGTCTGGACCTGCCCGAGGTCTCGCTCGTCGCCATCCTCGACGCCGACAAGGAAGGCTTCCTGCGCAACCATCGGTCGCTCATCCAGACGATCGGCCGCGCGGCCCGTAACGTGTCCGGCGAGGTGATCCTGTACGCGGACAAGGTCACGGATTCGATGCGCACGGCCATCGAGGAGACCGATCGTCGTCGCACGCGACAGGTGGCGTTCAACCTCGAGCACGGCATCGGGCCGCAGACGATCCGCAAGGCCATCCACGACATCGCGCAGTACGTGCGTGAGGCCGAGGCGGGCCTGGAGCCGAGCGTGGACGTGGCTGCCGAGCTCGGACAGCTGCCACGCGAGGAACTCGCGCGCATCATGGCGGCGATGGAAGAGGACATGCACACGGCCGCCGAGGCGCTCGACTTCGAGACCGCGGCGCGCCTGCGAGACCAGGTCGTGAAGATCAAGGCCGAGGCGGAGTCAACGACCGCCGACGAAGTGCTCTCGCGTCTCAAGCAGGGCGCGCGCAAGGGTTCCGCGCACGGCGTGCGCAAGCGCAAGCGGTAGGCCGGGCTGCCAACCCCGGGGCGGCACCGCCTTAGCCGGTGACCACCCGGTCGCGGCCGGCCGCTTTGGCCGCGTACATCGCGGCATCTGCCCGGGCGATGAGATCGTCGGTGGTCTCGGTCTCGCAGCCGCGATCTGCGTAGGCGGTTCCGATGCTGACGGTGACCTTCCTGCCCTCGAGCCCTTCGATGTCCGCTGCGGCCACGAGCTCTCTGATGCGTTCGGCCAGCGCCACGAGCGCGACGGGTTCGATGTCGGGGGCGATGATCAGCAACTCTTCGCCGCCGATGCGGCTTACGACATCGTACGTACGCACCGCGTCTCGCAGGATGCTCGCCACCTGGCGAAGCGCCGAGTCGCCCACCGCATGGCCGAACGTGTCGTTCACTTTCTTGAAGTGATCGATGTCGAGAAGCGCGACTCCAACGGACTGTTCGTGTCTGGATGCGCGTTCGAGCTCCTGGCCGAGCCTGTCGAGCGCGTACCCCCGGTTCCACAGTCCGGTCAGCGCGTCGGTGTTGGCCGCGTGTTCGAGACGCCTGTTCGCGTCGGCGAGTCTCTCCGCGAGCACGCGAGACGCGATCCACACAAAGGCCCACAGGCCGATGAGAATACCGATGGCCATGGCGATCAGCCTGGAGCGGGACGTGCTCAAGGCGCGCGCCGTGCTCTCGTAGGGGAGGCGGATGCTTATCGCTCCCCGGATGTCGCCCACCCGGTAGCCGGACGTTGCGTGGCACGCCAGGCAGCTCTCGTCGACGACGAGTGGCCGCATATAGCGGAATGGGGGTAGCGCCTTAGCTCCACCTACCCCAAGATGCTGTGGTGGACAGTTCAGCCGATAGCTCCCCCATGACTCAAGGGCTCGTCGCGGGCGAGGACTACCCGGACACCTACCGGGGCTTTGTCGAGATGTTCCCCGACGACGAGGCGTGTCTGCGCTACATCGAGCGTCTCCGCTGGCCTGACGGCTTCTTCTGCCCGACGTGCGGCTCCTTGGGTGAGCCATGGCGGACGACCAGGGGCCGCCTCGTGTGCAGTTCGTGTCGTCACCAGTCCAGCGTGACTGCGGGCACGATCTTCGACAAGACCCGAACGCCGCTCACCACCTGGTTCGAGACGGCCTGGCATCTGACCACGGCCAAGAACGGGATGTCCGCCCAAACCCTGTCGCGCACCATAGGTACGAGCTACCAGGTGGCGTGGGCCATGTTGCATCGCTACCGGGTCGCGATGGTCCGGGCCGAGCGCGACTTGCTGCACGGTGACGTCGAGGTGGACGAGATCTTCATCGGGGGCATCGACCGCGGCGGAAAGCCGGGTCGGGGTACCCGCAAGTGCATCGTCGTGATCGCCGTGGAGATCAAGCAGCCCAAGGGCTTCGGGAGGGTGCGGATGCGTCACGTCCCCGACGCCTCCGGCACGAGCCTGGTGCCCTTCGTCAGGGACGTGGTGGCGCCCGACTCGGTCGTACTCACCGATGGCTGGCAGGGCTACGGTGCACTGCCCCGGCATGGCTACACGCGAAGGGTGACCGTGCTGTCGGACTCCCGGGATCCCGCGGACGTTGCCATGCCCGGGGTGCACCGCATCGCCTCGCTACTCAAGCGCTGGATCCTCGGCACCCATCACGGCTCGATCGACCCCGCCCACCTTCAATCCTATCTGGAGGAGTTCACCTTCCGGTTCAACCGGCGCAACTCCGGCAACCGCGGACTCGTCTTTCGCCGACTGCTCGAGCAGGCTGTGGTCACCCTGCCCATCACCGAGGCCGATGTCACTCATGGCTACGAGTGGTGAGACACAGCATCTTGGGGTAGGTGGAGCTAGGGCGTTACCCCCATAGCGGAAAAGGTGCTCGCCGTCGGCCATGGAGTCAAGGCCCCAGTACTCCTCGGCGCCTTCATCGAACCGTTCGAGCCCGTCGCGCTCCCACTCGTCGGGTGCGTTCGCCGGGTTGACCGGATCGAGGCTTGTGAGCCCGAATTCCGAACCGCTCTTGGAGAGCGGAAGCTGTTCGCTGATCTCACGGGTCATGGCCGCGGGGTTGCGCAAGGTGAGCACTGTCCCATCAGGGAGGTCGATATCCGGGTCGACGCCGAGAAGCACGAGGTAGGGATTGGTCTCGACTGCGTCCGTCTTGCGGACGTACACGCCACCCGCTTGCGAGTTCCACGCCCGGGCCGCGACGATCAGATCCGTGTACGACCGCGCCTGCGAGAGGGCCTCCGCCTCCACGAGGTTGACGATCGTCGCGCCGAGCCATGTAAACGAGACGATGGTCACCGTGGTGAAGACGATGAGAATCGCCGCCCGGAACCTCTTCAGGTGCGACCGGTTCGCCGGTTCCGCGCTGTACCGTGTCATGTCTCGTGCGGGAGGCGTGTTCATAGATCTTCTCGTCTGTGGGGGCTCACGGCTCGTAGTAGGGGTCGCGCGGCTGCTCCTCGATCAGCGTCACGCGGTCGTTGTCGAGGGTGAACCAGTAGCAGCGGTCCAGCAGCCCATCGGCATCGTCGTACATGTAGATCCGGTCGTAGAAGATCCCGAATTCGACGACTTGCTTGCTCATCCCCGGGCCGTAGAAGCCTGGCGCAGGAGACATCGGCCACGTGTACATCCACACGGCCGGTCCGGGCGAGGGTCTGGCCGGGTAGGTCGACACCGCGACCGAGGTGTTCTTGGCGTACCAGTACGCGGGTGAGTAGAACTCCTCGTCGCCCTGGCTGGTGAGCCAATCGAGCGCTGCCTGTCCGGTGAGGAACTCCGCCTCATCGATATCGAGACGCAGGTCCGCCCACGCGCCGCCGCTCTCATCGCGGACGCCTTTGAGTAGGCCGAAGACTCGATCGGACGTGGGCGCCGGTGCCGGCGCGGGAGCGGGCTCAGGTTCCGGTGCGGGAGCGGGCTCCGGCTCCGCGACAGGCTCCGCGGGCTCGTCCGCCTCGGCGGTGGGTGTCGGTTCCACCGTGCCGGTCGGCTCATCTGTGGCGGGCGCTTCGTCCGCACTTCCGCGGCCGAGGGCGAAGGCGCCCGCGATGATCGCGACGAGCAGCACGACGCCGCATGCGACGAGCAGGCCGCGTTGGACGGGCGTGAGATCCTGCCACTTCATGATGGCCTCCTACGGCAGATACTGCTGTTCGATCGCGGTCACGATGTCGTCGGTGATCGTCACCCAGTAGAAGTTCATGGTGTAGTAGTCGGCATCTGGGCCGCTCACGGCGGCGACCCACTCGTCCAGTGGCATGTCCTGGCCCTCCGGGACCGACGTGCCGTCGGGATTGACGACGACGGTGACGGACGCGGCGGCATCGATGGCGAACTCCCGGAGCCGCGGGTTCTCGTTGACGATGAAGTAGTCGTTGGGCGGCGGGGACTCCTCGCCGGCCGCCGTGGCGGCCGCTGCCGCCGCATCGCCGGTGAGGAACTGGATGTAGTCGAGGGTCACGTGGTGCGTACCGCCCGCCGTCCGCACGCCGACCACGATCGCCGGCACGCGCTCGGTGGCTCCGGGCGGTGTCGGGGTCGCGGGCTCCTCGGTTCCCGTGTCATCGGGCGCGACGTCCGGGGTGTCGCCGTTGCTCGCGTCGTCGGCCTCGGCGATCTCGGCGAGTCTGCGCTCGGCGGTCTCGAGGCGCGCCTCAAGATCATCGACCTCGATCGAGCGCGCCAGCCAGGCGCCCGCGGCGCCGACGAGCAGCGCGATGATGGCGGTCAGGACGATGGCGAGCGCAAGCGTCTGACGCCGTGGTCCGGATTCCATGGTCGGATACCTCCCCTGTGGTCGGTCGCTGGTAGTATGTTCCCGTGTGTCCGCGGGCGTGTCGAGGGGCGCGCGGTCTTCAGGCGACCCGGCAAGAGAGGTGCACGAAGGTATGGACGTCATCACCACGCGCGGCCTCACCAAGTTCTACGGGAAGGCGCGCGGCGTCGAGAGTCTCTCGATGAGCGTGCCGGCTGGATCCGTGTACGGCTTCCTCGGCCCCAACGGGGCAGGCAAGACCACCACCATCCGCTGCCTGCTCGGCATGCTGAAGCCGACGGCGGGGGAAGCCGAGGTGCTCGGCGAGCATGTCAGTCTCGATGGGGCCGCGCTCCGCAGGCGCATCGGGTACGTCGCCGGCGAGGTCAACCTCTACGAGCGCCAGACCGGCCGCTGGCACCTCGACTACGTCGCGGGCTTCCGCGGCGGGCGCGGCGGGCTCGAGGCCGATTTGCTGGAGCGCTTCGACTTCGATCCCGGCCGCAAGGTCAAGGAGCTCTCCAAAGGGAACAAGCAGAAGCTCGCACTCATCCTCGGCATGGCGCACGACCCCGAGCTGCTGATTCTGGACGAACCGACGAGCGGTCTTGACCCGCTCAATCAGGAGGCCGTCTACGCGGTGATCGACGAGCGCGTGGCGGCAGGCCGCACGGTGTTCCTCTCGAGTCACGTACTCTCGGAGGTTGAGCGCGTGTGCAGCCGCGTCGGCATCATCCGCTCCGGCCGTCTCGCGGCCGAGGAGGACGTCCGCTCGCTGCTCGCCAAGCGCCTCCGCGATCTCACGGTCACCTTCGCCCGGCCGGTGGAACCCGCGCTGCTCGACGACGTCACCGGCGTGGATAGCGTCATGGTGCTCGGCGAGACGCAGCTCACGGCCCGGATCAAGGGCGACGCGATCGACGCGGTCATCAAGCGGCTCGCGTCGGTTGAGATCTCCGACCTGCGCATCAGCCACGCGAGTCTCGAGGACGTCTTCCTCGAGTTCTACCGGCACACAGACGCTGACGACGCGCCGCGTGCCGTCGCCGGGGGAGGGGAGGCGTGATGAGCTGGACACTCCTGCGCGGGACGTTCACGCAGCGCCGTACCTCGATCCTCTGGTACTCGGTCAGCCTGATCGCGTACTCGTGGCTCATGACGTGGTTCTACCCGCAGATCGGCGGCGGGCAGTACGCTGACCTCATCGAGAACATGCCCCCGGAGATGCTCGCGCTGTTCGGCGGTACCGAGGTCGACTTCGCCACACTCGGCGGCTACTTCCAGACCGAGTATCTCGGCCTGATGTGGATGCTCATCACGGCCTCTGCGCTCATCATCTTCGCGGGCAAGGCCTTCTCCGGCGAGATCGGGGCCGGGACGATGGAGTTCGTGCTCGCGCAGCCGATCTCGCGCGTGCGTTTCGCGATCACGCGCGTGGTGGCGCTCCTGCTCTACATCGTCGTGCTTGCGGCGGTGTCGTTCGTGCCGATCGCTCTGTTCGGTCCCACCTACGACATCGAACTCGGCGCGGAGACGTTCTGGACGCTGTCGGCGTTCGGGGCGCTGTTCATGCTCGCCGTGGGCGGCTTCGCGCTTCTTGTGAGTTCGCTCTTCCGCGACAGCGGCCGGGCCGGGGCGATCACGGCGGGCGTGATGGGCACGTTCTGGATCGCGGACCTGGTCTCCAACGTCTCCGAGGCCGCCGAGGTGATCGACCCTATCAACATCGTCACCTACTGGCAGCCGGGCAAGATCATCAACGGCGACGCCGTGGCGCCCGAGGCATGGTGGATCTACGGTGTGCTCGGTGTGGTCTCGCTTGTCGCCTCGGTGGTCGTCTTCCGCCGCCGCGACGTGGCCTGAGCCGAGACGTGGCGTCTCGGGAGGCAGAGCGAGTTCTCGATCTTCGGGCGCTTCTGCCCGGGGACTACTACTGCGCGGGCTGCGCCGGACGGGTGTGCGAGGCGGTGGCTGCGCTCGATGGCGTGACCGACGTGGGGTGCGACCTCGATGAGGGAGTGCTCACCGTCGCCTACGGGCACAATGCGTTTTCTGCCGCCGAGATCGAGGCGCAGGTCGTGCGGCTCGCGCTCGAGGAGACCGGTCGGGTCGGACACGCCGTCTACCGGCTGACGGGGCTCGATTGACCCGACTGCGCGCGGACCGTGGCCAAGTCCGTACGGCAGATACCGGGTGTGCTCTTCGCCGACGTGAACTTCGCGACCGGGATGCTGCTTCTCGAGTACGACCGGGATCGCGATCCGCGCCCCCGGGCCGTGGCGACCGTCGTCGGCGCGGGTCACGGTGTCGAGCCGCTGGACGCCGATGACGTGCTAGTGACGGCCCCCTCGTGGTGGACACATCATCGCGCCGAGGTGGCGGTCGCGGTCTCCGGTGCGCTGATCGTGCTCGGCTGGCTGATCGGGAGTGTGGGCGCCGAGGTAGCCTCGGTGGCCGCGTACGGCCTCGCGATTATGGCGGGCGGGACGATCACCTGGCGCCGCGCGGTCGTATCACTTCAGGCGCGCACGCTGGACATGAACGTGCTCATGACCATCGCGGTCTCGGGAGCCGCCGCCATCGGCGAGTGGGGCGAGGGCGCCACCGTCATGTTCCTGTTCGCCCTGGGCGGCATCCTCGAGTCGCGGTCGGTGGCGCGTACGCGGCGGTCCATCCGCGATCTCATGTCGCTCGCGCCCGAGCGCGCGCGGGTGCGCCGGGGCGGTGTCGAGTCCGAGGTGTCTCCGGCCGAGGTGGCCGTCGGCGAGGCGATCGTCGTGCGTCCGGGCGAGCGCGTGCCGCTTGACGGCATCATCGTGCACGGTGTCTCGGCGTTCGACGAGTCGCCTATCACGGGCGAGTCGATCCCGGCCGACCGTGGAGTGGGTGACCGGGTGTTCAGCGGTGCGCTCAACACGACCGGACTCGTGGAGGTCCGTACCACGGCGCCCGCGTCGGAGACGACGCTCGCACGCATCGTGCATCTCGTCGAGGCCGCGCAGGCGTCCCGCGCACCGGTACAGCGGTTCGTGGACCGTTTCAGCCGCTGGTACACGCCGATCGTCATCGCCGGCGCGGCGTTCCTCGCCATCGGTGTCCCGCTGCTCGGCGAGCTGACCGGCGCGTGGCCGGGCGTCGAGTCGTGGCAGGACTGGACGTACCGGTCGCTCGTGTTGCTCGTCGTCTCGTGTCCGTGTGCGCTTGTCGTGTCCACGCCGGTGGCTATCGTCTCGGCAATCACCCGTGCCACGCGCGACGGCGTGCTCGTCAAAGGCGGCGCCTTCCTCGAGTTCGCCGGCAAGGCGCGCGTCGTGGTGTTCGACAAGACCGGCACGCTGACCGAGGGGCGCCCGACGGTGGCCGAGGTGGTCCCGTTGGCGAGCGATGCGCGGCAGCGCATCCTCGGCCTGGCCGCCGCGCTCGAGTCGCACTCCAACCATCCGCTTGCCCGGGCCGTGGCGGCCGCGGGCGTCGACGATGCGTCGGGACTGACCGTCTCTGGTGTCGCCGAGACGCCGGGCCGGGGCGTGACCGGCGTCGTGGACGGCGAGGACCTCGTGGTAGGCAACCTGGCGTTCGTCTCGGAGCACGTCACGGCCACCGGGGACGTGGGCGCGACCGCCGCCCGGCTCGAGGACGCGGGGCTCACCGTACTCGCGCTCGCGCGCACGGGCGGCGACGGCTCGGTCCTCGGCCTGCTCGGTCTGGCCGACGCGGTGCGCCCGGAGGCCGCTACTACGACCGCTGCCCTTTCCGGGGCCGGCATCGAGCACGTCGTGATGCTCACGGGCGACAACGAGCGTGCGGCCGCCCGCGTGGCCGCCGCCGCCGGCGTGGCGGAGTTCCGTGCCCGGCTGCTTCCCGAGGACAAGACTGCCGAGGTCACAGCGCTCAGGGAGCGCCACGGGGTGGTCGTGATGGTCGGCGACGGCATCAACGACGCGCCCGCGCTTGCGGCGGCAGACGTCGGCGTGGCTATGGGTGCCGCCGGTAGCGACACCGCGATCGAGACGGCCGACGTGGCGCTCATGCGCGACGACCTCTCGGCTCTGCCGCGCTTTCTCGCGCTCGGCCGCGCCACGATGGCGAACATCAGGCAGAACGTCGCGCTGTCCCTCGGCGTGAAGGCTGTCGTGCTCGTGCTTGCGATCACCGGTCACGCAACGCTGTGGATGGCTGTGTTCGCCGATACCGGCGTGGCGCTGATCGTCATCGCCAACGGGCTGCGGCTGCTGCGTCGGCGGTAGTTGCGGGGAGCGGCGGGACGGGGGAGTATCGTTCATGCAGGGTCTTCGGGCGAATGGGGGCGCACAGTGACCGACGACGTCATGCGGTTCTTCGCAGCGTGGATGCTCACGCACGAGGTGGCCGACGAGGGGCTCAAGGCCGCCGTTCTTCGCGGCGACGAGGGCGGCACCGAGGGGATGTCCGGCGGCGCGGACGCGTTCGTCGACGGACTGGCTGCGATGGTGGCCGAGGAGAAGGAGAAGCTCAAGCGCGATCTCGAGGCGCGCGCGCGCGGCGAGGAGGTCGCCATCGAGCAGCCGCGCGATCCTGCGCTCGAGGAGGTCCGCTTCGAGGTGGCCGAGCTCCGGGGTCGGCTCGACAACATCGAGTCGTTGCTCGAGACACTGCTCCGCAAGCTCGACCGGTAGGGGCGCACCATGGCCTCGCGATCATCGGTCATCGTCTGGACAGTGCTGGCACATCTTGCCGCCGAGCTGCCGTCCGCCCGTTTCGGGCTCGCTTCCGCGCCCGTGCGCCGCGCCGCCTGGGCCCGCGGCCTGCGGCGAGCCTTCGAGCGCCTCGGCCCGGCGTTCATCAAACTCGGCCAGCTCAACTCGGTGCGACCCGACGAGTTCTCCGACGAGCTCGTGGCCGAGATGCGCTCCATGCAAGACGCGGTGCCACCGCTTCCGGCCGAGGCGATCCGCTCGGTGATCGAAGCCGAGTTTGGCGCCGGGCCCGACGAGCTGTGGGCCACGTTCGACGACGAGCCGCTTGCCTCGGCCTCGATCGCACAGGTGCACCGCGCGACGCTCGCGGCAGCGTATCGGCCCGTGTGGGGGGAGACGCTTCCCGCGGGCGCGGACGTGGTCGTGAAGGTCGTGCGCCCCGGCGCGGCGGCGTCGATCCGCGCCGACATGGCGGTCGCGCGCAGGCTTGCCGGGCTCATCGCGCGGACACGCCTGGCGCGGCGGTTCGATCCCGTGGCGCTGCTCGACGAGTTCGCGACCACCCTGGAGCGCGAGCTCGACTTGCGCGTGGAGGGCCGCTTCTCCGATCGTTTCCTGTTCGACTTCCGCGACGACCCCAAGGTGGTCGCACCGAGGATCGTCTGGCCGAGGAGCACCGCGCGCGTCCTCACCATGGAGTTCATGCGTGGCTGGCGCCTGACCGAGATCGAGGCGGCTAAGGCTGCGGGCGTGGACTGCTTCGGTCTGGCCGTCCACGGCGCCACGGCGTTCATGCGGCAGGTGTTCGTGTACGGCCGCTACCACGCCGACCTGCACCCCGCCAACCTCTTCGTCACCCCCGATAACACGATCGCGTACCTGGACTTCGGCATCGTCGGTTATCTCACGCCGGAGGAGCGCATGTACATCACGCAGGTGATGGCGGCGCTCGTCTACCGCGATGCCGATCGCGCGATGCGCTACTCGGAGAGACTCGGCGTGCACGTGCCGCCCGATCGCGTCGAGGCGGTTCGCGCCGGGCTCGGGACGCTGCTCGACGGCAGCACCCGGCCCGACGGCACGCGGGACTTCGCGCACTTCGGCCTGGGATTCCTGTCGCTTCTCGGCGAGCACGGCGTGAGGATCCCGAGCGGGTACGGCCTGCTCATCAAGTCGCTTGCCACCGTCGAGGGCGTTGCGCGTGCCCTCTACCCCGAGATCGATATCGTCGCCACGGCCCAGCCGTTCACCACGCGCATCCTCGGTGCCGCGATGGGCGATCCGGCGCGACTGCGCGAGCGGATGCCCGAGGCGGTGCGTGCGGCGCTCAGGGTGCTGCTGGCGTAGACGGCGCGGTTGTCCTACGCGTCGCCATCCGATTGCGGGAGGTCTGTCTCGCTAGCCTCGTTGAGCGACCCCGCCCGGTACCCCTCGAGATCCTGCGTCACGTACAGGAAGCCCGCCTTGCGAACGGCGGCCGACAGCTGTTCGCGCAGGGCGAAGGCGCGCTCCATCTCCGACGGGTCGACCTCGATGCGGGCGACCTCCTCGTGCGCTCGCACGCGCACCTGACGCAGGCCGAGCGCGCGGCACGCGGCCTCGGCGCCCGCGATCCGCTCGAGACCGCGCTCGGTGATCGGGGTGCCGTACGGGAAGCGGGTGGCAAGACACGCGCCCTGCGGCTTGTCCCACGTGGGGAGGCCGAGTTGCTCGGACAGGCGGCGAATCTCATCTTTGTGGAGGCCCACCTCGAGAAGCGGACTGACGACGTTGAATTCCTCGGCAGCGCGTCTGCCGGGCCGGTGGTCGGACGTGTCGTCGGCGTTCGTGCCGTCGAGCACCCAGGTGATTCCCCGCGCCGAGGCGAGCGTGCGCAGCAGGCCGAACATCTCGGACTTGCAGTAGTAGCAGCGGTCCTGTGTGTTGGCGTGAAAGCGCGGGTCGGCGAGTTCGTAGGTCTCGGCCTCCTGGAGGCGCAGGCCGAGCGTTCGCGCGGTCGCCCGCGCTTCGTCGATCTCGGCCGACGGGTGCACGTCGGAGACGGCGAGGACCGCGAGGCAGCGGTCGCCGAGTACCGCGTGCGCGGTGACGGCGAGGAACGTGGAGTCCACGCCGCCGGAGTACGCGACAAGCGCGCTGCCGAGATTGGTGAGTCGGTTTCTGAGGTCGTCGTACTTGCGCGCAGTCGTTGGCACCTTTGCGTCCCCTCCGGCGGATATCCCGTTATCCTACATGAGTGGCGCTCACCGCAAGGGGAATACCCTCTTGAGACACCGAGACTTTGAGGAGCAGCCGATGAGTGACGAGTCGCGCGCGAGCATCGAGCACATGTCGGGTGACGCGGGAGTGATCCTTCCGCCGGAGGAGTTCGCCGCCGCCGCGGCGGTCCCGAGCGCAGAGGCGTACGAGGCGGCGTACCGCCGCTCCATAGAGGATCCGGACGGTTTCTGGGGGGATGCGGCGCGCGAGGAACTCGAGTGGATGACACCGTTTTCCACCGTGCGCTCGGGCGGGTTCGAGAATCTCGACTACCGCTGGTTCGAGGACGGTACGCTCAACGTTGCGGCCAACTGCCTCGACCGGCATCTCACCACATGGCGCCGCAACAAGGCCGCGCTCATCTGGGAGGGTGATGACGGCACCTCGCGCACGTACACGTACCAGCAGCTTCATCACATCGTGAGCCGCTTTGCCAACGTGCTCAAGAAGAAGGGCATCGAGCGCGGCGATCGTGTGGCCATCTACCTGCCGATGATCCCGGAACTGCCGATGGCGATGCTCGCGTGCGCGCGCATCGGCGCGACCCACTCGGTCGTCTTCGGCGGCTTTTCCGCAAGTGCGCTTCGCGAACGCATCCAGGACTGTGGCGCGAAGCTGCTGATCACTGCCGACGAGGGCATCCGCGGCGGGCGCAAGGTGGCGCTCAAGGTGGCGGCCGATGAGGCGCTGTTCGAGTGCCCGAGTGTCGAGGCGTGCATCGTGGTCAAGCGCGGGAGCGGGGACGTGGACATGGAGCCGGGTCGGGACACCTGGTGGCACCAGGAGGTCACCGCGCCGGAGGTCCGCAAGCCGTGTCCGCCGGAGCCGATGGGCGCCGAGGATCCGCTGTTCGTGCTGTACACGTCGGGTTCGACCGGCAAGCCCAAGGGCGTGCTCCACACCACCGCGGGCTATCTCCTCTACACGCTCATGAGCTTCAAGACGGTCATGGACTACCGTGATGAGGACGTCTACTGGTGCACGGCCGACATCGGCTGGGTCACCGGCCACAGCTACATCGTCTACGGCCCGCTCGCGGCCGGTGCCACGACACTCATGTTCGAAGGCGTGCCGACGTACCCGGACCCTGCTCGCTTCTGGGCGGTGGTGGAGAAGTACCGCGTGAACATCTTCTACACCGCGCCAACCGCGATCCGCGCTCTGATGCGCCACGGTGCCGGCTGGCCGCAGCGCTACGACCTCACCTCGCTCCGGCTTCTCGGCACGGTCGGCGAGCCGATCAATCCCGAGGTGTGGACGTGGTACCGGGAGACCATCGGCAGGGGAGAGGTCCCCATCGTCGACACGTACTGGCAGACCGAGACCGGCGGCTTCCTCATCACGCCGTTTCCGGGAGCGACGCCCCTCAAGCCGGGCTCCGCGTCGTGGCCCTTCTACGGGGTCGTCGCCGAGGTGGTTCGCGAGGACGGCAGTCGGGCCGAGCCGGGCGACGGCGGTTACCTCACCGTCAGGGAGCCCTGGCCGGGCATCCTGCGCGGCACGTGGGGCGATCCCGACCACAGCCGGATGCGTGAGGTGTACTTCGAGCGCTTCCCGGGCCGATACTTCACCGGCGACGGTGCGCGCGTGGACGCCGACGGGGACTTCTGGCTGCTCGGCCGCGTGGACGACGTCATCAACGTGAGCGGGCACCGGATGGGGACCGCCGAGGTCGAGAGCGCGCTCGTGAGCCACGACGCGGTGAGCGAGGCTGCGGTGGTCGGGTTCCCGCACCCGGTGAAAGGTGAGGGGATCCACGCGTACGTCGTGCTCCGGGACGGGCAGGTGGCCTCCGATGACCTGGCCAAGATCCTCTCGGGCCACGTCCGCAAGCTCATCGGGCCGATCGCCAAGCCGGACCGTATCCAGTTTGCCCACGACTTGCCGAAGACGCGCAGCGGCAAGATCATGCGCCGCATCCTGCGCAAGATCGCGGCGGGCGAGCGCGAGATGGAAGCGTTCGGCGACCTGTCCACGCTTGCCGACCCGAAGGTCGTGAAGGACCTGGTCGCCGGAGTGTGATCCGCGAAGGGCTCTAGCGCGCGCGGGCGACGGCTTCGAGTGCTGGGAACGCGGTGGCCGCAAGCGTGGCGGCCTCAGGCGGCGCGCCCTCGGCGTCGGTGACCTCGAAGACGTCATCGGCTACCCCTGCGGTCGTGGTGACCACGGCGCGCCGGATGTCGAGTCCCGCGCGTTCGAGCGCGTGTGCGAGGTCGTGCAGCAGGCCCACGCGATCGGCGGCGCGGACATGCACCGCCGTGCTGAACGTTCCCGGCCCCTCGGCGGTCACGCGGACAGGGTCGCCGTGTGCCGAGGGCCGTGCGTAGTGCCTGTGCCGCTCGGCAAGGCGGGCCTCAAGGTCCAGGCGGCCGCCGAGCGCGTCGTCGAGATGCGTCTCGAACGTCTTCCACGAGCGATCGTCCACGTCCGCGCGCGTAGCGGCGGCTACCGCGAACGTGTCGATGGCGATGCCGCCCGAGGCCGTATACGCCTCGGCGGAGAGGACGTCGAGTCCCGAGAGCGCGAGCACGCCCGCGAGCGTGGCGAAGAGCCCCGGCCGGTCGCGAGTGACCACATCGAGGAGCCACGCACCGGGAGCCGAGCCCGGCCGCGTGCGAAACGCGAACTCGCCGATGTGCCCGGGGCCGCCGAGCGACTGCACGAGTCGCGCGTCGCGGGTCACCTCGTCGGCCGAGCGTTTGGCGAGGTAGCGCAGCGGCGCGTGCTCGAGAAACGCGATGACCGTGCGGGATGCCCCCACCGCAGATGCGCGGCGGATCGCCTCGGCACGCGTCGCCTCGGCCGCCGCCACGATACCGGCGCCGTCGATGTCTGGCGAGAGCGCGGCCTCCATCTTCGCGGCGAGGTCGCCCACGAGCGCTGCACGCCAGGGCGTCCAGACGTCCGGCCCGGTGGCCTGCATGTCGGCGGCGGTGAGCAGGAACAGCGGTCGCACGAGCGCCAGGTCGCCGAGACGCGCCGCGGCCGTGAGCACGACGTCTTCGTCCGAGGTGTCGGCGCGCGTGGCCACCTCGGACAGCAGCAGGTGCTCGCGCACGAGCGCAGAAGCCGCCTCCGCCGTCGCATCCGGTAGTCCGAGTCCCGTGGCCATCACGTATGCGTCACCGGCTCCGCGCGCGGCGTGTCC
>JAXMLJ010000009.1:0-10191 GCA_034368805.1 Coriobacteriia bacterium
CTCTCTGACTTGCGGCTTCCCGAACTGGGAAGCGCCGCGGGATTGCTGGGCGGGCAGGCATCCTTCTCCATCGCCGGCAATATTCAATTGAAGGGGGTCGTCGTCGCCGGTGATCCGAGCGAGAGCGTGGCGATCCTGGCGGCACGATTGTGTTCGTGATAGGCCTCGAGCGGCGTATGGATGTCGTAACGCGCAAGCAGCTTGCGCGACACCCGCGTGTCCTCGGCGGCGATCGAATCGGCAGTTCGAAGGGCATCGAGCACCCGCAGCGTCACGTCACCCAGATTACCGATGGGCGTCGCGCAGACGAGCAGGATGCCGGAGCTCTCAGTCACCGGACACCGGCGGGGCCGGTGGCACGTCACCGGGAACCGCCGGCGCGGCGGGCGGTACCGGCGGAGCCGGGTACACCGACGTCGGTGCGCTCTGCACCGGAGCGACCTCCATGCCCGTCATCCGTCGGAAGAACACGGTCCACGCCGACGAAACGAACGTCCCATATATGGCCCCGGGAACGAGCGCAACGATGATCATCACCAGGAACACGAGCGCCGCGATAGCGAACTGCTCCGCGATCACGAGCGCCACGCTGCCGACGATGAACGGCAGCATGATCAGCAGTCCGATGATCGAGTACGCCACACCGGGAAGCAGCATGACGAGCCAGAAGACAAACGCGCCGCGCTTGCCCCACAGGTCGGCCCAGCCGCGCTTGATGGCCTGGCCGAAGGAGACATCCCCGAGCACGCCGTAGCGGAGCGCGAGGTTGTACACGATGCCGATGATCAGCGCGACGGCTATGAGCAGCACGAAGAAGAGCGGCAGCACGAGGCACGCACCGCCGATCGCGACACCGGCTCCGGCGTCTCCGCCCATCGCACCGCCGGCCACCACCGCGACGAGCATAGCGGCCATGACGCCCAAGATGAGCAACATCGGCACGGCAAGCACCAGACCGATCATGAACGTGCGGCCCCAGTGACGGAAACCGACACGCCAGGCTGCGCCAAGCGCGGGAGTGCGCTCCTCGGCAGCCTCGTTGGCGCCGTGGACCAGACCGCCCTGCGCCGCGATCGAGAGCACCCAGAACACGATGCCGATGATCGCGAGAACGCCGACCATGATAGCTACGAGCACGAGGTTGTCCTGGAAGACCCGCGCGAAGTCCCCGGCCATGCGGTTGAACTCCTGTCCGCTGGTCGAGTAGTCCGAGCTGCCCGTCCGGTAGCCGCTGCCACCTCCGCCGCCGCCCCCGCCGCTCGCGGCTCCAGCGAACAGGCCAAGCACCCACAGCGCCTTGTAGCGCCATGTGATGGTCCACGCTTTCTTCAGTACGTCGAAGTAGTCCACGCTCACTCCTGTTCGTCAGACTGGCGCTCCCCGCGCCAGCCTAGTCGACCGTCACGAGCTCGTACTCGCGCGTTCCCAGGCCCATCTCCTCCGCATACACGATGGCGCGCGTACCGTCCACACCGGTGATCGCCCTGAACTTGTCGTCGCCGGCGGCCATTCCTTCGCCCCGCGAACCCGTCAACCCGACAGCGCCGGTGACGAGGTCGTACGCCGCCTGCTCGATGGCCACGATATCGGTCGAGGCTAAGACGCCGAGGTCCGGAACGATCGGCGCGTCGGAGAACGACCAGCAGTCGCAGTCTGGCGAGACAGCCGTGACGAACGAGAGGTACACGACCTTGCCCTCCTTGCCCGCCAGCGCGCCGGCGACATGCTCCACGATCTTCTCCTGGATCATGGTGGCGTCGGTCTTCCACTGGGTGGCGATCGCCCCGTACGGGCACGCAGCCACGCACTCCCCGCACCCGTAACACGTCTCATAGTCGACCGCCGCCACGCGATCGGGGCCGAGGACGATGGCGCTCACCGGACACCACGCCACGCACCGCCCACATCCGGTACACGTCTCGGCGGTCACCTCGGGACGGAAGTCGGCATGCATGCGCTGCTTGGCCGAACGGCAGCCGAGTCCCATGCCGACGTTCTTGAGCGCCCCGCCGAAACCGGTGGCCTCGTGGCCTTTCACGTGCGTGACGACGACCATCGCATCGGCATGCACGGCCGCCGAGCCGATGCGGACGGTGTCGAAATGCGTGCCGTCGACCGGCACGTCTACCGCCTCCCGGCCGTCGAGTCCGTCGGCGATGATCAGCGGAGCGTCAACGGTGGCATACGCGAAGCCGTTGTGGAGCGCACAGGCAAGGTGGTCCACGGCGTTGGCGCGCTCGCCGCGGTAGAGGGTGTTCGCATCGGTCAGGAACGGCTTACCGCCGGCCGCGCGGACACGCCGAACGACTTCGCGCAGGTAGACGGGGTTCACGAACCCGGTGTTGCCCTGCTCACCGAAGTGCAGCTTGACGGCGACAAGGTCACCATCGGCCACCGCGTCGGACAGACCCGCGCGCGAAAGGAGCGCACCGGCACGCGTGACCATGCTCCGCTTCATGGCGGAGCGCATCGGTGCGAAGTAGACGGTCGCGCTCATCGGTGAAGCCCTTCTCGCGAGTCGTGCTCGTCGAAGGCGAGGGCCGCGGCGCCGAGCGCGCCCGCGTCGTTGCCGAGCTCGGCCTGCGCGACCCGGACGTCACGGCGCCCGGCGAGCGCGTTGCGGTCGATGACCTCGGCGGCTCTCTCGACGAGGAAGGCGCACGATTCGCCGACACCACCGCCAACGACGATCAGCCTCGGGTTGAGCAGATTCACGATCCCCACAAGCGCCTCGCCGAGCACCTCGCCGGCGTCCAGCAGGATCTGGCGCGCGATCTCATCGCCCTTGAGCGCCGCGTTGATGACGTCCTCGGCGGTCACACGCTCGTCGTTGCCGCCAGCCTGCTCGCGGATCGCACGGCCCCGGTACTCGGCGGCGGCGGCCCTTCCCGCTGCGGCGATCGCCGGGCGGCCCATGTACGACTCGATGTGTCCCTTGCCGCCGCACGGGCATGGCGGGCCGTCGAGCCGAACGACCATATGGCCGATCTCTGCGGCGAGCCCACGCGAGCCGCGATACGGCTCGCCGTTGAAGAACAGCGCGCCTCCGACACCGGTACCCAGCGTGATCATCACGAAGTCCCGCACGCCCTTGGCTGCCCCGAAGCGGCTCTCGCCGATGCCCGCGCAGTTGCCGTCGTTGTCTATGGCGACCGGGTGGCGCACCCGCGACATGATCAGTGACCGCATGTCGACCCCGGCGAGCGGCAGGTTGGTGCAGAACTCCACCGTCTGCTTGAGGAAATCGATCTGTGCCGGCAGCCCGACCCCGATGCCGGCGATCTCGCCCGGATGGACCCCGGCAGTGACCTCCGTGATCAGCTCGATGATCGCATCGACGATGGCGAACGGTCCCGCCTCGGCCGGTGTGAGCGTCCGAACCTCTTTGAGCATCCGGCCTTTTCGCTCCACCAGGCCGGCGGCGATCCGCGTGCCACCGACGTCAACACCGACCGCGTAGGTCGTGCGCATGAGTCCTCCCGAACGGTCCACGCCACAGGATCTGAGTCACACCCGATGATAGCAGGCTCCCCCGACAGCTCCCTCAGTAGTCCCAGATGACCCCCCGGGTCTTGATGAGCCCGAGTTCCTGCATCGTCGCGAACATCCTCTCCTCGGTCACGCCAAACAGTCCGGCAAGATAGCGGTAGTCGTTGAACCACTTCTGCGCCTGGTCGCGCACGAGGTAACCGGGAGTCTCGAACTCCTCGGCCATGATGTCGGCCTCGCGATGCACGTCCCCCGTGGCGCGCGGATACGTCGCCGTCGGATCGTCCAGGACGAGGAGCAGATGGCCGAGAAGGTGGCCGAGTGCGCGCCGCCGCACATCCTCCGGCCGCGTCGGGTTGAGAAGGATCGCGGGCATGCCGTCCTCGTAGACCAGGGCGGCGGTGAACCACGGCGGCAGCGGCAGCGTGCGAACCGGCACGCCGAGATGCGTGGCCACCGCCGTCGGCGAGACGGGCGGCTCGGTGTGTCCGGCCGCACGCAGTTCGGCCTCCACGAGGCCCCGGTAGTATGCGTCACTCCGCAGCGCCACTGATTCCTCCGGGTTGCGTCATTACTCGCTAGGATATAGGTACCAGAGGAGTATCGGGCAAATCTCTCCGGTATCGGGCATGCGCCCGGAGCGCAGTGCTGCCGATAGAGGAGAGAAGGAGCAAGAACGAGAAGGAGGCGCGAGTGGAGCGCCCGGGCGGCGGTCTGGCCACAGAAGCCGAGGGACTCCTGCGCATGATCGCAGGGGCCGCGGCAGCCGCTCGTCTCTACCCGCCGACGAGTCCGCTTCGGCTCGAGGCCGTCGGACGCGTCGTCGCCCGCTCGGCCGCCGTCACCGCGTCACACGGCACGGTTCAGTACCACGTGGACCGCGCACGGTTCGTGGTGGCCGAGACGACCGTCGGAGAGGGGCTGCCGCAGGTTGCAGCCCTTGCCGAGACGCTGCATGCGCTTCAGGTCGGGCAGCTGATCGTAGCGCCCGGCGTCACGGACCACGAAGTCGCAAGCCTGCTTGAGATCATCGGCGGCGACGCACGAGCGATGCGTGCGTCCGGCGGAGTCCGCTCGGCGCTGCTCGGCGCCGATGTCCGCGCGATCGCCGTGGTGGAAGTGACCCTCAGGGCATCCACCGAGGCGGGACTGCTCGGGCTCGATCTGACCGGCGCGCCGCTTGAGGAGATAGCGCGCGAACTCACACTCGCCGCCGCGACCTGGCAGCAGGATGCACTCGCGGGATCGCAGTCCACCGACATCGCCGCCGAGGCGATCGGCCGTCTGGAGAGTGCGGCGCAGGATCTCGCGATGCGCCGATGCGCCGAGGCGCTGCTCCACCTCGATGAAGCGACCCGCGTCGACCTGCTCAGCAACGCGCTGACCGTCGACGCTGACGGGCGACTCATGGACTCGGTGCTGGACATCATCGGCCACATGCAGCCCGCGGCCCTGGCGCGCCTCCTGCGCCTCACCGCGCAGATGATGGCCCGCCAACCCGAGACGCTGCTCCGGGAGATCGAATTGCCGCCCGAGATCTTCAACGAACTCGCGATACTGCTCAAGCCGACGTTTCGCGAGGACCTTGCCCGAGGCGTCCCTCCGGAGGCCGACGCCGAAGAGATCTCGCGCGAAGTAGCGCGCGCCGATGAAGAGGACCTCGCCCACATCGGCACCCTCGTCGCGGCCTCGACTCCACGCAGCGCCGCCGCCCGGGGACTCGCCACGATCGTGAGCGTCGCGCGCGAGCGCCCCACAGAAGACTCGATCCGGGCGGTCACCGATGCGCTGGGAAACGCGGTAGACGTCGGCGCCTTCGATGAGGTCTCGGAGGCCGCCGGGCTACTCTCGGAGCTCTCGTCCGATCCCGCGCTCGCGCCGGCGATCCAGGCGGCCCGGAAGGTGCTGGGCTCGCCCGACATCTTGCGCGAGTGCGTTCGCAGGCTCACCGAGGACCCGATGCTCGGCAGCGCGCGCACGCTGCTCGAGGCGGCGGGCGCTGCCGGCGCCGAGGCACTCGTGAGCGGCTACCTCGATGCTCCGGCCGACCGCCGCGAACACCTCATGCCGGTTATCGTGTCGATGGCCGAACCGGTCGCCGCCGTCGTCGGCAGGACGCTCCGAACGGGAGATCCGGCGCTGGCCGCCTCGGCGATCGACATGCTTGGGGCGACGGGCGCGCGACGGCTACTGCCGACGATCGCCGTGGCGCTCGAGCACCTCGACAGTCGCGTCCGGCAGGCGGCGATCGTCGCCCTCGGCGCGAACCCCGGCCCCGACAGCGCTGCCATCCTGCAAAAGGCCCTCGGACACTGGGATCCCGAGACGCGCAGACTCGCAGCCCGCGAGATCGGTCGGGCGGGGCTTACCGACGCCGTGCCTGCGCTGCTCAGAATCATCGCTGTCGTGAACCTGTTCGAGAGGAACTACGAGCTGAAGAAAGAAGTCTTAAAGAGCCTGGAAGCGCTAGACTCACCACAGGCGATACCGGTGCTCGAGAGACTCGCGCACCGGCCGGTGGCGATCGGCAAGAAGAACAGGGAGCTGCGCTACCTGGCCCGACGGATCCTCGAGACGCTGCGGCGCGGGGATCGCGCTGACTTAAGGGGGAACCAGCAGTGACGGACACCTCACACGACGACCGACTCGAGTCTGCCGAGGAGATGGCCACCCTGGCCGCGCCAGCGACACGCGCACCGTTCGCGACGCCAAAGCGTCTCGAGAAGGCCCGCGACCTCGCCAGAGCGCTCGCCGTCGCCCAGAACAACGCTGCACTCTACCCGGCGAGCCACCCGCTCGCCGTTCAGTCCGTCCAGGACCTCACCGCCGCCGTCGCAGCGATCTTCGAGATCGGCTTCGAGGACGTTACCATCAACGTCTACAAAGCGACGCTGTTCATCGAGAACCAGGTGCTTCCGGAGGAGAGCGTCACGTACCGCAAGCTCGTGGTCGACCTTCTGGCTCGCGGCATCTCAGCGGTCACGTTCGGGCCCGGCTTCGGCGCGGCGGACGCAGCCGCGGTGACCGAACTCCTCAACACCCCCGACATCGCGAGCATCGAGCAGTCTGCGGCGTTCCTCCGGCATCGCGGTGCCGCAAGCGTCGCCGTGGCCGAGACGACCGACCTCGATGACGCGGTACGCGAGGAAGAGGAGCGGGAGAACAAAGCCCAGGGCCGTGAAACCTACGACCGCGGCATCGAGCTCATGCGCGATGTCGAGACGCAGGCCAAACTCGGCAGGGTCTTCGAGGTCGAGCCGCTCCAGCACATGGTGAGCTCGTTGCTCGACACGCTGTTCAAGGACCCGGCAGCCATCCTCGGTCTGACCGCGATCAAGGGTCATGACGACTACACGCTCAACCATTCGATCAACGTGTGCATCCTGTCGATCTCACTCGGCGCGTCCTTGGGCCTGGATGCCGAGTCGCTCAAGTCGCTCGGCCTCTCGGCGCTGCTGTACGACCTCGGGAAAGTGCGCATCCCCGAGGACATCCTCGGCAAGGAAGGGCCGCTCACAGCCGATGAGTGGCAGATCGTGAAGAGCCACACGACCGAGGGCGCCGACCTGCTCAAGCGCATCCAGCTCGTCGATCAGATGCCCATGGTGGTCGCCTACGAGCACCATCAGCGCCACGACCTGCAGGGATACCCCAAGGCGGCGGGGCCACAGGAGCAACACCTGTTCTCCAAGATCGTAGCGCTGTGCGATGCGTACGACGCCATGACGACGCGCCGGCCGTTCCGGCGCGAGATCCGACCGGACAAGGCGCTTGCCGTGCTCATGCAGGGCCGCAACAAGGCGTACGACCCGAGCATCACCAAGGTACTCGTGGCGATGCTCGGCATCTACCCGATGGGCGCAGTCGTCACCCTCGACGACGGCTCGAAGGCGATCGTCTTCCGTGTCAACAAGGACGACTTGCTCCGGCCGCGCGTCAAGCGCGTGATCGCCGCCGACGGGTCGTGGCTCAAGGAGCCCGAGACAGTGGATCTGCGACTCGTGAATCCCGAGACGGGGACGTTCGACCACGGCATCGTCGAGTGTATCCCGGCGACCGACGCGGGGATCGACGACGTTTGGCAGTACCTGTAGACCTACTGCAACGCCGCCTCGATGTCGCTGAAGTCCGTGTCGTCGGGAAGCGAGATCGCGTCGAGCTCACGACGAACCGCGTCGAGCTCACGCAGGACCGCCGACGTGTCGGCGGCGCTCGCTTCCGAGCCGCCCGCGGATGTGTCCGAGGTGCCTCCCGTGGAGCCGGAGCCATCGGCGGAGTCCGGGTCCGAAGACGTCACGTCACCCGGTGTGGCCTCCGCATCGGGTGAGAGGGTGCCGACCACAGATGATGCGACCTCGTCGCCCGAGGTCGCATCATCCATGTCGTCGGGTCCACCGCATCCGACCGCACCCACCATCAGTATCGCGATGATGAGCGCGATCGCGGGCAGTCGCCTCACCCGGTCTCGCCCCCTTCGCCGATGTCCTCGGCGATATCCTCGAGGAGGTCGGCCGCAACACGAAGCCGGGTCCGAGCCTGGCTCATCGTCTGGACTGCTTCACGGGCCTGAGTGCGGGCCCGCACGAACGCACCGGAGCGATCCTGCTCATCGGCGATCCGCCGCATAAGCCGAGTGGCGGTCTGCTCCTGTTCGCGCGCCTGGACGAGCAGCTGCTCGCACTCGCGCAGCCGGGTCCGAACCTGCGACACGTCTCCGCCGAGCTGCTCGAGCTTGTCCGCGAGCGTCATGAGTCTCGTCCGCTGGCGCTCGAGCGCCGCGGTGGCAGTGTCAAAGCGGCGCGCACGCTTCTGAAGCGCATAGCCGATCCTCGCCCTCAACTGGGCGATGGCGGCGTCGGCGGCCTGTGCCGAGTCTCCGGTCGAACCAGACTGCTGTGCGGTACCGGTACCCGTGCCGGCCGAGCCGCTGTCGACGCTCCCCGCCTGCCCCGATCCCTGTGCACCGAACGCGAGCGCGGGAACGAGCAGAACTGCTATGAGCACCGCAACGAGCAGCGAACTGCGGATGTGCCTGGCCGTCCTGTGCATCCTGATCACCCTACCGATCGTCGTCCTGCCGATGCGCGCATGTCATCTGCGCACACCTACACTATCGACGCCTCACATTGTCTCATTATGGAGCACCCGTTGAGATGCGGTTGACCCCTCCGAGCGGGTCTTCTTCTGGCGCACGATCGAGACACACCACGAAACGGGCCCCGCCGAGACCGGAAGTCTCCGCAGCTATCGTTCCGCCCATCAACTCGACAAGACGCCGACAGATCGCCAGGCCAAGCCCGGAACCGCCGCTGACGGCCGACCTGCTGGCGTCGAGCCGGACGAACCGTTCGAACACCCGGTCGCGCTCGTGTTCCGGGACCCCCAGGCCGGCGTCGTCGACTTCAAGACACCACCGTCCACCACGCACGCAGCTGCGCACCCGCACCGTGCTATCCGGCGGCGCATGCGTGATGGCATTGGCCACGAGCGCGGATGCGACCTGCAGCAGCCGGAGGTCGTCCGCCACGGGGCGTCCGCCCGCGGCGAGGTCACCGATGTCGAGCGTCACCTGTCGATGGTGCGCGACCATCTCGTGGCGGGAGGCAAGCGCCTCGGCGAGCGCCACCGTGTCCACCGGCACGGAAGCGAGCCGGACTCGTCCCGAATCGAGATCCGCAAGCGCGAGCAGGGTGCCCGTGAGCTCCATCAGCCGCCCCGACTCCTCGCGGATGATCCGCGCGAAGCGCTCGCGCTGTTCATCGTCAGACGCAAGGTCGTCGAGCAGCGCTCCCGCGAACCCCTGGATGGACGTGATCGGTGTCCGCAGCTCGTGCGATACATCGCCGACGAACTCACGCTGCGCTGTGTACGCCGCATCCACACGTGAGGACATGGTGTTGAATGCGGTCGCGAGAGCCGTCACCTCCTCGTCGCCCTCGACGGCCACCTGGAGACCCCACGAGCCTCCCGCGATCGCCTCGGCGCCCTCCCGCAACCGGACGAGCGGCGCGGTGATCCGATGGGCGACGATGCCGCCGGCCAGCCAGGCCACCGCAACGACGACGAGCGTGACGGCGACGAGGATGAGTCCTCCGCCGCGCCGGGCAGCGGCCAGCTCCCGTATCGGCTGGACCGCGACGAGATAGCCGTCGGAGACGACACCCGGGACGGGCGCAGCCACGATGATCACCCGGCCGGCACCGGCCACAGGCGCCGTTCCCGTGCGCACGCCGCGCACATCCGCGGGACCGGTCAGTCGCTCGATGTCGTAACGCTCGAGCGTCCCCTCGAACGTCGAGGAGTGGCGCACCACGCCTTCGGCGTCGGTCAGCACGAGGTGGGTACCGATCAGGCGTGCCTCGACCTCGAATATCTCAGCGCGTAGCCCCTCCAGCGGAGAGGTATCGGAAAGATCGAGCGGGTCACCTGCCGCAAGGCCCGCTGCGATCGCCGAGACCTGGCGCGCGAGTTCCGTCGTGCGAACCGCCTCGGTGTGCTGCAACCAGGCCGTATACACCACGCCGGCGAGCAGCAGGACGGACGCTATGGCGACGCCCGCGACCGCAAGCCGCGTGCGGCGCATGACCGTCATGCGCGCCCGCCCGACCCCGGCACCCATCGTCATGCGCCCTCACGTATCGCGCGATAGCCCACGCCGCGCACGGTCTCGATGAAGCGGGGGTCGGCCGCATCATCCCCGAG
>JAXMLJ010000010.1:0-5224 GCA_034368805.1 Coriobacteriia bacterium
AGGTGGCGATTGCCACCGGCGCGAACTTCCCCGACGCCCTTGCCGGCGGCGTGCTGCAGGGACGTGCCGGCTCGGTCATGGTGCTGACCCCCTCGGCGAGTCTGTACGAAGGCGTGCGGCTTGCCCTCACGGCCAACAAGGACATGATCTCCGAGGCGCGCATCTTAGGCGGCACGGGCGCGGTGAGCACGGCGGTGGCGACGGCCGTGGTGAACGCACTCAAGTAGCCACGAGGCCGGGGTGCTGCGAGCGTGCGGTGCCCCGGCCTGCTTCTTGTGACCGCATTCTTGTGCAAATAGATGAATCCGGGGGGTGAGCGTCGTATACTGTCGTGAGGGGTACTGCGGCCCCGCGACCGGCGTGTCCGGCGGAGCTGCGATTTCGACATCGGGACGGTGACATGATCCGGGGTAAGGGAGTCAGCCCGACGAAGGCACTCTCGGGCGTCGCACTTGCATGCGCGCTCATTCTTGCTATCCCCGCAATCGCGTTCGCCGAGGTCCCCCATGTCGCCACCGGAACCACCCCCGACACCTGCGCGATGTGCCACCGCGCGCACACCGCCCCCGGCGACTTCGGCCGCGTGGATGCCGACAGCTGGGAGATGACCAGCTCGGCACTTGGCCTGGCGGTTCCCTCGGCTACCGGCGACACCGCGCTGTGTTACGTCTGCCACGGCGTGGACGCGCTCGGCAGCGGAACGCCGGTGGGTGCGTCGTTCGAGGAGACGTCGGTGCACACGCTTGCGCCGGTCGCGAGCCCCTTCGGCCCCTCGGTCAAGTACTGCAGCAGCTGCCACGACGCGCACGGGACCGACAAAGTCACCACCGACACGCCGTACCCGTCGCTGCTCCGCTCGCGCACCGATGCGGGCGACCTCGTGTTCCAGGACTCGGCGTACTGCGGCACGTGTCACACGGTCCGTGAGGCCAGCCGCTTCGACGGCGTGGAGATCTACGAGCAGACCGCGCACTATGCGAAGCTGCCCGATCCCGCCAACGGCACCAAGATCCGCTGCACTATCTGCCACGTAGGTCACGGCTCGGCGATCGCGCCGCTCATCGTCTCGCAGATAACCTCTCCTTCGGTCACGGCGACCGCGACGATCACCGCAAACGACCGGACGCTGTGCCTCACCTGCCACGAGGACGTGCGCGGCACGTACTCGGGCGAGACGAGCTACACGCTCTCGGCGCACGCTGCGTCCTCCGTGCTGACGACCATCCCGGGCGAGTGGCCCGCCGAGGACGCCGAGCGGCTGGTGGGCGAGTGCCAGGTCTGTCACGCGCCGATGGGCCGTGACGACGGCAGCGGCGCACCGATCCCGACGCTGCTCGAGGTCGAGGGTTCGGCGCTCTGCCTGACCTGCCATGAGGTCGACGGCCCCGCGGCCACCGACCTTGCCACGCTCCAGTACCCGGCCGACGCGGCCGCCGATCTCGAGCTCGTGGCGGCGTTCTCGCCCGAGACCACCACGTCGGCGTTTGGCGCCGTGGCCGTGTGGGGCACCGAGGCCACCGCGACCGTGCCGCGCACGATCGTTGGCCCGCGCTTCTACGAGCCCGCGGACCTCACCGGCGCGATGGCGGTCGGCGACATCGACGGCCAGGAGGGCGCCGACGTTGTGGTGGCTGACCCCGACGCCGCGCAGATCACCGTCTTCATCCAGGACCCGCTCAAGGGCCTGACCTCGTACTTCGGCCCCGGCACGGTGGCGCTTGCCGGTATCGATGGCTCGCTCGCGGGCGTGACCGCCGAGTACGTGGCCGTAGCCGACGTGCTGACCGACCTCGACGACCTGCCCGAGGTCATCCTCGTGGACGCCGACTCGGGCACGCTCTATGCGCTGCGCTGGGACATCCTCGCCGCCGAGTTCACGCTGGTCGACACGCTGGCCGGCCTCGGCGCCGACATCACGGGGCTTGCCGTGGGCAACCTCGACGCCGATCCGCTCACCGAGATCGTGGTCACCGACGCCGACGCGCCGGAGATCCACGTGATCGACGGTAGCAGCGGTTCGCTCGTCGTCACGACGACGTTTACCGCCAAGGCTGGCGTGCGCGGTCCGAGCATCGGCGACGCCGATGCAGCTGGCGGGCAGGAGATCGTTGTGGCCAACGCCGACGAGGCGGCCGACAACCTGACGGTCTACAACGCAGCCGGGGCTGAACTGGACAGCTACGCGGTGGATGCCGCTGCGGGTGCGCGCGCGTGGGCCACGCTCGTCCACGAGGTGTTGCCGGACGCGACGCCCGGGCGGGCGCAGGTCTCGGTGGCCGTAAACGGCGGCGCCGACCTCATGAGCTCGATCAACGTCTTCACGCAGCTTCCCGGCAGCGGACTCGACACTCCGCTGCGCTACGACACCGGCCTCGGCTACAGCACCGGCTCGCTTGCCGGAGGCGATATCGATGGCGACGGCCGCGACGAACTCGTCGTCGGCAACGGCGGCTTCTGGAGTCGCGATCCGATCGATGCCATGGCGCCGAGCGTGCAGGTCTTCCAGCACAACGGCACGCTCGACGCGTTTGCCCCCGCCAGCACGCAGACGCTTCGCGCCGGCGGTGTGGAGCGCGCGGGCGCCGCCCCCTCGCTTGCGATCGCCGACCTCGGCGGCGTCGGCCCCTCGCGGCATTCGGCCGGTGCGGTTGCGGACACACATGTCTCCACCGAGACCGCGCCGTTCGTGCGCCACGTCGAGTGCGCCGACTGCCACAACGCGCACGAGGCCACGTCCACCGTTGCCGCGGCGCCCGCGGCGTACGGCCGCATCCTCGGCACGTTCGGCGCCACGGCTGCGCACGCGCCCGCCGAGCCGATCGCACGCGAGTACGAGCTGTGCTACGCGTGCCACTCGGCCTACCAGGATGCCGCCGGGCTCGAGGGCTCGGCCGACATCTCGGCAGACTTCGCTGTGACCAACGCCAGCGTGCACGCGGTCGAGCAGTCGGTTGCCACCACCATCAACGCCGGCACGTTCGTCGGTGACTGGGACAACGACTCGGTGCTCTACTACATCGACTGCCACGCGGTGGCGGGCTCCACGCCGGCCGTCGCCGGGCCGCACGCGTCGAGTGAGGCGCCGATCCTGAAGTCGCCGTACCTCGGCACCGTGCCGTTCCAGGACGCGATGCTGTGTTACGACTGCCACAAGTACGAGGTCTACTACGAGGCCTCGCAGGACACGACCTCGGCCACCGGGAGCTTCTTCTGGGACGCGGACGCGGGCGCGCTCCACGCGCTGCACGTGCGTGACGGCGGCTTCGGCTGCGCATCGTGCCACGCGAGTCACGGCTCCCCGGACAACGAGGCGCTCGTGCGCGACGCGATCGACTTCGAGCGCGTCGGCGCCGGTGGTACGTGCATCGGCCCGTGTCACCTGACGCCCGGGGTCGTCTACGAGCGCTAGCGGGCTTCGCCCGGTGTCAGACCCGCGCGCTACACTGTGCACGATGCCGACGCTCCGGGAGGGGCCGTGACCGACACCGTCCGCTTCGTGCACGCCGCCGACCTGCACCTCGACGCCCCGTTCAAGGGTGTGGACGCGACCGACGCGCGCGTGCGAGACGCGCTCGTGGCCTCCACGTACGAGGCGCTCGACGCCGTTGTGTCGCTGTGCGTGGAGGAGCGCGTGGACTTCCTCGTTCTGGCCGGCGACATCTACAACAGCGCGAGCAAGTCACTCCAGGCTGAGTTCGCCTTCCGCGACGCGTGCGTGCGCCTTGCCGGGGCCGGCATCCGCGTCTTCCTCGCGCACGGCAACCATGATCCCGCGTCGTCGCGCTCCTTTGACCTCGAGCTGCCGCCCGAGGTGCACGTCTTCTCCTCCGCCGAGGTCGAGCGGGTCGTCTTCGAGCGCGACGGAGCGCCGGTCTGCGCGCTGTACGGCCAGTCGTTCCGCACCGCTGCCGAGACCGGGAACCTCGCACTCGGCTTCTCGCGCGCGCCCGACGACGCGATCGCCATCGGCGTGCTTCACGCCAACGTCGGCGGGCGGCCCGGCCACGAGCCGTACGCGCCGTGCAGCCTGGACGACCTGCGCGCGGCCCGCATGGACTACTGGGCGCTCGGGCACATCCACAAGCCCGAGGTGCTCTCGGAAGACCCGGCGATCGTGTATGCCGGGTGCACGCAGGGCCTCCAGCCCAACGAGTCGGGGATCCGCGGATGCCGGCTGGTCACGGCTTCGCCGGCGGGGATCTCATCCGAGTTCGTCCCCACCGCACGGGTCGTGTGGGACGCGCTGTCGCTCGACGTCTCCGCGCTCGGCACCGTAGACGAACTCCGCGCCGCGATCGTAGCGGCCATCGCCGGGGCAGAGCGAGATGCCGGGGAGCTCCCGCTCGTCGTGCGCCTCGAGCTCGCCGGTCGCTCGGAGGCCCACGCGGCGCTCGCGCGCCCGGGAGCGCTGCGTGACCTGCTCGCCGACGTGCGCGCCGATGCGCTCGACCGCGAGCCGTGGGTGTGGGTGGACCGCATTGCCGATCGCACGCGCCCCGCCATCGATCTTGATGCGCTGCGGGACGCCGAGGACCTCGCCGGCGACCTCATGCGCCTGTCGGACGCCCTTGCGGCCGACGAGGCGGCACTCGCCGGACTGCTGGACGAGGTGACGGCGCCGGTGGCCGCCACGCTCGACCGTCGCGAGGCTCCGCAGACAGACGCGGTGTCGCTTCTCGAGCGCGCACGTGACCGTGCGCTCGATCGTCTGCTGGCTGGGGAGGAGTCATGAGGCTCCGGCGTGCTGAGGCGGTCTCCTACGGCGCGCTTGTCGATGCCACGCTCGGCAAGCTGGGTGACGGCCTGACGGTCGCCCACGGGCCCAACGAGGCGGGCAAGTCCACGTTCATCTCACTCGTGCGCCACGTGCTCTACGGCTTCCCGACACTCCGCGACAAGGAGGCCGGCTACGCCGTGCCCGGCGGTAAGCGTGTCGGGCGGCTCGTCTTCGAGGACGAGAGCGGGAGCTGGGTCATCGAGCGCACCGAGGGCGTGCGCGGCGGTGACGTGAAGGTCCGCGCACTTTCCGGCCCCGCGCGGCCCGATCTCGCCGCATCGCTCGTTCGCGGCGTGAGCGCGCACGCATACCGCGTGGTCTTCGGCTTCGGGCTCGACGAGATGTCCGCCATCGAGGAGTCTCGCGGCGGCAGCGACGATGTCATCGGCAAGCTCTACTCCGCCAGCGCCGGCCTGCGCGTGAGCCCGCATCAGGTGCGCGCCACCA
>JAXMLJ010000011.1:0-18026 GCA_034368805.1 Coriobacteriia bacterium
CCCCCCCCCCCCCCCCGCTCCTCTGCTCCACCGCATCGCTGCAGCGGCTATTCGCACTGGCGGAGGCGTGTGCGAATCGAACACACCCGGGACGCTCTTCACGCCCCACGTCGGTTTTGAAGACCGCGGAGCCCACCAGGACCCATCCGCCTCCACGGGGGATTGTCCTGGTGCGGGCGCAGAATGGCAAATCCTTAGACCGGGAGCCTAGCCGAGGTGGAGCTTCTGTTGCCCCGAGACCGCCGACTGAGCCCCGGTCCACCGAAGCGCGAGGACCGCGACGTCGTCGCTGAGGCGCGCACCGGCAAACGCGACCGCGGCCTCGACCGCGCGCCGCACCGTATCGGCGGACGTGGCGCCCGCCAGCTCGGCAAGCAGGCCGAGCAGTCGCTCCTCGCCGTACTGCACACCGTCCGATCGGGCCTCGATGAGCCCGTCGGTATAGAGGAACAGTTGGTCGTCGGGGCTGAGCACCACCACGGAATCGGTGAACTCCACGTCGAGGAACGCCCCCGCCAGCGCCGAGTTCGAGGGTAGGACACCAACCTCCCCACTACCTCGAACCACCGCAGCCGCCGTGTGTCCCGCGTTGCAGTACACCATCCGCCCGTCCCTCGAATCGAGGATGCCGAAGAACACGGTCACGAACGTGGCGGGGTCCGAACCGCGGTACAGCACGGTGTTGGCCAGGCGCAGCGCGTCGGCCGGCGTCGTGCCCTTCTCGGTGGCCTTGGCCCGGATGGTGTTCTTGACGAGCGACGTGAGTACCGCCGCGTCCAGTCCCTTGCCCGAGATGTCGCCGACGGTGATGCCGATAAGACCGTGGTCGAGCTCGAACAGATCGTAGAAGTCGCCGCCGACGCGGCTTAAGTCGCTCGCGGACTGGTACGAGTGCGCGAACTCGATGCCGGGCACGCGCTCGGGGAGCACGATGAGCGCCTCTTGCAGGGTGTCGGCGACCCGGTGCTCGTGCTCGAAGGCCCGCGCCTGCTCGAGCGCGAGCGAGGCGGTGACCATGAGCTTGCCGAGAAAGACGATGCGCGCCTCATCAAACGTCGTCCGCTCGTCGTAGACAAGTTCGAGCACGCCGATCGCGCTGCCGCGCAACAGGAGCGGGACGGCCGCGAACGCGCCCACGTCGAACGCACGCATGATCGCCTTGTTGGTGCGCGGATCGGCCATCGCGTCCGAAACGAGCTGGATCTCGCAGCTCTCGGCCGCACTCACGATCACTGGGCGCTCGAGATAGGGGTCCCGCACCCCGACCCGCACCTCACCTCCGCTGCCGAAGTGGTTCTTGACCACCCACTGGCCATCCTCAACCACCGATATGACCGAATAGTCGGCCCCCACTGCTGCCGCCGACTCCTCCACGACACGCTCGAGAATCTCGTCCGGATCGAGGGTGGAGATGAACGCCGTGAGCGTCCGGTTGAGCGCATCAGAATAGAAGCCCGCGCCCCGCTGCTGCTCGTAGAGCCGGGCGTTGGACAGCGCCAGCGACAGCGAGGTGCCGACCCTCGTCGCAAACTCCACCACCGGCGCCGCGAAGCCGATGGGCTCTGTGTGGTAGTGGAGCCCGAGTGCCCCGACGACCTCGCCACCCACGAACAGCGGCACGTTCAGGATGCTCTTCACGCCGAACGGCTCGAGCGACGCGCGAATGTGTGGCTCGGCGGCGGCCACGTCGTCGATCGCCACGACCGCGCGCATGGCGGCTGCAGCCTCGGCGACCGGGACCTCCTCGGCGGAAAACCAGCGGCCACCGGCGCTCTCCTGCAGGATCGGGTCCAGGTACTCTGCCCTCCACCGGTCCCCGTCGCGGAACACGATACCGGCCGACTCACAGCCGACCGCCCGCGCTGCATCGGCGGTAACCCGCTCGAGCGTCTCTTCGATGTCGAGCGTGGAGTGGATGATCACGTCGAGCGCGCTGAGCGAGTCGGAAAGCTGCTGGCGCCGCTCCCGCTCGGTCACGTCGACGAGCGAGAACACGAAGCCGCGCACCTCGGCATCGGCGTCGACAAGCGGCGTGAGCGTCCAGTCCCAGTACGTCACGCCCCGCCAGGGCTGATCCTCGAAGACGAACGGCTTGGCGCGGAACTCCATCGGCTGTTTCGTGTCCCGCGCGCGCCGGAAGATCTCTTCATTCTCCGCATTGGGAAACATCTCGAAATGGTTTCGGCCGATGAGGTGCTCTCGCGTCGTGCCGCACGCCGCCGCATACGTGGAGTTGACGAGCACGAAGTTGAAGTCGCGATCGAGATACACGAGGCTCGCCTCGGGCGAGTTCTCCATGACCGCCACGAGCAGGTCGCGCTCCTCGGCGAGTGCCGCGGCGAGCAACTCGTTGGATGGCTGGTGCGCTGGCATGGTCGAGTCCCGATCACCGCGGCGGCTCGTGCGACGTCCCTCCCATTGAGCCGCAAAGGACGGGGTTGACGCAAGTGCGCCCCGCCACCGGGTCGCTGCCCCGGCTGGTGATGAGAGAATCCTCATCCCACTCTCATGCGCCCCTCATCCGCCCGGCCGATGATGTGGGCGACCGGCGCGTATCCCGCGGACAAGGACACACATGCGAAGCCTCATCGCCTCGGCACTCCGAAACAAGCGTGTCGCCGCCCTCTGGGCCGTCGTCATCGTGACCGTCCTGACGGTCGCGTTCGTCGCATCGGCGCAGGCCACCAACCAGGCATCATTCTGCACGACGTGCCACGAGATGACCCCCTACTACGAGGCGTGGCAAGACGGCCCGCACGGCGAGGTCTCGTGCATCGAGTGCCACGTGGACGCCGGGACCGCCGCGCGCCTGGCGCACAAGGTCACCGCGCTCGGCGAGGTCTACGCGCACTTCACCGACGAACCGCGTTTCCCGATGAACGCCACCGAGGTACCCGACGCGCGCTGTCTCGCCTGTCACGAGGGTACGATCGCCTCCGACCTGCCCGACTTCGATCACGACACCCACCGCGCGGGCAAGCCGTGCATCAGCTGCCACGCCGATGTCGGGCACGACGTCACGGCGTCCGCGCTCGCCGAGGCGGGCGTACTCGACCCCGACGCGCAGGCCGCCAGGGAGGCCGCTCGCGTCGCCGAGGTAGGCGCCGGAGACGCCAACGTCCCTGCTCACAAGCCCGTCACGTGCTCCAACTGCCACGACATGGCAGCCACCGGCTGCGTCTCGTGCCACGAACCCGGCCATGAGCCCCGGGATGTCTCCACCACATGCACCGACTGCCACTCGGCCAACGCAGCCTGGGCGTTCGAGCACCCCGAGAGGACCGACTGCGCCACGTGCCACGAGACTCCCGAGGAGCACTACACGCCGACCTGCGACACGTGCCACACCGCCGGTGACTTCGAGTTCGGGCACCCGGGCGGCGAGGCCGACTGCACGACGTGCCACGAGACACCTGCCGGGCACCGTGACGGCGCATGCACGAGTTGCCACGATCCGGGACCCGAGTGGGCGTTCGAGCACCCCGCGGCAACCAGCGACTGCGTCTCGTGCCACACGCGTCCGGCGAAGCACTACGCCGGCTCGTGCTCCGCGTGCCACACACCCGGGACGACGTTCGCCCGCAGCGCGTTCAAACACCCCGGTGCGTCAGCGAACTGCGCGACCTGTCACACGAAACCGGCCAGGCACTACGCGGGCACGTGCAACTCATGCCACAAACCGGGAACGCCGTTTGCGAAGGCAGTCTTCACGCATCCGGGCGCATCGGCCACCTGCACCAACTGCCACAACAGACCCTCGGGTCACGCCGGCGGGGCGTGCACCACGTGTCACCAGCCAGCGTCGTCGTGGAAGTTCACGCACCCGAAGTCGACCGACTGCGCCTCATGCCATCGCGCGCCCGGCAGCCACTACGCGGGGACGTGCGCCACGTGCCACACGGTCGGCAAACCCTTCTCGAGCGCCGTCTTCACGCATCCGGGCGCGTCGGCCACCTGCACCAACTGCCACAACAGACCCTCGGGTCACGCGAGCGGGACGTGCACCACGTGTCACCAGCCAGCGTCGTCGTGGAAGTTCACGCACCCGAAGTCGACCGACTGCGCCTCATGCCATCGCGCGCCCTCGAATCACTACGGTACGACGTGCGTCTCGTGTCACACGGTCGGCCAGTCGTGGGGTAGCGCCACCTTCAGTCATGCCCGCATCACGGGTGGAGAGCACACGTACCGCAGCTTCTCCTGCGCCACCTGCCACCCGAGCGGCTACGGCTCCTACTCGTGCCTGCAGTGTCACTCGGACAACAACGGTGGGGATGATGACGATGACGACGACGACTAGGAGCAGACGATGAAGACGCCTGACAGGATCGCGACGATCGCAATAGCAACGGTAGCGGCCGTGTTGGTGACGGTGGCGGGCTTCGCACTGAGTTCGGGGGGAGGAATGCCCGCCGACGGCGATCTGCCGACGATCGCGACCGCTGTGGATCCCTCGGCCACGCCCTCGGATACCCCGGTAGCCACAGATCCGATCGTGCCGGACGTCCCGATGATCACCGACGACGATGACGACGATGGCGACGACGATGGCGACGAATACCGCGAGACGGTGACCCGTCCCGTGCGCGTCGAGAGTCCCGACGACGATGCCGATGATGCACGCGACGACGACGACGATGACGACGATGAGGACGAGGATCACGACGACGACGAGGATGATGGCGACGATGACGATGACGACTAGCCGCGTCCACACATCGGGCTGACGGGGAATCCTCTGACTCACAGCACGACACCGGCCGGTGAGCGTCCGAGGAGCCGCATCGTATGAGGATCCTTCTCGTCGAAGACGAAGCACGCATCGCATCGTTCGTCACACGCGGCCTGTCTGCCGAGGGCCACACGATCGAGCACGCCGCGACGGTCGCCGAGGGCAGCGCTCTGGCGAGCGCCCACACCTACGACCTCATCATCCTGGACCTCATACTCCCCGACGGCCACGGACGCGAGGTGCTCTGCGCGATCCGCGCGGCAGACACCGACGTGCCCGTCATCGTCGTGAGCGCTCTGGGCGAGATCGACGACAAGGTGGAGCTGCTCGACCTCGGCGCGGACGACTACCTGGTGAAGCCGTTCGAGTTCGCCGAGCTGGCCGCCCGCGTGCGGGCCGCCTCGCGTCACGGGAACCGCACGTCCCACGTACTCGAGGCGGGCGATCTCACACTCGACACGCGCACACGCGTCGCACGGCGAGGGGACCTTGCGGCCGATCTTCCGAGCCGCGAATACGCGCTGCTCGAGTACCTCCTGCGCCACGAGGGTCAGGTGCTCACACGCCAGCAGATCCTCGATGCCGTCTGGGGGTTCGGCTTCGAGAGTGCGTCGAACGTCGTGGACGTCTACGTCGGCTACCTGCGCCGCAAGCTCGACACACCGGGCCGACCATCCGTGGTCGAGACCGTGCGGGGAGCCGGCTACCGTGTCCGGGCGTAGACGACGCTTCTCTGCGGTCGCGCGGGTCGCGCTCGCAACCACCGGCACGCTGGCCGTGGGCGTGGCGCTCGTGGCCGTGGTCTCCTACGCGGCGGTCACCCGCAACCTCGAGTCCGGCATCGACCGCGACCTGCTCGAAGAGTCGCGCGCGTACGCGGCGGCGCTCTCGCAGGACCCGCCCGAGACCGGCGCCGGGCTCATCGAGACGTCCCGACGATACCTGAGCGCTCGTCAACCGGGCTCGGTGCTCGCCCCCATCCTGCTCGTTCGCCTCACCAACGGCACGGTGATCTCCAACTCCGACCTGCCGCTCGAAGAAGTCTGGCTGGCGCCTGACGCTCCGGTGGCGTCCGGTTTCACCACGGTGGTCTACGAAGGACTCACCTACCGGACCTCCACCGCACCTGTACTCGCCGGTGACGGCACCGTTCTCGGCGTCTTCCACGCCGCGCTCGCACTCGACCCCGTCTTCACGCTGCGAGACGAACTCGGGAGCTCGATTGCCACGATCGGTCTGGCCGTGGCCGCCATCGGCGGACTGCTCTCGTACTGGGTCGCGCGCGCTGCGCTCAAACCGCTGACCCGGGTGGCAGCCACCGCGGGACGGATCTCACACTCGGCGCTGACCGAGCGGGTGGACTACGACGGTCCCGACGACGAGGTGGGCTCGGTCGTGCGCTCCTTGAACGCGATGCTCGACCGGCTCGAAGCCGCCTTCGGCGAGCAGCGGCGGTTCGTGGCCGACGCGTCGCACGAGCTCCGCACGCCGCTCGCGGTCGTGCGCGGGAACCTCGAGACCCTCTGTGCCGATGACTCGCCTGCCGAGGACCGGAGCGAGGCCCTGACAGCGGTCCGCGACGAACTCGCGCGGATGGAGCGCCTCGTGGAGGACCTCCTCGCCCTCGCCCGGCTCGAGTCGGGGAGCGGCCTGCGGCCATTCCAGCCGCTCGACGTCGCTGTCCTGCTCGAAGAAGCTGCCGCCCGCGGACGGGCGCTCGCAGGCGAACGGATGCTCGTCGTCGACGCCTCCGGACGGCTGTGGGTGAACGGCGATCCCGACCTTCTCGACGCCGCGCTCGGCAACCTCGTGCGCAACTCGTGGTACCACACCGGCCCGGGAGGTCGCATCACGCTCTCGGCCACGCCTGAGGGCCACTCGGTGGCGCTCTCGGTAGCCGACGACGGACCGGGAATCCCGCCTGCGGAACTCGAGCGCATCTTCGATCGCTTCTACCGCAGCAAGACGCGCCGGGATGATGGCGGCGGCGGGAGCGGACTGGGGCTTGCGATCGTGCGGCGGCTCGTGGAACTCCACGGGGGCGACGTCCGGGCCGCCAACAGCGCCGACGGCGGAGCGGTCTTCACCATCACCCTGTCGCGGGCCGAGCCCGGTTAGCCGCGCTTGCCGAGCGTGCGCGTGTCGCCGTCACGCCTGGTGACGCCCTGTGCGTCGAAGTACTCGAGCAGCGGCACGACGTACTTGCGGCTCGAGCCGGTCACATCGCGTGCGTCTTTGGCGAGCATCGTCCCATGCTCGGTGAGGTAGCCGACGATCTGGCCGCGCGCGCGCTCCACGGCTGCGGCATCGAAGTGCAGGTCAGGGCCGAGTCGCACGACGGCGCCGTCTGTCGCCAGCCTGCCGAGCACCTTGCGCGCGACGCCGGGGTCCACTCCCGCCTGCGCTGCGAGCTCCGCGGTGGTCGCGGGCGCGAGGGCCTGCTCGCGCAGCAGGGCGAGCAGCTTGTCTGTGGCCTCGCTCTCGGCGGCAAGCGCGGTCGAGGCGGCCTTCGGGTGCCGGACCTCGGCTCCGGCGAGCACGACCCTGCCCTGCCCGGCGGCAAGCGCGAGCAGCGCGTCGAAGACCTTCGGCTCGAGACGACGGTCGACGCGGTCGCGCAGTGCGGCGATGCCAAGACCGGTGGTGTTGGGGTTGGCGTCGTGAAACGCGAGCAGCTCGCGCTCGGCGGACTCCAGCAGCGCGCCCTGGGCCTCGGCGGTCACGTAGTACGTCTCGCCGCCCACCTTCAGGCGCTCGAGCGTCGCTTTGTTCAGGTCGTCGGCCACGGTCGCACGCGGGACCCCGATCGCGACCGCCACCTGAGCCGAGGTCATCGGCAGCGCGCGGCTGGCAAGCAGGCCGACGGCGGCGCCGGAGAGGTCGTGGGCAACGAGCGCATCGAGAAGCTCGCGCTCGTGAGGCCTGAGCGTGGTCCGGCGCGGCGGCAGCACGTCGAGCACGACACCGCCGCCGATCGTCCACATCGGCGAGTACGAGCGGATGATGAAGCGGTCGTCGTAGCGGGGCGACAGCGGCTCCTCGAGGCGGAGTTGCGCCAGGCCGCTCTCGCCGGGCCGTAGCGCCTCGGCGTCCATGAACAGCACGCGGCCGAGCACCTCGCGCGTGCCGTGGTGCACGTGCACGCGAGTGCCGCTCTCCAGCAGCTTGGACTCGCTCGCCAGGTACGTGACCCGTGCGTCGAAGCGGTCGGTCACGGTGAGCGTTCCCGGCTCGGCCACGATGTCGCCACGGGCGATGTCGTCGGTGTCGAGTCCCGCGATGTTGAGCGCCACCCGGTTGCCGGCGACGGCTTTCTCGGCGGCGGCACCGTGCATCTGCACCGAGCGGACACGCCCGCGCTTACCGCTGGGCATGAGCTCCACCTGGTCGTCGCGCCTGGCCACGCCGCTCCACAGCGTACCGGTCACCACCGTGCCCGCGCCCGCGATGGTGAACACGCGGTCCACCGGCAGACGGAGCGGCAGATTGGAGTGGCGCGCCTCGGCCTCGGCGGCGACCTCATCGATCGTGTCGAGCAGCTCAGGGAGACCCGCGCCGCTCTTGGCGCTCACGGAGACCACAGGCGCGCCGTCGATCGACGTGCCGACGAGCAGCGCGCGGACCTCCTCGGCCACGAGTTCGAGCCACTCGGCATCGGCGAGATCGGCCTTGGTGATGGCCACCACGCCGCGCGGGATGCCGAGCAGGTCGATGATGGCGAGGTGCTCGCGCGTCTGGGGCATGATGCCGTCGTCGGCAGCCACCACGAGCAGCACGACGTCGATGCCGGTGGCGCCGGCCACCATCTGGCGGACGAACCGCTCGTGCCCCGGCACGTCGACGACCCCCATCGTGCGTCCGCCCGACAGCGCGAGCTGCGCGAAGCCGAGCTCGATGGTGATGCCGCGTTCCTTTTCCTCGGCCAGGCGGTCCGGATCGGTGCCCGTAAGCGCCTTCACCAGCGTGGACTTGCCGTGATCGATGTGCCCGGCGGTGCCAAGCACGAGAGAGGGTGTGGTCATCGCGGCGGCTCCTGTGCGTCTTCGTGCGGGCCCCGGACCATCATCAGCTCCACGCGATCAGCCCCAATCCACGTCGCGCGCAGATGCGGAAGAAGTGCTGGAGGTCTGCGCAGACCACCGCGTCGTGGGGACCTTTCACCACATCGCGCTCCACCGAGAACGCAGCGAGTTCGTCGGGCGTGAACACGTCGAGCAGCGCCGAGAGCTCACGCACCTCGTTCGGCGTGAGATCCTCGCCGATGTTGATGCCCGTGGCCTGGAAGACGAGGTCCCAGTACATCTTGCCTCTGAACGAGGACTCCGCGCCGGAGAAGATGCCACCGCACAGGTGCAGCCCGGCCTCTTCGAAGGCGCGCGCATCGTCGGGAGTGAGCTCGACTTCGTCAAGCGAGCGGGACGCGTAGTTGTCGAGACCCACGGCGGCACCACCTAGCCCGTGGTACCGAGGCGCCCTGCCCGGGCAAGCGCCGCAACGACCTCGGGCTCCTCATCCGAATCGAGCGTGCGCGGATCGAGCAACAGGCGGCCGTCCTTGAGACGCGCGATGACCGCCGGCTCGCCGAGGCGCAGTCGCTCCTCGAGCGCGTTCGCGCTCCCCTCCCGAGGCGTCACCGTCACCACCGTCGTCGGGATGTCCTCCATCGGCAGCGCGCCACCCCCGGCGCGCGATACATCGGCGGCGGTCGCCACTTCGTAGGCGTCGTCGCAGGCGGCGAGGATCGCGGATGCGAGGTCCCCGGCACGCCGGGCAGCCTCATCGGCGGTCATGGTGAGCATGCGAAGCGTCGGAACCTGGGCGAAGAGCCGCTCTTCGTGCAGATACAGTCGCAGCGTGACCTCGAGCGCCGCAAGCGTCATCTTGTCGAGACGCACGCAGCGCGCGAGCGGGTGCTTCTTGAGGCGGGCGATGACCTCGGCCGTGCCGGCGAGGATGCCTGCCTGCGGTCCGCCGAGGAGCTTGTCGCCGCTGGCACTCACGAGATCGGCCCCGGCCGCGATCGAGGCGCCCACGGTGGGCTCTCCCGGCAGGCCGAAGCGCGCAAGATCGATCAGCACGCCCGAGCCCTGGTCCTCGAACACCGGGACGCCGTGCTTCGCCCCGAGAGCCACGAGATCGGCCACTGGCACTTCCTCGGTGAAGCCCACCACGCGGTAGTTGCTGGAGTGCACCTTGAGGATGAGCCCGGTGCGCGCGGTGATGGCGTTCTCATAGTCGCGCAGATGCGTCTTGTTGGTGGTGCCCACCTCGATCATCTTCGCGCCGCTCTCGCGCATGATGTCGGGTATGCGGAAGCTGCCGCCGATCTCCACGAGCTGCCCGCGGGAGACGATCGCTTCCTTGCGGCGCGCGAGCGCGGCGAGACCCAGCAGCACGGCCGAGGCGTTGTTGTTGACGGCCATCGCGGCCTCGGCCCCGGTCAGCCGGCAGATGAGCTCCTCGACGTGCACGTGGCGGCTGCCCCGTTCGCCGCTATCCACGTCGTACTCGAGCGTGGAGTAGCCGCGGGCGACCTCGCCCACCGCTTCGACCGCGGCTACCGCCAGCGGTGACCTGCCGAGGTTGGTGTGCACCACGATGCCGGTTGCGTTGATGACGCGACGGAGCGAACGGCGGGCTTTTGCGGCGATCCGCGTGGCCGCGTCGGCGGCGATCGCGTCTGCGGAGACCTCGACGACCTCGCCTGCGCGGATCGCGTCTCGCGTGGCGTCGAGCGCTTCCCGGAGTGCCTCGAGCGTGAGCGCATGGCCGTGTGTGTCGCCGAGAGCGGCGACGTCCTCGTGCTTCAGGAGCTCGTCGACTTTGGGGAGTGTGCGCAGCAGGGCGTTGGTGTCCATGGGCCCATTCTAGCCGAGTGGCAGCTCCGGGGGCAGCAGGTCGGGATGGTGACGGGCGAGCCATTCGCAGACGAGCCGCTCGAGTCGCACAACGGTCCGTTCAAGCTCATCGACCTCGGCCTCCGAGATCGTACCGGCCTCATCGTACGTCGCGTGGTTACGCTTGGTTCGCGCATTCTCAAGGAGTGAGAGTGGCGGAGCAGCATCCTTGCCCAGGATGGACTTCGCGAGCTGGATTTGCACGAAGTGGTTCATGTTCGAACTGGTGACCCGCAATGCGTGTGCCCGAGCTGCGATCTTGGTAAGGGCGAGACCCGCATCGAAGTAGCTGCAGTACCGTGAATCGGCGTCTCGGTTTGGAATTCCGGCGTCACGAAGGTGGCGCCGGTAGCGAACAAGGAGCTTGGCTATCTCGTCCGGTGATGCCGGTAGTCGCTTGACGCCCTCAGTGGTCATGTCGCGGCCCCTCCGCACCGATCACCCGCAGAATCGGGCTGCGCATCACGGTCGTCACAAAGTGCGAACGCTCGGCTAGCCTGGCGTGAAACTCAGCAGGCGCGTATCGGGAGATGTTAATCTCCCGTCCCACACGCTCGCGGACCGGATCAAGCGCCTGGATGACCTCGTACGTGTCCGCCTCGCCCACGATCATCAGGTCGATGTCACTCGTGGCGGTGTCCTCTCCGGCCGCCGTCGAGCCATACACGAACGCCATCTCGATCGCGTCACCAAGCGGCTCGAGCGCCTCCCGAAGTATCGGAACGAGCGATACCTCGGGGATCGCCCACTGCCGGAAGGCATCGAATGCCGGTGAGCGGACCGCCGAGTAGTGCATGCGATTGCCCGAGCGCTCGGCGTCGACCAGGCCGAGCCCCACAAGCCGATCGAGCGCCAACTGCGCCGAGCGGAGCGGAACGCCAGCCGTACGGGCGACCTCACGTTGGTAGAACACCCGCTCGGGCTGCAGCACGAACAGCGAGAGCACCCGCCGCACGCCCACACTCGCGAAGAGACGATCGCTCCACTGGTCGGACCGCACCGGTGCGCTGATCGGCTCGTCGGCTCGAGTGACGCCTGCGGCATACGTGGCACGACTTTCATGCGCGAGCGACCCGTCGCTGAGGTGCGCATCCCCGGCGGCCGACGCGGTGGACGCCACTTCCGAGCCTTCGATCGGAGAGAGTATCGCGACCGGCCGGCCATGGCGTGTCACGACGACCCTGCTGCCCGCCTCCGCGGCATCAAGCGCCCCGGACAGGCTTCTCCGCAACTCTGCCACGGAGATCATATTCACGGCATTATCCTTAGTCGTTTGACTCACGTTGTTAGTCGTTCGACTCATTATTTAGTACATCTCGAACGCGCTGTCAAGGCGCCGCGTGTCATCGCGGGGCGCTGCCCGGCAACATTCGTGTGGTGCGTTCACACCCCCAGACTTACACTCATGATGCAGACCTCAGACGTCGGAGGATCAATATGGGTGATCGGGACATGGCCTTCTGCACGGCGTGCGGCGCGCAGTTCACGGGAGATGAGACCTTCTGCACGCGATGTGGTACATCACGGAGTGGGTCGCTGACCGCTCCGGCCGCCGCTCCGGCTTCGGCACCCACCCTCATCCAGCAAGCCGGTCAAGTGACCGGGACCGCGCGCCAGGCGTATGGCGCGGTCGCCCAGGTCGCTGCCGTCGGCGGCATGGCAGCCTCGCTCCCCTGGCAGACGATCGTCGCCGGTGAGACTCCCGACCTGCGCGGGATGCTCTCCCGCGTCGCGATGCCGGGTGCACGCACACTCGCACAACGCTCGCTCAAGAAGCCTGGCCTCGCGATGGCCGTCACCACCGCGCTCGACCTCATCGTCGCTGGCCTCTCCGGCGGTGGCAGCGCGCTCGTAGGCGCTCTGCCCCGCGCGCTCGCCGGCGGCACGACCGCGCTCCTCTCGCTCATCACGGGCTCCAAGGGCGGCGCGCTGCGCGGTCTCACGGGCGTCGTGTCGCTCGGGACCGCACTCGTGCAGGTAATCTCGCTCGGCGTAACGCTCATCGGCGGCGTTCGCAGCGGGATGCCGCTTCTCTCGACGCTTCCGATGGTCGTCGCCATGGCTTCGGCGCTTGTGATGGCGCTCAAGACGGCCTCGGTGGCCTTGAGGAGGCGGTCCTAGATGAGCACGAACCCACGCCCGCACCGCCATGCACTGGCGCGCCGCATCGCAGCGGCTGGCATGCTCGTCGTGCTCGCCTCGCTGCTCCTGGTGCCATCCGTGGCCTTCGCCGCCGACCTCGTGACCGACTACGAGATGCCGTCCAACTGGATACTCGAAGGCGGGGACGGCACCTTCTTGTGGATCCAGGGCCAGTACGGTGCCAGCGCGACCAACGGCCTGGAGTGGACCGGCCTCGGAAAGATCTTTGTGGCTGTCGTGAACGAGGGTGACGAGTATGCGCCTTACTCCTCGTTCGAGGACTTCGAAACACGTTCACTCGAGCGCGGGGCCCCGGGCATGGACGGCCAGACCGTGAAACCAGTGTGGGAAGACGCCGAACTGACATCTCTCGGCGGCCTGGAAGCGTATGTCATCAGATCCACTACGATGCAGCCGACCGACGGCGACATCGACTCGTTCTACAGCAACTACTCGTGGTACTGGATTCCCACCGGTAGTGGCGGCATCACGGTCGGAGCTCTTTCGAGCGTGTGGTGGCCCGAGTGGAGTGGAGGCGACCACAGCGGCGAGCTCGGCCCGATCACTGCCGACGTGGAGAAGGTTCTGGCCTCCCTGCGCTTCGCCGGCTCGTCGGGCACGCCGTCGAGCGCTGGCACCACCGGCGGCGACAGCTCGCCCTGGCGTACCGTGGCCGGCGGCATCGGCGCAGTCGCTGCGGCCGCAGTCGCGCTCGCCGGCGCTGCGGCAAGTGCGCGCGCGAAGACCGGAGCCGAGGAGCCCCCGCCCGACCAGCCGGTAGGCTACATCCTCCAGCTCTCGAGCCGCTCGATCCAGGTGAGCGCCGAGCACTCGGCATCCTTCACCGTCCAGGTATTCAAGGTCTTGCCCAACGGAACCTACCAACCCGCCAGCGACGCCGCCGTCGTGCTGCATCCGCCGGCCGGGGTGAGCGCGCAACCGCAGACCGCGTACGGCACGCTCTCGACCGTCGTGTGGCAGACCGGCGCGATCACCGCAGGCTCGGCCATCACCGTCGAGGCACAGTCCGCACTCGGCATGACCACCGCGTCTGTGGGCGTTGCCGCCGCAGGTGAGAGCCGCATCGTCACGCGGATCGAGCCCGCCGGGACGATCGCGCTCCGCACGCAGGGCGAGCACTCGATCACGCTCATCGCGGCAGTCGAGCTCCTCGGCGCCGATGCCACCGATCCCGCTCTAGATGCCGCCTCCCTGCGCGCGACGATCGCCTTTGCCGAGGACTCGGAGTGGCTCGAGATCTCCGAAGCGATCGACTACGAGGAGGGCCGCGCCATCAGCGTGATGGCCTCGCAGCCCGACCCGACGAGCCCCGTGCAGCCGCCCGAGAGCGCGATCGTGCGCGTGACCGCGCAGCTCGGGGCGAGGCCGCTCACCGAACTCGTGGCGATCCCGCTTGCGGGGCTGCCGGAGATGGATGCCAAGCCCGACGAGGTGTCGTTCGCCGCTGAGTCAGGCTCCGTTGCCGAGGTCGCCATCGCCATCACCAACGCGGGTGACACGCCGTGGCAGTTCGACACGCTGTGGCGCGAGGGCTCGCGTGCGATCGCGACGCCCTCGATCGAGCCGACCGGTCCCTCGGCCGCCACACTCACGCTCACGGAAGACGGCGGCGACAACCTCGACCCCACGCGCCCGCAGACCGCGTCCACGCTCGTGGTGGTCGCAACCGCCGACGGATACGACGAGCTCCGGCGGCGCATCGAGGTCATCGTCACCCAGGAAGGACTCTTCATCGACCGTACGAACGTGGACCCGTCGACCGGCGCCTTCGCACTCGCCGCCGACGGCTCGGCGCGTCCCACCGCCATCGACCTGCGCGTCTTCGTCCGCGATCCCGGCACCGGAGAGATCGCCCCCGACATCGGCCTCGCCGAGCAGGCGCTCCTCGAGATCGGCGGCCAGGAGGGCACGAGCGGCTACGCGGGGCTCAAAGCCGGTGGGCTCACCATCGAGCCTGCGGGCGTCCGCCAGCTCAACATCCCGAGTGCGACCTTCAACGCCTCGCTCGAGCGCAAGCTCCCCACCGCAGGCGAGCCCGTGCCCGCGGCGCTCCTGGCGAGCATCCCGGGATACGACGCCGACCGATTCTCGGCGCTCGTGCCGCTGCGTCTGCTCGGCGTGAACATGGAGCCGTACTCGGATGCGTGGGAGACCGAGCGCGACAACTGCCTCGACATCATCCGCTACTACGTCCCCTTCGAGCACCAGGACCGCCTCTACGCGCTCGTGGCCGAGCGCTCGCGCACGATGGGCGCCGAGGGCCTGTTCTACATGCGCAAGCAGATCTGGAACTTCGCGCACGACCAGATCATGAAGGAGAAGCACGAGCACCTCGACGCCGCCTGGTGGAACCAGCAGATCGAGGACACGCTCGACTGGGTCTCCTGGTGTGGCGACATCGCGTTCGGCGTGGCGAGCGGTTCCTACCTCGGCGTTGTCGGCTCGATGGCCATCGGCATGCTCAAGCCGCTGCTCGTCTCGGCGATGGAGGTATGGCTCGCAGGCGGCGGCCTGGATGACTGGCTCATGGCGCAGACCTCCACGATCACCGGTGTGCTCGAAGGCGCCGTCACCGACCCCGACTTCCTCGCCAAGCTCTCCGGCAAGAACAAGGCGATCGGCTACGCGCTGTTCATCGCCTACTTCTTCGCCAAGGAGCTCTACAACGACCCGAACCTCTCGGTCACCAACGCGATGAAGAACGTCGGGCGGCAGCTGCGCGACGAGGGCCTCATCGCATTCCTCAAGTGGGCCGCCAGCAAGCGCGGCATCACGCTCGCATCCGTGCGCGCGAAGGGCGGTGCGGGAGCCGACGCCGGTACGCCGAAGACCGCAACGCCCGATGCGCCGCGCGCCAAGAGGCCCGGGGCCGCACCGGACGGTCCCCGTACGAGAACGCCTGCGGCTACTCCTGACGCGCCGCGCACGAGGGTTCCCGCCGCAGGAGACGCGCCGCCTCCACGTACCCCGGCCGCCGGAGCTGACGGCGTGACACCCGATGCCCCGCGCACCCGGACCCCGGGCGGCGATGCTGATGCCGCGACACGCCCGAGAACGGACGCTCCGGATGCGGACACGACGCCCCGGGACCGCACGCCCGATGCCGAGACACGCGCCCCGGACGCCGACGCCCCGCCGCGCGATACAGATGCGGCCGAACCCAAGAAGAAGCCGGCCGATGCCGATGCGGACGCCAAACCGGAGCAGAAGCCGGAGAAGAAACCCGCCGAGCCGGTCGTCGAGAAGGCGCCAGACACCGACCCACGAACAAGCCACGCCGACCCGAAGGTGCGGGCCGAAGCCATCGCGAACGACATCAAGCGGCGGACCGGCGTCTTCGGCGAAGTCGATCCGCCCACCGTCGAGCGCATCATGCGCGACCCGGACGCGATGCGTGAACTCCGGAAGAACCATCCCGACCTCTGGAAGAAGGTCACTCAGACCCGCGCGAGGATCTACGCGGGCCACGACGCCCAGCTGAAGAGCTGGATCGAGCAGAACGTTCCCGACGCGAAGGGTCGCGAGGTCGAGATCCGCAACGTCGGTACCGCCGACGGCGTGGATCGCGACTACCGCGCGGGCTACGTGGTCACCGACCCCGCCACCGGAAAGAAGAACTTCATCGAGCTCAAGAAGGAGACGTGGGTGCCCGAGTCGCAGAAGATCTTCGCCGGAGAGACTGGCGGGCCCACCGATCCCAAGGGTGCTGCAAAATGGGCGAAGGATCACCAGCAACTCGGCACAGATCAGTACCATGCCGAGGCGAGCATCGACATGGCCGACCAGCGCACCGTCTGGAACGAGCAGACGCAGACGTGGGAGAAGACGCAGGTCAGGCCTAACATCGATCTGGTGAAAGAGGGCTGCAACACGCTGCTCGACCCCGAGGGCTACGGCAAGACGTACGAGACGAAGGTCATCGAGGCCTACGCCGAGGGCAACACGCTCGACGCCTACAAGCAGGCGTGCAAGGCGACCCACTCCCTTGAAGGCGTCCGTGAGGGCTACAGGCTGCAGGACTACGAGATCAGAGACCTACCCCCCGAGATCCGGGAGGGCATGCGCACGATCTCGGACGTGGAGGCAGGTCGGCTCACACCCGCCGAGGCCGAGGCGCGCCTGATAGACGCCGGCTACACCGGCGGCTTGCCGGACTTCATGGAGAAGATCTCAGGCCAGTTCGCCGGCTTCAAGTGGGCGCGGAAGAAGTAGCTATGCCACAAGCAGGGAGTCCAGGTCGAACCCCTCGGCGAAGGGGTTCGCGAACCGCACGCCTTCGATGACCGCGCCATCGGTGAAGTCCTCCGAGAGCACGAGCGGGATGCGGTGCACGCGCGCCACGGCCCAGATCTGCGCGTCGTAGTAGGGCATCTGGTAGCGGATGCAGCCCCGAAGCGCCTCGAGGACGACGCGAGTCGTCGTGCTGCAGACTGGAAACGTCCGCGCCCATGCTTCCGCCTGCGGCACGACGCTGTCGGGCGGGATCAGGTGCCGGAACTCTCGAAGTGCGACCGAGCAGTACTCGCCAAGTACCTGTGCGCACAGGCTCGCGACGCCTGACGACTCCAGTGAGTCTAGGATTCTGCGTGCCTGCACGGACTTCTCTGGCTCGGCGGAATCGACTGCGTACACCAGGACGTTAGTATCGAGCAGAACCGCCGCGCTCGTGCAACTCCTCGCGTGTCCACCTGCGACCTCCACTGCCCCAACCCTCTCGGTCTGCGCGCTCGAACTCAGACTTCAGAAACTCCCACGCCGCCTCCCGCTGCGCCCGCTCCTCGGCCTCTCGCAGCAGCAAGTCGATCGCCTGCCGGATGAGCGCGGACTGCGATACGCCGAGCGCCTTCGCGTGCGCTTCGAGCGCGCGCTCCTGCTCGGGGTCGATGACGATCTGTTTGCGCACCATGCGCGCCATGATGAACCACCCGTGTTATCCGGCACCAAACCAGATCTGAGGCGTCAGTTACACACTACTATACACACTCAGACATCCCGGGCCACGGAGCAGGTGACGACAGATAAGCCCGGCACACCGGCCGGGCTTTCCGCTCCTTGCGCGGCACGCATCACGCTACGCGGCGGTGAGTCACCCCACGCTCACGACACTATCGGCCTCCATGAACAGCGCCGCGGCGCCGTTCATGAGCCCGATCACATCGGGCTTCCTGTACTCGCTTGCGCCCGAGCTCGTCATCGCCCTCGCCGATCCGGTCCGAGTTGATGAACACGACCTT
>JAXMLJ010000012.1:0-84447 GCA_034368805.1 Coriobacteriia bacterium
GCTCGGCGCGCGCTTCGTCGTCATCGTGGGACCCGATGAGCTGGCTGAAGGCGAGTTCACGCTCCGGGATATGGGCACGAAAGAAGAGACACGCGTGGCGTCCGGCATCGCGGTCGACGCCGTCATCGCCGCGCTCGGCTAAGAGGGGACCACCTACATGTTCGACGCACGATACTCGATCCGTTCGCACACCTCAGGTGCGCTTTCCGCCGCCGAAGTGGGCACGCACGTCACACTCGCCGGCTGGGTGGCCAAGCGCCGCGACCACGGCGGCCTCATCTTCGTCGACCTGCGCGATCGCAGCGGTGTCGTGCAGTGCACCTTCGACCCCGATACCTCCGGCGAAGCGTTCGTGACTGCCGAGCGCGTGCGGCCCGAGTGGGTCGTCAGGCTGAGCGGGACGGTGCGCCGCCGTCCCGAGGGCACGGAGAATCCCAACATGCCCACCGGCGAGATCGAGATCATCGTCGACGCCGCCGAGGTGCTCAACTCAAGTGAGACACCGCCGTTCGAGATCGAGCCGGGCATCGACACCGACGAGGTCACGCGGATGCGCTACCGCTATCTCGACATCCGGCGCCCCGAGGTCTTCGCGGCCCTGGCGCTGCGCGACCGGGTCACGCAGCGATTCCGCCGCTCACTTGAGGGTCGCGGCTTCATGGAGATCGAGACACCGATCCTCGGCAAGTCGACGCCTGAGGGCGCGCGCGACTTCATCGTGCCGAGCCGCATGAGCCCGGGCTCGTTCTACGCGCTGCCCCAGTCGCCGCAGCTGTTCAAGCAGCTGTTCATGGTCGCGGGTATCGAGCGCTACTACCAGATCGCCCGCTGCTTCCGCGACGAGGATCTCCGCGCGGACCGCCAGCCCGAGTTCACGCAGGTGGATATCGAGATGTCCTTCGCCACGCAAGACGACATCCTTCAGATGATGGAGGACGTCATGCACGACGTGATGAAGGAGGCCGCGGTCGATCTTCCGGTGCCGCTGCCTCGTATGACGTACGCCGAGGCCATGGACCGCTACGGGTCCGACAGGCCTGACACGCGCTTCGGTATGGAGGTCCACTGCCTTCGCGGCGTCTTCGCCGCAAGCGAGTTCAAGGTCTTCGCGGGTGTGCTCGGCGCGGGCGGTGTCGTCAAGGGCATCAACGCCAAGGGCGCCGGTGACTGGAGCCGCGGAAAGATCGACGGGCTCAACCAGGTCGCGCTCGATGCGGGTGCCAAGGGCCTCGCATGGGTCGCATTCCCGACCGAGGGCGAGGTCCGCTCGCCGATCGCCAAGTTCTTCACCGAAGCGGAGATGGCCAGTCTGCGCGAGACGCTCGACGTCGAACCCGGTGACCTCGTGCTGATGATCCGACGCACACGATCTGGCCAACGAGGTCCTCGGCGTGTTGCGTCTCAAGATGGCCGACGAACTTGGGATCGAGCGCACCGGTTTCGACGCGCTGTGGGTCGTTGGCTTCCCAATGTTCAAATATGACGCCGAGGAGGACCGCTACACGGCCAATCACCATCCGTTCACGATGCCGCTCGAAGGCGACGTCGACAAGATCGAGACTGCGCCGCTCGAGGTCGGTTCGTACAGTTACGACCTGATCATCAACGGCTACGAGATCGGCGGCGGGACCTTACGTATCCACAACGCCGACCTGCAGATGAGGGTGCTGTCGCGCCTCGGACACTCGGAAGAGGAGGCGCGCACGCAGTTCGGCTTCCTGCTCGACGCGCTGTCGTTCGGCGCGCCGCCGCACGGCGGCATCGCCCTCGGTCTGGATCGGCTTGTGATGTTGCTCGCGGGTGCGGGTTCTATCCGCGACGTGATCGCGTTTCCCAAGACATCGTCCGGGGCAGATCCCCTGACCGGCGCACCGGACACCGTGAGCGCGCGGCAGTTGCGCGATGTGCACCTCAAGACGGACTAAGGCAGGCCCGATGTCTTCCACGCTTCTCGCCTCGGCCGCCATCGTGATCGTCTCGTCGTTGGCGTTCATCGCTGTCGGCACGGTGTACAAGTGGGACCTCTCGTCTCACGGCTACGCCCGGTGGCAGCAGGTCATCGGCGTCTGCGGCGTGGTGGGCATCGCGGGCATAGCGGCGTACAGCCGCATCGATGAACCGGTTGTCGCAGGGGCCGTCTTACTTGGCGGGATCGTCCTTGCCGTCGGCTACGCATTCTTCTACCGGCGGCTCACCGCGCGCATGATCGAGCTCACGGCTCCGCCGGAAGACGCTGGCTAGGTGGGGACGCGCGCCGCGCGGTCGACCGATCACGTGATGACGTGCGCCGTGCGGTGGTGCTACCATGATGGTGCCTTGCCTTGCGTGGTATCGGTGTCAGCGGTTGAGCCAACACCTCTTGACCGGGAGCCCTACATTTCGCGGGGAAGTGGTATCCCCTTCCGGGGAAGCGCGGAGCCGCGGTGCGGGCACCCACCTGCTACGGCAGGTTCACCCGGCCGACCACGCAGGGCGGGGTGCATTTTCACAACGTCCGCGGAGGGACACATGCGCAGACTCATCGCAGCACTCGTCATAGCAGTTCTCGCGTTCGTCCTTGTCGGTTGTGGCGGCGGAGGCGAGCCCGCCGAGCCCGCCGAGACGCCTCCGGCGGACGCGCCCGCTCCCGTGGACCCGGTTGTTGTCGAGCCGGAGTACGTCACGGACCGCTCGGCCAACGATAACGATCTCGAGCCGACACCGTTCCCGTCGTTCACGTCGACGGACACCCCGGCTGTCTTCACCGAGAAGATCGCCGCCGGCCGCGCCATGGTCATCCTCTTCTACGATCCGGCGCAGCAGGTCACCGCGACGTTGCGTCCGGAGGTCGACGCGGTCATGCAGGACTACCGCGGACTTGTGGACCTTGTGACCTTCGATGTCGGCGGCAGCGCGGACAGTGATTCCGCCAAGCGTGCGGTCGTCTACGCCTCCGAACTCGGCGTCCTCAGCACGCCGTACCTGATCGTCGTTGACGAGGGTGGCTTCATCACGTGGCGTTGGAAGGGCTACGTCGACCGCGCCTACATCGAGCGTGAGGTCGAGCGCGCTTCCAAGTAGCCATGAGCGACCTGTTCGATGAAGCAGCGGACAAGGCGCTTACGGCGGCCGCACCCCTGGCCGCGCGCGTGCGTCCGCGCACCCTCGACGAGTTCGTCGGTCAGGATCACGTACTCGGACCGGGCACGGTTCTGCGCTCGGCGATAGAAGACGACACCCTCTCGTCGCTCATCCTCTACGGGCCGGCCGGCACCGGAAAGACGAGTCTGGCCCGGGTCATCGCCGGGATGACCGAGGCCCATGTGTCCGAGATCTCTGCGGTCAGTGCGGGGGTCAAGGAGGTCCGCGCGGTCATCGATCAGGCGCGCGAGCGTCTCAAGATGACCGGTACGCGCACCATCCTGTTCATCGACGAGATCCACCGCTTCAGCAAGTCGCAGCAAGACGCGCTCCTTCACGCCGTCGAGGATCGGCTCGTCACCCTCATCGGCGCGACTACGGAGAACCCGTTCTTCGAGGTGAATGCTCCGCTCATCAGCCGCTCCCGGGTCATCGAGTTCCTGCCCCTGGGCGACGACGAGGTGCGGCTGATCGTGGAGCGTGCGTCGACCGACCGCGCCCGCGGTCTGGGAGGGCGGGTCGTCCTCGATCCGGCGGCTGTCGACCGGATCGTCACACTTGCGGGTGGTGACGCGCGGATCGCGCTCACGATGCTCGAGTTGGCGTTCCAGGTGGCACCTCGCGATGAGGGAGGTGTTGCGCGAGTCGGAGCCGACGAGGTCCTCCGCGCAGCAGCGACGCGGGCGCTGCCGTACGACAAGGGCGGCGACGTCCACTACGACGTCATCTCGGCGTTCATCAAGTCGATGCGGGGGAGCGATCCCGATGCGGCGGTGTACTGGCTCGCGCGCATGATCCACGGCGGTGAGGACCCCAAGTTCATCGCGCGGCGGATGCTCATCTTCGCCTCGGAGGACGTCGGCATGGCCGATTCCGATGCGCTGCTTGTCGCGCATGCGGCGTTCAAGGCCGCCGAGTCGGTAGGCTGGCCCGAGGCGCGCATCAATCTGGCGCATGCTGCGGTCTATCTGGCGCTCGCGCCCAAGAGCAACGCTGCCTATATCGCGATCGACGAGGCGCTCACCGATGTCCGCGAGGGTGCCGCCCGGCAGGTTCCCGACCACCTGCGGGACCGGCACCGGCCCGGTGCCGAACGGTATCCTGCGTATGCGTATCCGCACGATCATCCGGGAGCGTGGGTCGAACAGCAGTATCTGCCCGACGGGCTGACCGGCAAGCGCTACTACCGGCCCCGGGGGCACTCACGCGCCGCAGGCGAAGCTCCGGAAGATGAGCGGTGAGCGCGGTGCCGCCTGAGGTGCGCCCTTTGCTACACTAGGCGGGTACGTCTCGTCGGCGGCCGAAGGGTGTGCGATGGATATCGCAGGGGCGCTCGGCACCACGCTCACCATCGTCTTGATCATCCTGGCCGCAGCGGCCACCTACGCGGTGTTCGTGCTGGTCGTGGCGGTCAAGGATGCGCGGATCGCGCTTGAGGACGTCCGGAGCCGGCTCGTGCCGCTCCTCGAGAAGGCGGATATCACGATCGACGCGATCGACGCCGAGTTGCTTCGCGTCGATGCGATCGTCACTCAGGCCGAGGAGGTCGGAGACGCCGTTTCGACCGCGAGCGACTTCATTCGTTCACCCGTGAACTCGGCAGCCCAGGGCATCGCGCGGATCGCCCGCGCATTCGGAAAGCGGTAGCGTCAGACCACGGACGCTTCGCGAGGAGGACCCATGCACGCAGACTCTATCAGGCTCACGGTGCCGGCACGCGGCGAGTACGCCAAGACGGTCCGGATGACGGCCGCACAGCTCGCGAGCCGGATCGGCATGTCGTACGACCAGGTCGACGACGTGCGGATAGCGGCTGAGGAGGCGTTCGTGTACGCCTGCGAGTGCGCAGCCGATGCGGCCGAGATCACATTCGACTTCGAGATCACCGGGTCGACGCTCTCGGTGCGCGTCGGCCCGCTGCCGGCCAGCTGCATGCCACAAGCCGGTGCGGCATCGGAGAACTACGCTGAGTTCATCCTCCGCTCCGTCTGCGACGACTTCTCCGTCGAACACGTGGCGGGCGAGTGCGTGCTGCGCCTCACGTGTGCGACGGCTGTCCTTCCGGGCGATCCCGTTGCCTAGGCCCGCACACCGACAAGAGCGCAGGCTCGTCTGGGACAAGGCCCACACTCGGCGGCTGTTCCTGCACTACCGCGCGCACGGCGACGAGGAGTCGCGCGACGAGCTCATCACCATGTACCTCAACCTGGTCAAGTACCTGGCCAGCCGATTCCGCAATCGTGGCGAGCCGATCGACGACCTCATCCAGGTAGGGACGATCGGTCTTATCAAGGCCATCGATCGGTTCGACACGGATCGGCAGGTCGAATTCACGACCTATGCCACGCCGACGATCGTCGGTGAACTCAAGCGATACTTCCGTGACAAGGGGTGGGCGATCAAAGTCCCGCGCCGTTTGCAGGAACTCTCGTTCCGCGTGAACCAGGCGGTCGATCACCTGACCCAGAAGCTCCAGCGTTCACCTACCATAATCGAGATAGCGGCGCATCTCGACGTGACGACGGAAGAAGTGCTCGAAGCGCTCGAGACCTCCGAGGCGTATAACTTCGTGTCGCTCGAGAACGATCGCAACTCTGACGGCAATGATTCCTTCAGCATCCTCGAGTACATCGGTGAGGACGATCAGTTGCTGGCCGTCGTCGACGATCGCGCCACGCTCGCCGCCGCGCTCAAGTACTTGACGCCCCAGGAGCAGCACGTGCTCTACCTCCGGTTCTTTCAGGGGCTCACGCAGACTGAGATCGCGAGCACGCTCGGGATCTCGCAGATGCAGGTGTCGCGCATGCTGCGCAAGACGCTGAGAGCCATGCGCGAGCATCTCGTGGCCGGGGAGGCCTAGTGTCGCCGGCACCGCACGGACTTCTCGACGACCGATGGGTGCGGCTCGGTGCTCGGGCCTGGGCGTTGGCAGGAGTCGCGTTGCTCGTGGCGGGCGCGTTATGGCTGCTCGGGCGCACGGCGCCGGTGCTGACACCGTTCCTGCTGGCGCTTGTCGTCGTCATCGTGCTCCGACGTCCCGTGGCGGCGCTCGAGGCACGCGGGGTCGCGCGTTGGCTCGCGGTCGTCGTGTGCTACGTGGTATCGGCGGTCATCGTCACCGTGGCGTCCTTGTTCGTCGTACCGGTGGTGGCGCGCGAGGTCGCCGCGTTCGCCGAGGCGTTCCCGCGCTACTACGACGCGGTCGTGGGGCTGTGGGCCAGACTCGAGAGCGAGTACGCGGCGGTCGAGTGGCCGGCGTGGGTCGGCGAGGTGTTGCTGTCGTCGCGCGCGACGATCGTCTCGTGGGCGACTCAGCTTTCCGGCTCCACAGCGCGACTCGTCGTGACCCTCGGCGGCCGCTTCTTCGGCTTCTTCGTCCACCTGTTCCTCGCGCTTGCGCTGGCGTTCTTCGTTCTGAGAGACCTGCCCACGATCAAGACCGAGTTGTTCGCGCTCGCCGGTCCGGGGCGCCGTGCCGAGTGGGTGCGACTGGCGAGTGAGGTCGTGAGCGTGTTGGAGGGATTCCTCAAAGGCCAGCTGATCATCGCGACCGTCGTTGGTGTCATCACCGGCGTCGGACTGGCGGTGCTCGGTGTGCCGTACTCGGCGGTCATCGGCCTGATCGCCGGGGTGACCAACCTGGTCCCGTACGTCGGTCCTATCGTTGGAGGCGCCGTCGCGGCGGTATCGGCCGCGTTCGTCAGCCCGCAGTTGATGTTCTGGACGATCGCATGGGTCTTCGTCGTGCAGCAGACCGAGTCGCTCGCGCTTCAGCCGAGGGTCATGGCGCGGCAGGTGCGCATCCATCCCGCACTGGTGATCGTGTCGCTGACGATCGGAGCGACGTTCTTCGGCCTCGCGGGCATGCTGCTTGCCGTGCCGGTAGCGGCGGTGCTGACGGTCGTCTTCGTACACTACTACGAGAAGTCGTCGGGGCGTGACGTGCGCACCAACGGAGGGGTGCTCTTCCCGGCCAGGCGTGCCAAGGCGCACCCCGCCGAGACGCCGGCCGAGACTCCGGCGTCTGCGGATGGAGGTGCGTAGTATGCGCACGGGCGAGTTGAAGGCGCAGGACACGTGGGTGCGTGTCCTCGTGGTCGCGTGGGCGCTTGTGGGCATCGGGTTGCTGCTCGCGGCGTTCGGATGGCTGCTCGGCAGGATCTCGGGCGCCCTCGTGCCGTTCGGTCTTGCCGTCATCATCGTCTACCTGTTCCGCGGACCGGTGGCCGCCCTCGAGCGCCGGGGATGGAAGCGCGGGCTCGCGGCCGGCGTGTGTTACCTCGTCGGGCTTGCCGTGATGGGGATCGCGCTCGCGTTCGTGATCCCGCCGCTCGTCAACCAGATCCGCGAGTTCATCATCGCGTTCCCGACGTACTACGAGCGGGCCAGCACCATGCTGCTCGAGTACCAGAACCGCTACGAGGCGCTCGTGGTGCCGCCGTGGCTCGAGGACGCAGTTCTCAACCTGCAGGACACGCTGACGAGACAGTCGGCCGAGTGGTCGGCGTTGCTCGCAAAGGAGATCTTCAGCGTGGGCGGTACGGCCGTCGAACTGCTCGCCAACAGCGTGCTTGCCCTCGTGGTGGGATTCTGGATCCTCAAGGATCTGCCGACCATCAACCGGGAGACGCTGTTGCTCGCCGGCGCGAAGCGGCAGGACGAGGCGCGGATCGTCTCGGAGAAGGTGTCGCGCGTCCTCGGCGGCTATCTGCGGGGTCAACTGATACTCTCGGCTGCCACGGCGGTCATCGTCACGATCGGTCTGACCGTCTTCGGCGTTCCGTACTCGCTCGTCATCGGCCTGCTGGCCGGCCTGTTCAACGTGATCCCCTGGGTCGGTCCCGCACTGACAGCGGTCATCGCAGGAATCGCCGCGGCGTTCGTGAGCCCGTGGCTCATCATCGCGGGCGTGGGCACGTCTGTTGCTGCGCAGCAGCTGACCGAGATCTTCGTGCAGCCCCGGGTGATGTCCGAGCAAGTCGACCTGCACCCGCTTCTGGTGATATTCTCGCTGCTCGCGGGGGCCGCGCTCTTCGGATTCGTGGGGCTGTTGCTCGCGATACCGGTTGCGGCCGTGGCGAAGGGACTGTTCGTCTACTACTTCGAGAAGTACACGGACTCGAAGCTTTCGTCGGCCGAGGGCGCGCTGTTCCGCTCGAAGGAATCCGACGAATGCGAGTGCCCGCCGGGTGACGGCGCCCCGTCCGATGAGACTGCTACATCCGAGGAGACCGAGTAAGTGAAGTCAGCCGAGATCAGAGAGAGCTTCCTGTCCTTCTTCGAGAGCAAGGGCGCACGGCGGCTGCCGTCGAGCTCGCTCGTACCCGACGACCCGTCGCTCTTACTCACATCGGCCGGGATGGTGCAGTTCAAGCCGGTCTTCCTCGGCGCGCGGGATCTCGGCTTCACGCGTGCGACCACCTGCCAGAAGTGCGCGCGTACGACCGACATCGACATCATCGGCACCACCGGTCGACACCACAGCTTCTTCGAGATGCTTGGCAACTTCAGCTTCGGCGACTACTTCAAGAGCGAAGCGTGTGCGTGGGCCTACGAGTACTCCACCGCCGTTCTGGGCATGGACCCCGAGCGGCTCTGGTTCTCGATCTACGAGGACGACGACGAGGCCGAGGCCATCTGGCGCGACGAGGTGGGCGTGCCGCAAGCGCGCATCGTGCGCATGGGGGCAAAGGACAACTTCTGGTCGGCGGGACCCACCGGTCCGTGCGGGCCGTGTTCTGAGCTCTACTACGACCAGGGCCCCGAGGTAGGCTGCGGCAGCGCCGAGTGCGCGCCAGGCTGCGACTGCGACCGGTACGTGGAGTACTGGAACCTCGTCTTCATGCAGTACGACCGCCAGGAGGACGGCACGCTCGTCGACCTGCCGAAGAAGAACATCGACACCGGAATGGGCCTCGAGCGGGTGGCTGCCATCATGCAGGGCGTGCGCACCAACTTCGAGACCGACGACCTGCGCGCGCTCGTGGCGGTGGCCGAGGAGTTCTCGGGCGTGGAGCTTGGCGCGGGGCCGAAGACCGATGTCTCGCTCCGCATCCTTGCCGATCACGCGCGTGCGGTGGCGTTCCTTATCGCAGACGGCGTCCTGCCGTCCAACGAAGGTCGCGGTTACGTGCTCCGTCGTGTGCTTCGCCGTGCGATACGGCACGGCCGGCTCCTCGGCGTCGAGGACGCGTTCCTGGTGCGCCTGATCGACACCGTGGTCGAGCGCTGGAGCGCGCCGTATTCGGAGCTTGAGGAGCATGCCGATCTCATCCGTCGTATCGTCGCGGCCGAGGAGGAGCGTTTCGGCGCCACGCTCCGCCAGGGCCTCGCGTTCCTCGGCGGTGCGATCGAGCGCACGAAGGCTGCCGGAGTCTCGGTGCTCGACGGCGGCGAGGCGTTCGCACTGCACGACACCTACGGGTTCCCCTTCGAACTCACCTCCGAGATAGCGGCCGAAGCCGGCCTCGAGGTCGACAGTGATGCGTTCACAACGGCGATGCAGGCGCAGAAGGAGCGCGGGCGGGCTGCGGTGAAAGACGAGTCCTGGTCCTCGTTCGGCGGCGCGTTCGACGAGATCGTGCGAGAGACCGGGCCGAGCGAGTTCGTCGGCTACGCGACCGATGAAGTCGCCACGAGTGTCGTAGGCATCGTCGTCGGCGGGCGGCGCGTTGAGCGTGTGGAGGCGGGTACGGAAGCCGAGGTCATGCTCCGGTCCACCCCCTTCTACGCCGAACAGGGCGGTCAGGTGGGCGACGAAGGCATCATCGCCGTAGGCGATGCGGTCTTCGCCGTGGCGGATACGCGCTATCCGGTGCCCGGGCTTGTCGCCCATCTCGGTCGGATGGAGTCGGGCTCGCTCACGGTGGGAGAGGACGTTCGTGCCGCCATCGACGTCGGGCGCCGTGAACGCATTCGCCGCAACCACACGGCGACGCACATCCTGCACTGGGCGCTCCGACTCATCCTGGGCGATCACGTGCATCAGTCGGGTAGCTACGTCGCGCCCGACCGCATGCGCTTCGACTTCACGCACTTCGAGGCCCCGGGCCCCGACCAGCTCCGCCGGATCGAGAAGATGGCCAATCACAAGGTCATGGAGAACCACCCGGTCCGCAACTACGAGACGTCGCTTGCCACCGCGCGCGAGATGGGCGTGACGGCGTTGTTCGGCGAGAAGTACGGCGATATCGTCCGCGTGCTCGAGGTCGGCAACTTCAGCAAGGAGCTCTGCGGCGGTACGCACGTCGGCCGCTCGAGTGAGATCGGGTTCATCAAGATCGTCTCGGAGGGCTCGGTCGGCGCAAACCTGCGGCGCATCGAGGCCGTGACGAGTTACGACGCGCTTGCGTACGTCTATGCCCAGGAGGATGCGCTGGCGCAGACCGGCGCGATGCTCAAGGCACGGGCCGCGGAGATCCCGGCCAAGGTCGAGGCTCTTCAGCGGCGCGTCAAGGAGGCCGAGCAGGCAGCCAGGAACGCGCGCGCCGCCTCGGCGGGCATCGACGAGTTCGAGACGTGGCAGACGCCGGCAGGCTATCCGGTGAAGGTCGGCCGCATCGACGGCGCTGACGCGGGCATCCTGCGCTCCGTGGCCGACCAGGCGCGCGGAGAAGGCGGCGCGGCCATCCTCGTCGGCATGGGAGCCGGCGCGGTCCTGCTGCTGGCTTCCGGCTCCAACCCGGCGGTCGATGCCGGCTTCGACGCGGGTGCGCTCATCCGTGCGATGGGTCCCCACATCGGCGGCGGTGGCGGCGGTAACCCGCGTATGGCACAGGCTGGCGGCAAGGATGCTGCCGGCGTGGACGCCGCGCTCGCCGAGGCGCGGCGCGTACTCGGAGTGGAGTAGCCCGTGCGGGTACTCGGTTTGGATATCGGTGAGGCGCGGGTGGGCGTGGCGGTCTGCGACCGGGACGGCAAGGTCGCGTCGCCGGTCGCCGTGCTCGACGCGCGCGAGCTTGCGCGGGACACGCGGACGCTCGTCCGCATCGTCGAGGACTACGAGGCCGAGCGCCTGGTCGTCGGCATGCCCCTCACGATGGCCGGTGACGAGGGCCCGCAGGCTGCGGCCGTGCGCGCCGAGGCCGAGCGGCTCGCAGGTGCACTTGGCCTGCCGCTCGAGTACCAGGACGAACGGCTCTCGAGCGCCGAGGCGCGTCGGGTCATGCGCGAGGCGGGGATGAGCGAGAAGGAACAACGCGGTGCACTCGACAAGGTGGCTGCGGCGATCGTGCTCCAGGGATGGCTGGACGGTCGCCGGGCGCGGGAGGGCAGATGAGCGGCGAGACACCTCGGCGCCCGCGCTTCGGGCGTGGCTCGAATCGTGGCGTGCGTCCGGCCGATGCGCGCTCGCGTCGTCGCACGCTTGGAGTGGTCGTTCTACTCGTCGCGGTCGTGATGCTGGTCATCGTGCCGGCGTACGCGGCCTGGCAGCTGTTCGTGGCGCCCGACCTTCCTGATGTCACACCCGGCGTCACCGTGCAGGTCGAGGTGCCATCCGGGGTCGGCACGGCTGAGATTGCGGGCGTGCTGGCCGACGCCGGCGTCATCGACAATGCGGCGATGTTCAGGTTGCGCGCCCGGCTCGACGGTATCGACGGCAAGCTCCGTCCCGGCACGTACGAACTGACGACAGGGATGTCCTACGCCGAGGTCGTCGAGCGGCTGCTTGCGGGTCCGCCTCTCGACTACGCGACCGTCACGATCCCGGAGGGCTTCACCGTCGAGCAGATCGCCGCGCGGGTCGAGGAGGCGTGCGGCATCCCTGCCGACGAGTTCACCGATATGGCTCTCGGCCAGGCGGCTCTCTTCGCCGAGGACCACCCGTACCTCGTCGACGTCTACAACGGCTCGCTCGAGGGCTACCTGTTCCCGAAGACGTACCGTGTCGTTCAAGGCTCGGGCGCTGCCGATGTCATCGAGATGATGCTCGACCAGTTCGATGCGGAGATTGCCACCGTAGACATGACGTACGCGACCGGCCGGGGCCTTGGCCTGAACGAGTTCGTCACGCTCGCCTCGATGGTCGAGCGCGAAGCGCGCGTCGCCGATGAGCGGCCCGTCGTCGCGTCGGTGATCTACAATCGGCTCGAGCGGAACATGCTCTTGGAGATCGACGCGACGATCGAGTACGTGATCAAGAAGAACCGGCCCCGGCTGCTCAATCGCGACCTCGAGATCGACAGTCCTTTCAATACGTACAAGAACGCGGGGCTGCCGCCGGGCCCGATCGCAAGCCCGGGCCTTGCCTCGCTCCAGGCCACCGCCGCGCCGGCGGAGACCGGCTACATCTACTACGTGCTCACGAGTGCCGACGGGTCGCACACGTTTGCCGAGACGTACGAGGAGTTCCTGATCGCCAAGGAGAAGTCGAGAGAGGTGACGCCGTGAGTGACGCACGTGATGACACGTCCGCGGCCATCGCGATACAGGGCGCCCGAAAAGCGTACCGGCCGATCGTCGGCGCCCCCTCGCGCGACGCGGTCTGCGATGTGACCATCCGTGTCGCACAGGGCACGATCCATGGGCTGCTCGGACCCAATGGCGCCGACAAGACCACGACGCTCAAGATGCTCCTCGGTCTGGTCAAGCCGACCGCCGGCACCTTCAGGATCATGGGCGAGGACTCGACCCGGCCGGCGGGCCGTCGCGGCGTCGGCTTCATGTCCGAACAGCCGTACTTCCCGCAGCACCTCACCGCGGCCCATGCGTTGAGGCTCTACGCGCGCCTGTCCGGCGTGTCGAAAGGCGAGATCGCCTCGCGCACCTCGGCGCTGCTCGAGAGGGTCGGCCTCGCGGGACGCGATCGTGTGACGCTCGATACCTTTTCGCGCGGCATGCTGCAGCGCCTCGGCATAGCGCAGGCGCTCATCAACGAGCCGCAGGTCGTCATCCTCGACGAGCCGGCCTCGGGCCTCGACCCGGTCGGGCAGCGCGACGTGCGGAATCTCATGCTCGCGCTCCGTGACGCGGGCGTGACGGTGCTGCTTTCCTCGCACCAGCTGTCCGAGGTCGAGACGGTTTGCGACGACGTCACGATCATGAACGCGGGACGGGTGGCTGCCGAGGGCGTCCTTGACTCGCTGCTCAATATCGAGGGCCGGACCTCGGTGCGCGCGCGTGTCCCGGGTGATGCGCTTCCGCCGAAAGTGGCCTCGCGTGCCGAGAGTGTCGCGGTATCGGGAGGGCTGTGGGTCTTCTCCGTACCTGACGAGTCCGTACGATTCGTCGTGGACGCCATTGACGACGCAGGTGGACGGGTGGTCTCGGTGCTGCCGATGCGCGATTCGCTGGAGGACTACTTCGCCAGGCTGCTCGCGATGACGGCGGGGGAGGTGGGGTCGCGATGATGGGCCGGATTCTCCCGATCGCATCGGCGGTCGTCGCCGACAGCCTCAGGCGCAAGGTCGTCTACGTCGTACTCGTCTTTGCCGCGCTGCTCGCGTTCGCGATCCCGTCGCTTCCCGACTACGGTCTCGGCGTGCAGAGCGCCGTATTCCGCGAGGTCGCCCTCGCGCTGGCCTACGTCACGGCCCTCGTGGTCACGCTCTCACTTGCGGCCAACCGTGTGCCTGCCGAAGTCGAGCGCAGGACGGTCTACAACGTGGTCGCCAAGGGTGTCAGCCGCCCCGAGTACCTTCTCGGCACGTGGCTCGGCGTCTTCATGGTCGCGGGCGGCGCGATGGCTGCCTTCACGATCATCGAACAGGTCGTGGGCTATATCACGTACGGCGAGATCATGTGGCAGCTGTGGCAGGGCGCCTTCGCGGTCTGGCTGGAGATGGGCGTCGTCGCCGCGCTCGCGGTCGCGGTCTCCGCGATCACGGGACCGGTCGTCGTCGTGACCGCATCGCTCGCCGCGCTGTTCATCGGCCACTCGCGGAGCACGCTCCTCGGTGGCGAAGGGGCTCTGGAGCTCAGCCCCTTCTACCCGTCGCTCGACGCGTTCAACGTGGTCAATCCGGTGGCCCACGGGAGCGGCGTTCCGCTCGTCTACCTCGTGAGCATGGTCGCCGTCTTCGTCGGCATGGCAGGGCTGTCGCTCATCGTCGGTAGCATCCTGTTCTCGAGACGGGACCTCTAGCCGTGGACCGAGACCGTCGGGGGATGACCGTCGCTGCGATCGTGCTGTGTCTGGCCCTCATGTTCGGTGGGCAGGCAGTAGCCGATTCGCTCGTTCCTGAGGCCTCCGCGGAGGTCACCAGCCAGGCGGTTGGCCGGGCGGCCTCGTCGTACCTGTCCGGCATCCGTGTCTTTGGCGCCGCGATCCTGTGGAACCGGATCGACGTCATCTATCACGGGTACTACCGCGAAGCCGGGCTCACGGAGCAACGGTTCATCCTGAGTACGATCGCCATCGTGCAGGCGCTCGATCCCGGCGCCGTCCAGTCGTATTACGTGGGATCGTGGGTCCTCGTGCGCAACGACCGGGTGGCTGATGGACTCGCTATGGCCGAGCGCGGCGTCGAGCACAACCCGCAGTCGGGCATCCTGCGCACTAATGCGGCGCAGTTGCGCATGCTGTTCGGCGACGACCTCGAGGGCGCCGTCGAGATGGCCGAGTCGCTCATCGACAACAAAGACGAGATGGTCTGGACCGACTCCATCGAGGAGCACAACGCGTATCCCATCCTCGGCGCGATCTTCCGTGCCGGTGGCCGGGACGACCTGGACGCCCTCGTGCAGCTCGAACTTGAGCGCATAGACGAGGAGGCGGGAGACCTTCTCGGCGAAGAGGATCACGACCACGATCATGACGGCGTGCCCGACCACTAGGGAGTGATCGAGCTGCTTCGTCCAGACCACTACGTGAGCGACGTGCTGGCCATCGACCTCGCCGCCCTCGTTGCTTCCGGCGTGAAGGCGCTGCTGCTCGACATCGACAACACGCTCCTCCCGCTCGATCAGTCGGGCCTCTCGCCCGAGTTCGCGGCCTGGATCGCGTCGCTGCCCGATGCGGGGCTCGGGGCGTACCTCGTCTCCAACAACTGGCACGGGCACATCCACGCGCGTGCCGATGAGATCGGCCTTCCGGTCATCGCCAAGGCGGCCAAGCCGCTTCCGTTCGGGTTCCGCGCAGCCGCACGTGCACTCGGCGTGAGCACGCGCGAGTGTGCCGTCGTCGGCGATCAGGTGTTCACCGACGTTCTCGGCGGCAGTCTCGTCGGTGCCACGACGGTGCTCGTCTGTCCGCTGTCTTCGACCGATCTGCCGCATACGCTTGTGCTGCGACACATCGAGCGGGTCATAATGGCGGGTAGGCGGCCCACATCCTTAACGCGGCTCGCCCCGGGGAGGTAGGTATAGCGTGCGCATCAACGGACACACGCAGGCCACAGCGGTCATCGGCTGGCCGATCGCGCACACGCTGTCGCCGGCCATGCACAACGCGGCGTACGAGGCCATGGGACTGAACTGGGTCTGTGTGCCGATCGGCGTGCCGGACCAGCGCGCGCTGTTCGCGTTCGTGGAGGCCGCGCGCCGGGTGCCCATCATCGGGTTCAACGTCACGATGCCGTACAAGCAGGCCGTCGCGGAGCTGTGCGACGAAGTCGCGACACTCGCCCAGATGGCAGGCGCGGTCAACACCGTGCACTCGGTTGACGGACGGCTCATCGGCTACAACACCGATGGACGTGGACTGCTCGAATCCCTCGCCGATGACGCGTCTTTCGATCCGGCCGGGTCTTCGGTCGCCGTGATCGGCGCGGGCGGCGCGGCGGGAGCGGCGGTCACGGCGTTCATCCTGGCCAAGGCGGGGAGCCTCGCACTGGTCAATCGGGATGTCGACCGAGCCGAGCAGCTTCTCGAGCGCGTCGAGAGCCGCCTGAGGGGGATGCCGGTCACCGTCCACGCGCTCGACGGCGCCGCCGCGTCGGCAGTGCGCGACGCCGATCTGGTGATCAACGCCACCCCGGTCGGCATGGGGACCGACGATCCCAGCCCGATACCCACGGCATGGCTGCGCGAGGGGCAGGTCGTCTACGACATGGTGTACCGCCCGGGAACCACCGCGCTCGTGCGTGAGGCGCAGGCGGTGGGCGCCCGGGCGTTCAGTGGACTCGGCATGCTCGTAGCCCAGGGTGCGCTTGCGATCGACATCTGGGCGGGTAGCGAGCGATCGCAAGCCCGCGCCCCGCGTGACGTCATGCGCGACGCCGCCGAGACGCAGATGAACGAGCGTGCGACCGGCGACCCGGGAGGCGGGCAGTGACCGCCGCGTCCGGGAAAAGACTTGGCCGCGTGCTCGTTCAGGCCGGCGTCATCACCCAGGAGCAGCTCGACTCGGCCCTCGCGGAGTCGGGTGATCACACGCTGACGAGCGTTCTGGTGACCCAGGGTATCGCCGACGAGTCCCGTATCGCACAGGCGGTGGCGGAAAGCCTCGGTCTGGCCTTCGTGGACCTGCAGGCTGTCGACATCGACCCGACTGCGGCGACGATGCTTTCGATAGATCTGGCACGGCGGCACAGCTGTCTTCCTATCAAGGTTCAGGACGACGAGCTCATCGTCGCGATGTCCGACCCGGCGAACATCTTCGCGATCGACGACCTGCGCATCGTCACAGGCTTCGAGATCCGAGTGGTCGTGGCTTCGGAAAGCGACTTGTTGCAGGCCATCGACAGGCTGGCGGCCATGCAGCAGAACGTCGACCAGATGGTCGGCGATATCGAGGACCTCAGCTCCGCGATGTCGGGGGGCGACGAGGACCTGGCCGCCGATGAGGAGGCGCCGGTCGCCAAGATCATGAACCACGTCGTCACCGAGGCCATCCGCCAGGGCGCCGGCGACATCTACATCGAGCCGCAGGAGCATGACCTCCGCGTCCGGTACCGCATCGACGGCGTGTGTCAGGAGATCCTCCGCAGCCCCAAGAAGATCCACCGGCAGCTCATCAGTCGCCTCAAGATCCAGTGCGGCATGGACATCGCCGAGAAACGTATACCGCAAGACGGACGCTTCGGTGTCGTGCTCGACGGCAAGTCGGTGGACTTCCGCGTGGCGGTACTGCCGACAGTGCAGGGCGAGATGTCGGTCATGCGGCTCCTGCGCAAGGACGCGATCATGATGTCGCTCGAGGACCTCGGCTTCCTGGAGCAGCCCATGGAGCGTGTCATGGAAGCGATCATGAAGCCCTACGGCGCGCTGCTCGTCACCGGCCCCACCGGCTCGGGCAAGTCGACCACGCTCTACGCGGCGATCAACAAGACCACCAACCCCCAGGTCAACCTGATCACGGTCGAGGATCCCGTGGAGTACCGGCTCGAAGGACTGTCGCAGGTCCAGGTGCACGAGAAGGCGGGCCTTACCTTCGCGTCGGCACTTCGTTCGATTCTGCGTCAGGACCCTGATGTGGTGATGATCGGCGAGATCCGTGACAAGGAGACCGCCACCATCGCCATCGAGGCGGCCCTCACCGGTCACCTTGTGCTGTCGACCCTGCACACGAACGATGCTCCTTCGGCGCTCACCCGGCTGACCGAGATGGGGGTCGAGCCCTTCCTGTCGGCGTCGGCCATCAACTGCGTGCTCGCTCAGCGTCTCGCCCGCCGTCTGTGTACCGCGTGCAGGGAGCAGTACACCCCCGAGGAAGAAGCGCTCACGCGCATCGGCTTCCCGTTCGAACCCGGTCACCCGCCCGTGCTGTTCCGGGCCGTCGGTTGTTCCAAGTGCAACAACATCGGCTACAAGGGCCGCATGGGCATCCACGAGGTGATGACCATGAGCGAAGAGATCGAGCGGGCATGCGTCGAGCACGCCTCCGGTGACGAGATCGGACGCATCGCCGTCGAGCAGGGGATGAGGACGCTCAGAGACGACGGGTTCGAGAAAGTCCGTTCAGGTCTGACCTCTATCGAGGAGATCATGCGCGTGGTCGTCTGACGCTCGCGACCTGCGTTTTCGCGGTTGTTTCGCCCTCTGCGACGTGAGAGACTGAAATCGCTTACCCCCGGTCGGGGTCGTTGGCGTGCGCCATGCGACCGGCCCGGCTTGACAGTGCGCACCACTCGGAGGTGGATGGACGATGGTGGACAAGGGCATCGGTGACTACTTCATCAGCGACGCTGACGACGAGTCGCTCGCAGACGACGACCTCCTCGGGGCGCCCGTGGTCGTCCCGGTGGTCCAGCCCCGCGTCGAGCCGACTCCTCCTGCAGCACCCCCTGCGGTCGCTCCGGCTCCGGTCCAGGCCCCGGCCCCGGCGCAGGTCGGCGCTCAGCCCGCGGTAGCGGCTCAGGCCTCTGTGGCCGAGCCGGTGCGTCCGCAGGCGACGATGCGGCAAGCGACGCGCGAGGAGCGGCTCGCCGCCGCGCTCGATGAGTTGATGCGTGAGGACCCGGACATCCAGGCGGCCGCCCTCGTGAGTCTCGACGGCTTCACGATGGCTTCGGCGCTTCCGACCGGGATGCAGGCCGACCGCGTCGGCGCCATGTCGGCTGCGATCCTCGGACTCGGCGAGCGCGCCGCGGCCGAGCTGGGGAGGGGGCATCTCTCGCAGGTGTTCATCGAGGGAGAGAACGGCTACGTGCTGCTCATCGCCGCGGGCGACCGCGCGGTGTTGACTGCGATGGCCGAGCCGAGCGCCAAGCTCGGGCTTGTGATCTACGACATGAAGGCGACGGCGGACCGCATCGGCCAGATACTCGGCTGATGCCCGCCGCACGGCAACGGACGCGACGACGCGCCGAGGGGTGACGGTTCCAACCGATGGCACTGCGCGGTAACCTCAAGGACTTCAGCCTTCCCGACGTCTTCCAGCTCGTACAACTGAGCGGGAAGACGGGGGTTCTGCGCATCGTTGGCGACGGCGCCGAGGGGAGTATCTGGTTCCGCGACGGAGAGGTCTTCTTCGCGCAGTCGAACTGGCGGCACGATTTCCTGGGCGAGCGTCTGGTGACCGCGCAGCGCATCACGCCTTCCGCACTCACCCGTGCGCTTCAGGTCCGAGAGTCCGAGGGCGACGCCGGGCGCCGTCTCGGGCAGATCCTCGTGGACGAGGGCTACATCACGCAACAGGTCCTCGAGAGTTTCGTCCAGGAACAGATCCAGGACACCATATTCGACCTGATGCGCTGGGATGCGGGTGACTTCGACTTCGAGGTGCTGCCCGAGGTCGTCCACGAAGACATCGGCCTGTCGGTCTCGGTCGAGAACATCGTGATGGAGGGCAGCCGCAGGCTCGAAGAGTGGAATCGCATCAAGAAGAAGGTGCCCTCCGCCGAGATGGTCTTCAAGATGGCCACGGCACCGGGCGAAGGGACGTTCGAGATCTCTCTCAAGCCCGTGGAGTGGAATCTGTTGCTGCTCCTCGACGGGACGCGCTCGGTGAGCGAACTCGCTCACACCACGCACCGCACCGACTTCGAGGTGGCCCGGGTCATCTATGGGCTGTTTTCGGCCGGTCTGCTCGAAGTGCCCTCCGACGAGGAGGTCGAGCGCCTGCGTGCCGAGCGGGCGCGCCGGGACGAGAGACGCTTGGCGCTCGGCAACGTACCCGCCCCTCCGGCGGAGTCGCCGACGGCTGACGGACAGGTCCCCGCCTTGGGTCCGACCGGACCCGGGGGCGAGTCCCCGGCGCCTCCCGCCGACGAGAGCCCTCGTGAGGAGCCGGAGTTCCTGTCCGCCCCCGGCGTCGCTCCGTCGGCCGATGACATGGCCATGTTCGAGCAGATGATGGGAGCGGTCCTCGCTCCGTCCCCCGACGAGAACGCACCCGTCGTCCCCACCGCGGAGCCGCCCACCCCACGGGCGCCGGTCGAGGATGAGTTTGAGACGCCGTTCGTTCCGGTCGCACCGGCGCCGTACGAGGAGGCCGAAGAAGAGGGTCCGCTCGATCCGCTTTCGGGCGTTGGTGCGCTCACCACGGCAGACCTCGAAGGCATCCCTGCGCCGCCGGTAGCCGAGACCTATCAGATGCCGGAGGGCTTCGTCCCCACCGGCGACTTCGAGGCGGATCTGCGTACGCTCGGCCTCGGTGAGTTGCCGCCAGAGCTCGCGCAGCCCGAGCAGGAGCCGGTCTACGAAGCCCCTGAGCCACCTTCGCAGGAGTCCCCCCGGGAACCGATGTCGCTGTCCGATCCCGACGTCGAGGCCGCACCGTCGCCGGACGTGATCCCTGACGAGAGCGTCGACCTGGACCAGCTCATACGTTCCCTGGACACGGGCGAGGAACTCGGCGGCGTGATCTCCTCGGGCACCGACTACGGAGCCGAGGAGTCGGCCGGTGAGGGTGTGATCTCCACCGATGCGTTCCTCGCGGATTTCGACTCGGGGATGGAGTTGTCGTCCGGACTCGGAGATGAACTGACCGCGCTCACCGGCGGGGGTACGGGACGTTCCCGGCCAGCAACGACGGTCTGTAAGATCCCCGAGCCTGGCGAGGGTGTCGTGCTGCACCGCGATCAGATGGTGGACCGTTCTCTCATAGAGAAGATCATCGAGGGCATCGAGAACCTGTAAGGACGGAGCGCGCATGCAGTCTGTCAAAGTCGTGGTGACCGGACCGTTCAACGCCGGCAAGACGACCTTCATCAAAGCGGTCAGCGAGATCACGGTGCTGTCCACGGAGCGTCAGGTCTCCGATGCCTCCGGTGAGGGCTCCGGCGAGACCACGGTGGCAATGGACTTCGGCCGGATCACCATCGCCGATGACGTAGTCCTCTACTTGTTCGGTACGCCCGGCCAGGAACGGTTCTCGTTCATGTGGGAAACGCTGTCCGAGGGTATGCTCGGCTTCGTGCTCCTCGTAGACGCGGAGGATCCCGAGTCGTTTGAGGACGCCAAGTCGATGATCGAGTTCTTCCGCAACATGTCCGACGTCCCGTTCGTGGTGGCGGCGAACAAGGTGCCGCCAACGGACGTGCGGACGCTGCGCTCCGTGCGTGCCGCGATCGGACTCTCGGACGACGCGCCGCTCCTACCGGTCGACGCGCGCGACAAGGAGAGCGTCAAGGCGGTACTCCTCGGCCTGCTCTATCGCATCCTCGACAGCATGGGCTGAGTGGGTGGACGCACGGCTATATATGCTCGGCGCGATCGCCCTGGTGCTGCTGGCGCTGGCCGTCTACGTCCTCGTTGCGTTCTCGCGGTATCGTCGCGCCGTACGGCAGGCGCTCAAGACCTCGCCCACAGCGGATGACGGTGTGCGCGAGGCGTACCTCGGAGACGCGGCCGAGCAGGCCGATGATGTCTTCGCGGTCAGGGTTGGGGCGAGCGATGCTTCCGGCGCGGAGCACGGGGACGTCGCAGTGGAGCCGCAACCTGAGGTGATGAGGCCGCGCCTCGACGAGCGCGACATCCCGCCGGTGTACCGGGATGCGCCCGGCGCCGAGATCGCAGTTCTGGCTGAGCCGGTCGCGCCGTACGCACCGCAGGCCCCGCCGGAGCCGGAACCCGAGCCGGAGCCCGAACCGGAGCCCGAACCGGAGCCCGAGCCCGAACCGGAGCCGGCGTTGCCACCGCCGCTTGCCGCGCCCCCGAGCCCTCCGGCTACGGACGCATACTCGCTTGCGGAGGACCTCGAGCGGCTCATGGCCGCCGCCGCACAGCCAGCCACACTCCTGACACCCGAGGAGCACGAGCGCGCGCTGTCGGGCCCATCCGCAGTCGATGAGGAGGACCCGATTCCGGACGCGTCGGCTTTCCTACCGCTCGCCCCGAGTCCATCCCTTGGCCAGGCGCTGTCGAGTGCACCGGCGCCGCCCGCAGCCGAGCGACTGCCCGCTGTCGACCCCGCCGTCTCGTCGCACGCCGTGGAGACGTCAACGGCTGCCGGGCCCGAGCGTGACGTGGGGTACGACCTCGTCGCACCGGTCGAGCTCCACTTCACAGGTGGGGGAGCACGGGTCGGAGTCAAGGCGGGCACGCGCACGTACGACGAGTTCCAGAGGCTCGCCTCCATCCTCCTCGGCGACTTGAGGAAGGCGCGCGGCTGGTAGGGTCAAGACGCCCGGCCCGGCGCCACCCGATTCTGTCCCTGGGGCGCGCATGTGTCGTACTATCGTGCTGCGGGCCAGACGAGCGAGCATCCGCACTACCGATGGAGTGATGTGTGAGTGGCGGAGGCGGGGGAACGACTCGGCGTACTGCTCCTGCGCGCCGGCATCATAAGTGAGCGTCAGCTCACAGACGCCCTGGAGGTCCACAAGGCCACCAGCAGTCCGCTCGGCCGCGTCCTGGTGGATCTCGGCTATGCCACGCAAGGCGGCATCCTTTCGGTCATGGCCAAGCAGATCGGCATCCAGTACGTCGACTTCGCCGAGACGCACCCCGACGCCAACGCGATAGCCGTTGTGCCAAGGGACCTCGCGGTCCGATACACGCTGATGCCTGTCAGGATCGTCGACGACCAGCTCGTCGTAGCGATGGCCGATCCCCAGAACGTGCTCGCACTGGACGACCTCCGCATCATCACGGGGTACGAGATCAAGTCGGCTATCTCCACCAAAGACGGCATCGTCGCAGCCGTGGAGGAGTTCTACAAGGTCGCGACGACCATGGATCAAGACGATCTCGGGGGCCCGGAGGAGCTCGAGACTGTGTCTCTGGCGGACATGACCGAGGTCACTGATGAGGCGCCGATCGTCAAACTCGTCAACTACATCATCAACAAGGCGGTCACCGATCGGGCAAGCGACATCCACGTCGAGCCGCAGGAGAAGGACCTTCGCGTTCGCTACCGTGTGGACGGCGTGCTCCACGAGATGATGCGCAGCCCCAAGAGCACGCAACAGGCGATCCTGTCGCGGTTCAAGATCATGGCCGATATGGACATCGCAGAGACCCGCAAACCCCAAGACGGGCACACCGCGCTCACCATCGGCGGACACCAGTTGGACTTCCGCGTTTCGACGCTACCGACCGTCTACGGAGAGCGAGTTGTGCTCCGCATCCTTCGCAAGGACAGCATCATGCTGCGGCTCGAAGACCTCGGCTTTCTTCAGGGCACGCTCGAGCGTTTCGAGTCGTCGTTTCGCAAACCCTATGGCGCCATTCTGGTCACCGGGCCCACAGGTTCGGGCAAGTCGACGTCGCTCTACGCCGCGATCAACGTACTCAACGATCCCGGCAAGCACATCCTCACTGCCGAGGATCCCGTCGAATACCGCCTTCCGGGAGTCAATCAGATACAGACCAACGTGAAAGCCGGCCTCACCTTCGCTCGTGCGCTACGTTCGTTCCTGCGTTGCTCGCCGGACATCATCCTCGTCGGTGAGATCCGCGATCAGGAGACTGCCAAGATCGCCATCGAGTCGGCGCTCACCGGACACCTCGTGCTCTCGACCCTTCACACCAACGACGCGGCCGGTGCGGTGACCCGGCTTACCGAGATGGGCGTCGAACCGTTCCTCGTCGCGTCCGCGGTGGACTGTGTCCTGGCCCAGCGGCTCGCGCGGCGCCTCTGCCCCGACTGCAAGGACGAGTACAAGCCGCCGAAGCAGGTCCTGCTGGATGCGGGATTCGCCGAAGACGCTCTGCCCCATTCGCTGTGGCGTCCGAAGGGGTGCAAGAAGTGCGGCGGGACCGGGTACCGGGGACGGCTCGGCGTTCACGAGGTTATGCTGATCACCGAGGAGATCGGCGACCTGACGGTCAGGGAAGCGACCGCCGAGGCGATCCGTGACGTGGCGTGTGAGCAGGGCATGCTGACCTTGAAGCAGGATGGTCTCGAGAAGGTTCGCATGGGTCGGACATCCATCGAGGAGATCGCGCGGGTCATCGTCTAGGCCGCATGCGCTACAGTCCGTGGCGCTTGATGCCGACCCTGTAGTATGTTCACCACGACACGACCGTATGAGAGGTGCGCAGATGGCGACGATCACCTTCAAGTACAACGTCCGCGACAAGACCGGTAAGGTCGTCAGCGGCAAGCTCGAGGGGGAGAACCGCGAAGCGGTCGCCACCAAACTCCGCCAGATGGGCTACATCATCCTCGACCTCGACGAGGACCGCCTGGCCAGACTCAACAAGATCACCTTCGGCACGAGCGTCAAGACAAAGGACGTCACGATCTTCGCGCGCCAGTTCGCGACCATGATCAACGCCGGTCTGTCGCTCACGAAGTGCCTGAGCATCCTCGGCGCCCAGTCGGACAGCAAGGAGCTCCGCGAGATCATCAGCCAGCTTGGTAAGGACGTGGAGGCTGGGCAGTCGCTGTCCGAGGCGATGGTCAAGCACACCAAGGTCTTCCCGCCGATCTTCTATAACATGGTCCGTGCCGGCGAGACCGGCGGTGTGCTCGACGAGGTGCTGCTGCGTGTGGCGGACCTGTTCGAGGCCGACGCCGCTCTGAAGGCCAGGATCAAGTCGGCCATGACGTATCCGATCGCCATGGGCGCGCTCGTCATGATCGTGCTGGTCGCGATGATGGTCTTCGTCGTGCCGACATTCCAGAAGATGTTCTCGGACATGGGCGGTGAACTGCCGCTGCCAACGCAGATCCTCGTGGCGATCTCCGAGGGTGCCCGCGGCTGGCCCGGGCTCGTCGTTGTGGGCGGCGTGATCGCGCTGGTCGTTGCGTTCAAGGCATGGGTAGGGACCGAATCGGGACGCTTCATATGGGACGGTGTGAAGCTGCGGATGCCGATCGCCGGAGAGTTGAACCGAAAGACGGCACTCGCTCGTTTCACGCGGACGTTCGGCACGCTCGTGTCTGCCGGTGTCCCGATCCTCTCGGCGCTCGACATCGTTGCCGACACCGCCGGAAATGAGGTCGTCTCGCGGGCGATCAAGAAGGTGCGGGCCGCCATCAAGGAGGGCGAGACGATCGCCAAGCCGCTGGGCGAGTCGCCGGTGTTCCCGTCGATGGTCGTGCAGATGATCGCGGTGGGCGAGGAGACCGGTGCGCTCGACCAGATGCTCAACAAGATCGCGGACTTCTACGACGAAGAGGTTCGCGTGGCGGTCGACAGCCTCACGTCGATCATCGAGCCGATCATGATGGCGTCGCTCGGTGTCATCGTCGGCGGCATCATCATCGCGCTCTACATGCCGATGTTCCAGGTCATCACACTCGTAAACTAGTTGAAACTGCATGTAAAGTACGGCCCGCAGAGGCCGATAACACGTAGTGAGCGGGCGGATGCCCGCGCATGTCCGCAAGGGAAAGGGAGGTGAACATCGATGCGGATGTTCAGGAAGGACGAGGGCTTCACCCTTGTCGAACTCATGGTCGTCGTTCTCATTATCGGTATCCTTGTTGCAATCGCGATTCCGGTCTTCAATGCAGCGTCCCGCACGGCTCGTCAGCGCACCTGCCACTCCAACCAGCGCACGATCGAGGGCGCGATTCAGCAGTGGCTGGCTGCTAGTCCCACGAACGTGTGGACGCCCAAGCTGATCAACGGCGCAGACGAACTGACCTTGAATGGCGCGTACATCAAGGACGTTCCGCAGTGCCCGATCGCGACCGCCACCCAGTTCTACGCAACCAACACGAGTGGAACGGTCACCTTCGACGGCAGCACGGCGTGGTTGGTGGACGGTACTCTCAACCACGGTCACTTCTAGGATCTTCTCGAGTGAGTGCGATCGAAGGCCGGGGGCATCGCCTCCGGCCTTCGGGCACCTGACGCGGCCTGCGCGTCACTCTGACGTGGCGCTGGCGCTCGGGGCCGGGTGCACTCTCTGAGGGGTGAAGGAAGCGAGTGACAGCCATGTTCGCGAAGGACGATGGATTCACCCTGGTCGAGCTCATGGTGGTGGTCCTCATCATCGGCATCCTGGTCGCGCTTGCGATCCCCGTCTTTGTGGCCACATCTCGCACGGCGGCGGAGCGTACGTGCCAGACGAACCAGCGCACGATCGAAGGCGCGGTCCAGCAGTGGATCGCTGGTGATCCGGCACGGTGGTGGAGCGCGCAGGTGATCGATGGTGCGGCGGATGCGTTGACGGATCCAACGGCGCCGTACCTGCTGGCGCCACCGCGGTGTCCGAATGCGGAGGCGCTCTTCTATGGTGTCGATGCGAGCGGAACGGTCACGGCCGACGATCTGGCGGCCGGGGATCCGGTCCCTGGGGTCTGGACTTCGGCCACGGGGCATGAGCACTACTAGCTCTCTAGCACGACTCGCGGAGAGGCCCGGCGGTCATGAGGCTGCCGGGCTTCTCATATCCCGGCCATTCGTTCATGCTCTCCCTCGAGAACTGCGTGTCGGTTGACGTTCCCGATGATGGAAGGCGAAGCGAATGCCGTCATGGTTCTTCACCATGTCGATGGGGCTTTTCGGACTACTGTTCGGCAGCTTCGCCAATGTCGTGATCTGGCGAGTTCCGAGGGATGAGTCGATTGCGCATCCCGGGTCGCACTGTCCGGCGTGCGGCACCCTGATCGCCTGGTACGACAACATCCCGGTCCTCTCCTGGCTGGTGCTCAGGGCACGGTGTCGATCGTGCGGCGCGGGCATCCGTGTACGCTACCCGATCGTGGAACTCGCTTCGGGCGCGCTGTTCGTTGTCGCCGCGCTGGCCTACGGAGTGGGCGCGCGAGCGGTCGCGGCGGCGGCGGTCTTCTGGCTGCTGCTCGTGCTTTCGGTGATCGACCTCGACCACCTGCGTCTGCCCAACCCGCTCGTCGCGCTGCTCGCCGTACTTGGTCTGCTGGCCGCACTTGTCTCCGAGTACGGCGCGTCGCTCGTCGGCCCGCTGACGTATCACACCCAGGCGTCCGGATCTCTCACGGGACCACTGGCCAACGCGCTCGCCGGCGCCGTCGTCGGCGCCGGCGTATCGGCCGGCACAGCGGCGCTCTACGGCGTCGTCCGCAAGAGACGCGGGCTCGGCATGGGCGACGTGAAGTTCCTCGGAGCGCTCGGCCTCGTCCTCGGCCCGTACGTGCTCATGAGCATCTTCCTCGGTAGCGTGATCGGCATGGTTGTAGGGCTGAGCGGCGGCCGGGGCGTGAGGCTCTCGGAGAAGCGGATCCCGTTCGGTCCGTGGCTTGCTGCGGGAGCGGTGATCACGGCACTTCACGGCCCGGCCACCTGGGCGTGGTATCTGCGTCTCGTGGGGCTCGCCTGAGCCGGTGTTAAGATGCCATTGAGCAGGGCCTATGGGCTTCAAGTAATCTGACCGATGTGCCGATACGGATACCAGTAGCGCGAATCGCGCGTGCTGCGCCTGTTCAGGCATGGCTAGGGAGTTGGAAGCATGAGGGGCATACTGAAGCGGCTGTCCTGCGACGAGGGCATGACCCTGGTCGAGATCATGGTCTCGGCGGCCATCATGTTCATCATCTTGACGGGCGTTCTCAGCCTCGTCGTCCAGACGACGATGATGAGCGTGCAGGCCAAAGAGAAGAACGTCATGACCAACTCCCTCAACGCGTACATCGAGTGGGTGCACTCGCTTCCGTTCGAGCAGGTGGATCTCGCCGGCGACGGCGACGGCATCCTCTCGGAGGCGAGCACTGAGACCGTAGGCGGGTACACCGTGGTCATCCGTCCCACGATCACGACGGTCACCGGCAACACCTCGCTCAAGAATCTCCGAGTCGATATCGCCGTCACGGACGCGCGAGGGGTCAGCTCCACCCACTCGACCCGGGTCGTCGTGCGTGATCGCAGCAACTTCATGACTCAGGGCAAGCGCGATCCTCTGACGGATCCGACAGCGTTGTTCATCGGCCTCACGCCCCCCAGCGGTACGGTCGTCTGGGACTCGGAGTGGTCCGGCGGCCCGCTCTACCTCGATGTGAGTGCCGAGGCCTCCGAGGGCCGCGTGATCGAGATCGTCCGAGTCTCGTTCAACTCGATCCTGTGCGAGGACGCGAGTCTGCCGCCGCTGTCGGCTCTCTGGGAGCCGCGGACCGAGACCTTCACGTCCACCAGCGCGCTGTTCTCCTGGAACACGAACCAGTTCGAGCCCATCGAAGTGGAGGAGGGCGTCTTCGTCGACACGCGGCTGTTTGGCGATGGGATGGGGACGCTGAAGGTCTGGGTCGTGGACGACGAGGGCATCGATGACACCGACGAGCGATTCCTGCTGCTCGACAACTTCGCACCAGCGGCGCCCGGCACGATTGCCGCAGGCGTGGCGAAGGCGTACACCGTACCCGTCGTCTGGGCCAGGGCTGCCGACGGTAACCTCGGCGCTGATTCGTACGATCTGGAGTGGGTCCGCCAGGGCATGACGCAGACCTTGGTGAGCGATCCGGCGTTCGGCTACTGGAACCCGGCGGGAACGTACAGCTGGCTGAACGCTGCGGAGCACCCCGACTCCACGCTGACGTACGAGGCCGCCACGGAGCCGTTCAGCCGCTATGCCGCACGCGTCCGCGCGGTCTCCCCCCGGGGTCTCACCTCCGACTGGGTGGAGGCCACGTTCATGTCGAGGCCGCTCGTGAGTGGCACGTATGACGTTGTGAAGAAGTCGACGGGCAACCCGAAGTACTGGAAGGTGACCGCGAACCTGTCCGTCACGCCACCGGCGTTTCCGACGACCGGGACGACAACGTACTCGTTCTACCGGGGCACCGAGCCGACGCCGATCCAGCAGGGAACCTCGCCGACGTGTACCGATGCCGTGCAGGTCAACGTCAACCCGAGTGAAACGAACTTCCCGGTGCGCTCCTACCGGGTAGTGGTGACGCACACGCCTGCAGGCATCGGGGGCGGCACCCAGGTGACGTCCGAGTCGAACACCGTGAGCACGGTTTATCAGGCCAGCGCAGGCACCTACACCTTCGCGGAGGGGACGTGGTGACGATGGCACACGCCCGCGAAGACGCCGGGTTCACCCTGTCCGAACTCATCGTCGTGGTGGGTCTTCTGGGCATGGTGCTCGGGATCGCGTACGCCGGCTTCAGTGTCGCCGCGAGCGGCAGCAGGATGAGTGACCGCCAGGCGTTTCTCAGCCGCGAGGTCGGCGCACCGCTCGCGTTCGCCGATCGGGTGCTCACCCAGGCATTCGACTTCGACACAAGCTACCCCGGACTCAGCCCCAACCGCTTCGCGTTCTACACGGACCAGGACAACGACGGTAACCGCGAGCGTTACGTGATCGAGGTCGTCGGGACGCGACTGCTCGTGACGTCTGAAGAGGAAGGTGGAGGACGGCCACGACGGCAGGTCGCCTGGTCCGAGCACAACGCCAACCTCGCTGCGGGAGAGCCGTTGTTCCGGTACTACGACATGTACGGAGATGAGATCACCGCGATGGGTGATCTGCCCGGCAAGGCGAAGCGGATCGTGATGACGATCGTGACCGAGCATGACGGCACGCGCCTGAAAGATGCTCGAGAGATGTTCCTGCGGAACCGGTAGACGGAGGAGAGCGCGATGTTCACGGAGCTTGAGCGGCTGCATCGGGATGACACGGGCGTCGCGTTGCTGACGGTGCTCGGTGTGATGCTCGTGATCACCGTACTGGCGATCGGTTCGTACGTGCTCGCGACCCAGGCGTTGCACGAGTCGGTGCGTGTGGAGAACGATACCCAGGCGTTCCGTGCCGCTTCGAGCGGCCTCGAACTCGTGCTCTCGACGTTCAGCGAGTCCGGGGCGCAGGCGATGATGGAAAGCGGGCCGGAAACGGGCTCAACGCCTGATGGGACGTATGTGGTCACGGCCGAGGACCTCGGGAACAGCGAGTGGCGCCTCACGTCTGTCGGAACGCAAGTCGACGGCGCTACCGAGACGGTTCGCCAGCAGTTCTACTTCATCGATCTGTGGAAGATGAACTTCTCGGCCGGTTCGTCGTCGCTGATGAGTGGCTCCTCGGCTCTGAACGGGACGTCGAGCATCGTCGGGCCGTTCTACATGAAGGGCGACCTGAACATCCAGGCGAACATGGCCGTGATCGAGGGTCCCCTGTTCGTCAAGAGCGGCGATATCACTCTGAAGAACAACAACATCTGGCTGGGACTGTACGGGCAGCCGATCAAAGTCTACTGCGACAAGGCCATCCCCGAGAACGAAGGGGACGGTTCGGGCAAGGGCACCGGAGTCTACATCAGCCACAGGATCAGGTCGGTCCCGGACATCACGCTGCCGGCGATCACGCAGGAGATGCTTGAAGAGTGGGCGACGACGGCCAAGAACGAGTCGATCGACAACATCATGGGAAGGACCGCGGTAGCCAACCTCGAGTCGAGCGACGGACACGCGACCTCGTACGTGACGATACAGCCGCCGGGCACGACGACCTGGACGCGCCGCAAAGCGCAGACAACCGTGGCCGCGGCTTCGTTGCCGTACAAGTTCATCGGTGACCCGTCCGGGGTGATCGAGACCATCGGTGATGGCGCCACGCCGCTCACCATCGGCGGGACGGGCAGTTTCGGCGCGTGGGGATCGACGACGACAACCGACGGCGTGAGTCTTACGGCAGGACCTCCCGGGTCGACAGGCTATCCGGCTGGCCAGCACGATGACTTCGCGTACGACGATACCGCCAAGATCCTCTACATCCACGGGACGGTGTTCGTCGACGGTCCGCTCACTATCGCGCAGAACATCAAGTACGTCGGGAATGGGACCATCGTCGCCAATGGTGATGTGACGCTCAACGGATCGATCGTGCCGTACTATACAGACGCCATCGCCAACAAGAACATCCAGGGCGAGAACAACAGGTGGGCGCTCGGCATCGTGACGCCCGGGGATACGAGCTTCAACGCCGGCGGCAACAATCCGATGGCGGGTACGAGCGCGTCGGATCGCGAATCACTCCGTGAGCTGGCGGCTGACTACGCGGGAGCGTTCTATGTGGGAGGTACCGCGTACTTCAACAACAACAACATGCTCATCCGCGGGACCGTCCTGTCGAGCCAGATGAAGTTCGATAAGAACAACAACCTGCTGATCACCAACCCGCTGCTTCCGACCTATCTGCCGGACTCGCTTCCCGGCGCCGGCACCGGTCTGCTGACGCCTGGCCTGTGGAGCCGGGGGTGATGCAGGCCGGCAGTGAGAGTGCCCCGCTATTGACAACCGCACGCCATCTGCGGTTCGATGATTCGGAGCATGTGCTCGCGCATCCGTTGTCAATGCCCAGAACATGCACTTCAGCCCGGGGGAACGTCGCAATCGCACCAGCAGTCGTAGCCTTGTCGTAGCAGCAGAAGAAGGAGGACACCGTTGGGTTCCCTCTCCTTCGGTTCGAGCCAGACCGGCATCGGTCTGGACATCGGCACCGAGCACGTTCGCGTAGCGCAGGTCAAGCAGACCGGTTCCGGTTTCGTGCTGACCGGCTACGGTCGTGTCGACGTGCCGATGGGGGCTGTTGCTGACGGCGAGATCGTGGACAGCGCCGCAGTCTCGGCGGCGATCAAGGAACTCTGGCGCGCATCGAACGTCCGTGGCAAGGAAGTCTCCACGGGCGTGTCAAACCAGCGTGTCATCGTTCGTCTGATCGATCTTCCGTTCATGGAGCGCGGCGAGTTGCAGAACGCCATCCAGTATCAGGCGCAGGACTATATTCCGATGGCCGTTGAGGAATCGATACTCGACTTCCAGATCATCGGTGACTACATGACGCCGAGCGACGAGCACATGATGGAAGTGCTCCTGGTCGCCGCGCATCGAGAGATGATCGGCAACACGGTAAGCGCGGTCGAGGGAGCGGGTCTCAAGCTCGCCCGGGTCGACGTATCGTCGTTCGCTATCGTGCGGGCTCTCATGGGCGACAGTCTCGAGGTCCTGCCCGAGAGCGAGGGCGAGGCCACCGCCATCGTTCACGTCTCGTCGGGCATAACCAACATCGCCGTCGTCGAGCGGGGCATCCCGCGGTTCAACCGCATCTCATCGCTCGCCGGGAATACGTTCACCCAGGCGATCGCAAACGTCCTGAACGTGACGTTTGACGAAGCGGAGGATCTGAAGATCCGTGTCGGTCTTCCCGATATCGACACCGGCGCGAGCGGCGACGTTTCAGGTGTCGATCCCGAGTACGTGCAGGTGGTGCACCAGTCGATCGAGCGTGAGGTCAACAAGTTCATCGCCGAAGTGCGGCGCTCGCTGGACTACTACCTGACGCAGACGTCACAGGTGCGCACGATCACCAAGATCCTGCTCACCGGCAGCGGGGCCCAGCTGCGCAACTTCGATCACTATCTGGAGAAGGGGCTGCAGGCGCAGCAGGTCACACTCGGCGATCCGCTTGCCAGGGTCCAGGTGGCATCGAGCATCCAGCAGGCCGTGCATGACGACCGGATGGGCTGTGTCACGGCGATAGGTCTCGCACTCGGAGGGCTGCAGTCATGATGCGCATCAACCTCCTGCCTCCCGAGATACTGGAGCGCCGCCGGGCCGAACGACGAATCGGGTGGGTCGTCCTCGCGGCGCTCGGTGTAGCGATCATCCTTGCGGGCGTGTGGACCTTCGGCTACTTCCGTCTCCAGGACAAGAAGGACGAACTAGCCGAGGTCCAGCAGCTCGTGCAGGCCAGCCAGGCGCAGGCCGAGCAGCTCGCGGTGTTCGAGCAGCGAGCCACAGAACTCGAGGCGCGGAAGGTCACTGCCGACCTCGCCCTCGGCTCGAGGCGCAACTGGGGCAAGCTGTTCGACGAGATCTCACTCGTTCTTCCGTCCGATGTGTGGCTGCAGACCATGGTCGCCAGCGAGTCCAACGGCCTGTCCATCAGCGGCTATGCCGTTGACGTGCGCAACGACTCCCCGGATGCCGGGCACAAGTCGATCGCCAAGACGCTCGTGCGTCTCGCCGATCTCAGCGACCTTTACGACATCTGGTTGACCGCATCGACGAAGCAGGTGTTCGCCGAGCAGCCTGCGATCCAGTTCACCATCACCGCTTCGGTGGGAAGCCCCGCTGCCGGGGGGGAGACGCCGTGAGCCGATCAGCCATCATCAACCATCCGCGGAGGGTGAGCCTGCCCCGCCGAGTACGCCTGCCCCGTAGCGGAGGGTGCTAGCCATGGGCCGACTGTCAGCTCAGAACCAGATGATCATCGCTATCGCCATCATCGTCGTGCTGGCGGCCGTCGCGGTGTTCCTCGGCATCATGCCGCTGTTCAGCGAGGCGTCCGAGATCGATGTGCAGATCGCGACCGAGCAGTCGAACCTCTCGACAGCCCAGGCGCTTGTGGCGCGCCGCCAGAGCGCCAAGGCGCAGTCGGCGGCCAACGAGGTCGAGCTCATGCGGATCGCCAACAGCGTACCGGACTCGCCGCAGCTCCCCTCGGTCATCATCGAGCTGCAGGATGTCGCCAATGCCTCCGGGCTCGAGTTCCCGCAGATCAATGTGGGTGCGGTGAACCAAGGGCCTGCGGCGCCGGACGGGACGCCGGCAGGCTATCACGTGCTGCCCATCACGATCTCACTGCGAGGCGACTGGTCGGACCTCATCGAGTATCAGCATCGCATCACCAAGCTCGAGCGTGGCGTGCGGGTGACCAGTTCGACCTTCGCCTACGTGCCGGGTACCGAGACCACCCCCGCGATGGTCCAGGGGACGATCGTCCTTGAGGTGTACATGATGGTGCCCGCGGCTGGTACTACGCCGACGGCCCCGGCAGACGCTACGTCCGACTAACTGCGATCACCCGAAGGAGGCGAAGAGCATGTCCGACGACCTGGGAGTGACCGGCACCGCGCCGGAGTCCGTGCCCGGTCCCGAGATCCCGAAGAAGGGCTACTTCGCCACGCCGACCGGCAGGATCGTGGGTATCGTGGTCGGGCTGGGCGTCCTCCTTCTCGTCGCCGGGATTGCTGTAGCGATCGTTGTGTTCGTCTTGGCGGGGGATGTGGCCGATGATCTTCTGGTCCAGCCCCTGGGAGAGCCGACCGCACCGGCGTCAGCCGGAACGACCGAGACCGTCCCTACCGCCGAGGCGCCTGCCCCTCCGTTGCCGAACTCGGCGGTGTTCACGTTCCGGGACATCTTCGATCCGCTCTTGAAGCCGCCCCCGACGGCCTCAAACGACACGACGCCGACGACCGATCCGGACACCGATACGCCCACGACCGACGGTACCCTCTACCTGAACGACATCGTGACCGAGGATGGCGTTCTGAAGGCTGTGCTGTCCCTGGACGACACCACCTACACGCTTGCGGTCGGCGAGGGGATCTCCGGTACGCCGTGGGAGGTGCTCAGAATCTCGAGCACACAGGTCACCATGCTCTACGGCGATGTCCAGGTGACTCTCGGCATCGGGCAGGGCATCCTCAAGTAGTGTTGCAGTGCACGTGAGTGAGTCACCGGGCGCCGCGGATGCGGCGCCCGTCGCGTCTGGGCGGAGCGCGTGCGCTAGAATCGAGAGAGCAGCCGAGGAACGGAGGGCTTTCGGTGCGGTACACCACAGCAGGCGAGTCGCACGGCCCGGCGCTCATCACCGTGGTGTCCGACGTGCCTCACGGCCTGGAACTCGACAGGGCCGCTATCGATCTCGAGCTCGCCCGGCGACAGCGCGGCTACGGTCGGGGTGGCCGCATGGCCATCGAGACCGACGCGGTCACCGTACTGTCCGGCGTGCGCTTCGGCCGTACGATCGGAAGTCCCGTGACGCTGCTCATCGAGAACAGGGACGCGGCCAACTGGTCGGCGACCATGGACCCGTGGGGCAGCGACGAGGGAGTGGAGCTCGTCACGGCGCCGCGGCCGGGTCACGCCGACCTGCCGGGGTGCCAGCGCACGGGAGCGCGCGACGTCCGCGACATCCTCGAACGCGCCAGTGCTCGCGAGACGGCCGCCCGGGTCGCTGCCGGTGCCATCGCCAAGGCGCTGCTCGCCGAGTTCGGTGTGGTCGTGCGGTCGTGGGTGGAGGCCATCGGCCCTGCGGCGGCCGGTCCGCTCGTCCCCGACTCGGTCGTGCCCGATGTGGTCGAGGCGAGCGATGTCAGGTGCCCGGATGCGGCTGTGTCGCAGGACATGCGCTCGGCCATCGACGCCGCACGAGATGTCGGGGAGAGTCTGGGCGGCGTGTTTGTCGTCGTCGCCGAAGGACTCGTCCCCGGGCTGGGCGGTTACGGACAGGCGCATGAGCGTCTCGATGCGCGCCTGGCCGCGGCAGTCGTGTCCATCCCCGCGATCAAAGGCGTCGAGTTCGGCGACGGGTTCGCATGCGCCACGCGGCCGGGCTCGGAGGTCCACGACGAGATAGTGCTGGATGGCACCGGGGTCCTGCGACGTGCCACGAACCGCGCGGGGGGTCTCGAGGGCGGGATGACCAACGGCGAACCGGTGCTCCTTCGCGCCGCAATGAAGCCCATTCCGACGCTGATGCGTCCGCTGTCGACGATCGACCTCGCCACCGGCGAGGTCGCTGACGCCGCACGGGAGCGCTCGGATGTCTGCGCCGTGCCGGCTGCGGCCGTCGTCGCCGAGGCCGAGGTGGCGCTCGTGCTCGCCGATGCCTATCAGGATCTGTTCGGCGGCGGGTGTGTCGAGGACATGCGCGTGGCATACGCGTCCTACACGGCGAGGATCGCCTGGTGAACCACGTCGTGCTGACAGGCTTCATGGGCGCCGGCAAGACCACCGTCGGGCAGTTGCTCGCGGCCACGCTCGGCTATCCGTTCGTCGACCTTGATGCGGAGATCGAGCGTCGCGAGGGCATGCGCGTCGCAGCTCTGTTTGCCGAGCGCGGAGAGCCGGGCTTCCGCGACGCGGAGCACGCCGCACTCGAGGCGTTGGCCGATTCGGCGCCCTCGGTCATCGCCACGGGAGGCGGTGTCGTCCTGCGAGAGGATAACCAGGTTCTTCTGAAGCGCCTCGGCCCGGTCGTCTACCTTGCGGTCACGCCGGAGGAAGCCATGGCCCGCCTCGGCGATGCGGGCGATCGACCGCTGCTCGCCGATGGCGGCCTTGCGGCCGCCCGCGCCATCCTCGGCGCGCGCCTGGCACTGTACGCCGCCACGGCGGACCACGTGATCGACACCGGGGGGCGGAGCGCGGAGGAGGTAGTCGAGGCCGTGCGCGTGGCGCTGGACGAGCGTGCGACGCCCGATCTCGTGCGTGTGAGAGAGCCGGGCGGCGATGGCGGGTACGACATCCTCATCGGCGCGGGACTGCTCGCCGGCGTTGGTGCGCGGTTGACCGATGCGGTTGATGCCACGTCCGCTGCGCTCGTGACCGATGAGACCGTGTGGAGCCTGTTCGGTCCCGGCGTGAAGGCGTCGCTCGAAGGCGCCGGCATCCGTGTGAGCGAACACGTGGTGCCTGCGGGTGAGGAATCGAAGTCGTGGGAGCGGGCGGGCGATCTGCTCGAGCGGTTCGCGGCGGCAGGTCTCGACCGCGCCTCGGTCGTGGTGGCGCTCGGCGGCGGCGTGGTCGGTGACCTCGCGGGGCTGTGCGCGGCGACGTACATGCGGGGAATCGCGCTCGTTCACGTGCCGACGACGCTGCTCGCGCAGGTAGACAGTTCCATCGGCGGGAAGACCGCGATCGACCTGCGCGCGGGCAAGAACCTCGCCGGCGCGTTCTGGCCGCCGCGGCTCGTGCTCTCGGACACCGGCGCTCTTGCGACGCTACCGGATGCCGAGTGGACGAACGGCTTGGTTGAGGCGGCGAAGACCGCGCTGCTCTCAGGTGGCGGCGTCCTGGAGCGCTTTGAGGGCGGTCTCGACGATCTGATGGTGCGCGACCCGCGTTCTGTCGCGATGATGGTGCGTGACGCAGCGTCGTTCAAGGCGGCGGTCGTCTCGGCCGACGCGCGTGAAGCGGATACGCGTGAATGCCTCAACCTCGGTCACACGCTTGGTCATGCGCTCGAAACCCTCGTTGGCTACGGTGACATACCGCACGGGATCGCGGTGGCCGAGGGCATGCGGTTCGCCGCCCGGCTTGCGGAGTCCGAGGCAGGTGCCGGGCATGGACTGTCGGAGCGGGCGGGCGCGTTGCTCGAGCGCATCGGCGCCGGCGCTGCCGTGGCAGCGGACCGGCTTCGGCCGGCGGCCTCGGCGCTTACGCCCGACGCGATGCTCGCCGCCATGAGGGCGGACAAGAAGTCGCGCGCGGGCGAGGTCCGCTTCGTGATGCTGGAGCAGCCCGGCGTCTGGCGCGTGGCTGCCGTAGATGACGCGACGCTACTGGCCGCATTGGCGCGGTGGATCGGGGAGATAAGGGAGGCGTGAGATGCTGAGGGTGCTGGTGATGAACGGGCCCAACCTCAACCTGCTCGGTACGCGCGAGACGGATGTGTACGGCACGCTGACGCTCGGGCAGATCGAGGCGATGATCGCCGAGCGGGCTGCTGCGCTCGGGGTGGATGTGAGCTTCTTCCAATCGAACCATGAAGGTGGCCTGATAGACCGGTACCACGAGGCGGTGGGTTCGCACGACGGGGTCGTGCTGAATCCCGGCGCGTACACGCACTACTCCTATGCGCTCAGGGACGCGATCGTCGCCACGTCGCTCCCGACCGTCGAGGTGCACTTGAGCGACATCGACGCGCGCGAGGACTTCCGTGCTATCAGCGTGACCGCCCCCGTCTGTCTTGGTCAGATCGCCGGTCTCGGCGCCGAGTCGTACCTTGTCGGCCTCGAGAGGCTCGTGTCCTACCTGCGTGAGGAGGAGCGATGAACGCCGCCGCCCGCCTGTTCGCCCTGAGAAAGCAGCTCGCGCTCGACAGTGAGCCGGCCATCGTCGTCACGGTCAGATCGAACGTGCTGTACCTCACCGGGTTCGACGGCGTGATAGACAGCGGCATCAATGCCGCGTGCGTGATCACCGACGACTACGCGCGCTTCTACACGGACAACCGGTACGCCGAGGCAGCCATAGCCGCAGCCGAGGGCACGTCGTGGGAGGTCCGGATCCAGCGCGAGAACCTCTACGTGGAGGTGTGTGAGGACCTGCAAGCCGAGGGGATCGAGTCGTTCATGCTCGAGTCTTCGGTGCCCTACGGGAGGTTCACGTTCCTGTCCGAGCAGTTCAGCGGCGCCGTGCGCGTCGTCGATCACCACATAGAGGATCTGCGGCACATGAAGGAGCCGGAGGAGATCGAGCGGATCGCGGCGGCAGCGGCGATCGCTGATCGCGCGTTCGAGCACATCTGCGGCGCGATCGCGCCCGGCGTGACCGAGGCCGAGGTCGCCCTCGAACTCGAGTTCTTCATGCGCCGAAGCGGCTCCGAAGGGATGCCGTTCGAGCCCATCGTCGCGTCCGGGCCCAACGGTGCCCGCCCGCACTCGATCCCGGGCGCACGGCGGATCGAGTCGGGCGATCTGGTCGTGCTCGACTTCGGCGCGCGTGTCGGCGGGTACTGTTCGGACATGACGCGTACCGTGGCCGTGGGTCGCGTCTCCGAGGAGCAGCAGCGCCTCTACGCCGCGGTGCTGGCGGCCAACGAGGCGGGGCTGGCCGCCGTGCGAGCGGGGATGCCGTGTGTCGACGTCGATCGGGCAGCTCGCGACGTGCTGGCCGCGTATGACCTCGGCGAACTGTTCACGCACGGCCTGGGCCACGGCGTCGGACTCGACGTCCACGAACTGCCCACTGTCGGGCCGCGCAGTACGCAGTCGCTCAGGCCGGGCAACGTCATCACCGTCGAGCCGGGGGTCTACGTGCCCGGCTTCGCGGGTGTTAGAATCGAAGACCTTGTGGTGGTTGAGCAGGCCGGGTGTCGGATCCTGACCACTGCGCCGAAGGAACTCACCCTGATCTAGGAAGGTCGACCGATGGCTGTCTCCACCAACCAGTTCAAGACCGGCATGTGCATCAGCTACAACGACAAGCTGTGGCTGATCGTCGATTTCCAGCACGTCAAGCCAGGTAAGGGCGGCGCATTCGTGCGCACCAAACTCAAGGAGCTCAAGACGGGACGGGTCGTCGATATCACGTTCCGCGCCGGCGAGAAGGTCGAGGATGTCCGTGTCGAGACCAAACGTCTGCAGTATCTCTACTCGGACGGCTCGGCATTTCACTTCATGGACACCGAGAGCTACGAGCAGTCTGAGATTGGCGCCGAGTTCATGGGAGATGGCGCCAAGTGGCTCAAGGAGAACGATGAGGTGCAGGTGGTCTACGCCGCCGGAGAGATGATCGGTGTCGAGCCGCCGATGTTCGTCGAGCTCGCGGTGACCGAGACCGACCCGGGCTTCAAGGGCGACACGGTCCAGGGCGGAACCAAGCCGGCAACGCTCGAAACGGGCGCGATCGTCCAGGTGCCGATGTTCGTGGAGACCGGTGACACGCTGAAGATCGATACGCGTGACGGCTCCTATATCACCCGCGTCTAGCCTCCGCTATACTGTTGCGACCGCCTCCCTGGGTCACAGCCCGGCCGGAGGGTTTACGGCTACCCGTACGCAAGGACGGTGCGATGCGACCGGTCAAGATCACGGATACGACGCTGCGCGACGCTCACCAGTCGCTGTGGGCGACCCGCATGCAGCTCGCGGACATGTTGCCGATCCTGCCCTTGATGGACTCGGTGGGCTACTGGTCGCTCGAGGTCTGGGGTGGCGCCACGTTCGATGCGGCGCTGCGGTTCCTCGACGAGAACCCCTGGGACCGGCTTCGCATCATCAAACAGCATTGCCCTAAGACTCCCCTGCAGATGCTCTTGCGGGGTCAGAACCTTGTCGGCTACCGGCACTACAGTGATGACATCGTGCGCCGGTTCGTCCACGCCTCGCACCGTAACGGCGTCGACGTCTTCCGCATCTTCGACGCCCTGAACGACATCCGCAACGTCGAGCCGGCGGCCCGTGCGGTCAAGGAGTGCGGCGGCCATTTCGAGGGCGCCATCTCCTACACCGTCAGCCCGGTCCATACGCTCGACAGCTACCTGTCCTACGCACAGCAGCTCAAGGAACTCGGCGCGGACACGATCTGCATCAAGGATATGGCGGGTATGCTCACGCCGTTCCGCACCGAGAAGATGGTGGCCGCGCTCGTCGATGAGATCGGTCTGCCGGTCCACGTTCACTGCCACTACATCGGCGGCATGGCGCCGATGAACTACCTCAAGGCCGCCGAGGCGGGTGCTGAGATCATCGACACCGCGGTGGTGGCTCTGGCATTCGGCAACAGCCAACCGGCCGTCGAGATGATCGTCGCGGCGCTCAAGGAGTCGCCGTACGACAGTGGCCTGGACCTCGACAAGCTCTTCGAGATCGCCGAGTACTGGGAGAAGATCCGCGAGCGCAAGCAACTCAAGCGCGGCGTCACGTCGCTGCTGCACATGGAGGTCTTCAGCCACCAGGTGCCGGGTGGCATGATGAGCAACCTCATCAGCCAGCTGGAGCTGCAAAACGCGAGCGCGCGGCTGCCTGACGTGCTCGCCGAGATCCCCAAGGTGCGCGCGGAGGTCGGCTATCCGCCACTCGTCACGCCGATGTCGCAGATCGTCGGTACGCAGGCTGTCATCAACGTCCTGACGGGCAAGCGCTGGGCCATGGTCCCCGCCGAGATGAAGGACTACCTCCGCGGTCTGTACGGCAAGGCGCCTGGTCCGCTCGACGAGGACATCGTCGAGAAGATCCTTGGCGGCGAGGTCCCCTTGGCCGCAGACGTGCGTCCCGGATCGCTGATCACGACGACCTACGACGAAGTCGCTGCCGAGATCGGTGATCTCGCCAACAGCGAGGAGGACGTACTCATGTACGCCCTGTTCCCGAACGAGGCACGTGAGTACCTTGAGCGGCACCGCACCGGCGTCGAAGGCTCTGTCTTCATGATGGCCGCCGAGATCGAAACTATGAGGGAGGGCGACGAGGTGAACGTCAACCAGATAGCCGAGCTTGTCAGGCTCGTCGAGGACTCGGATGTGACCGAGGTGATCATTGAGGAAGGCGACACGCGTATCGTCGTTCGTCGAGGCGGGACGTCAGGCGCCGTCGAGCATCACCACGGCGGCCACGCACCGGCTGCTCAGCCCACGGCGATGCCCCTGTCGCCCGAGTCGCCCCAGGTGACGGACGCGTCGTCGCCGGGCCGTCCGGCGACCTGGAAGGCGGTCGTCGCCCCGATGGTCGGCACGTTCTATGCGGCTGCGTCACCGAACGCCGATTCGTTCGTCGCGGTCGGAGACACGGTGGCCGAGGGTCAGACGCTGTGCGTCCTCGAGGCGATGAAGCTCATGAACGAGATCGCCGCCGAGGAGGCGGGTGTGATCAAGGAGATCGCCGTGACCGATGCAAGCCCCGTCGAGTACGGCACGGTGCTCTTCTACTACGAACCGGTGCTCTAGGGTGGCGCCGCTTCGCAAAGTACTGATCGCCAACCGCGGAGAGATCGCGCTCAGAGTCGTTCGTGCCTGCAAGGAGATGGGCATCCTGTCGGTCGCCATCTACTCGGAAGCGGATCGCGACTCGCTCCACGCCCGAATGGCCGACGAGGCCATCTGCGTCGGCCCGGCGTCCTCGGCCGCGAGCTACCTCAACATGCCCAACGTCATCTCCGCCGCGCTGGTTAGCGGCGCAGACGCGATCCATCCCGGCTACGGGTTCCTCGCCGAGAATGCGGCGTTCGCCCGCGCGTGTGTGGACTCCGGCCTCGTCTTCATCGGTCCCTCGGCGGACGCCATCGAGCGCATGGGAGACAAGGCGGTCGCGCGCACCACGATGATGGCGGCCGGTGTGCCGTGCGTGCCGGGCAGCGACGGTCCTGTAGCCGACGAGGCGGAGGCACTCTCATTCGCCCGGGAGGTCGGCTTTCCGGTGCTCATCAAGGCAGCGGCCGGCGGCGGCGGAAAGGGCATGCGGGTCGCGGCCGACGAGAGCGAGCTGGGCCGCAACTTCACGGCCGCCAGGACCGAGGCGGCCGCCGCCTTCGGCAACGATACCGTCTACATCGAGAAGTACCTGGCCCGGCCACGCCACATCGAGATCCAGGTGCTTGCAGACACCCACGGCAATGCCGTCCATCTCTTCGAGCGCGACTGTTCCGTCCAGCGCCGCCATCAGAAGTTGATCGAGGAGGCGCCGAGCCCCGCGCTCACGCCCGAGCTGCGGGAGGCGATCGGCGCCGCGGCGCTCACGGCTGTGAGCGCGGTGGACTACGTCAACGCCGGAACCGTCGAGTTCCTGCTCGACACGGATGGCCGCTTCTACTTCATGGAGATGAACACGCGCGTCCAGGTGGAGCATCCGGTGACCGAGCAGATCACCGGTGTGGACATCATCAAGGAGCAGATCCGGATAGCCGGCGGCATGCCGATGAAGCACGCGAGCCAGGACATGGTGGAACTCCGCGGTCATGCGATCGAGTTCCGTATCAACGCCGAGGATCCGTTCCATGGGTTCAGGCCGCATCCCGGCCGCATCGAGGTGTTCAACCCGCCCGGCGGGTTCGGCGTCCGTGTGGACAGCCACCTGTACAGCGGGTACGTGGTCCCCCAACACTATGACTCATTGCTCGCGAAGCTCATCGTCTGGGGCGAAACGCGTGCCGAGGCGGTCGCCCGGGCCCGTCGCGCACTCGACGAGTTCATCATCCTCGGAGTGTCGACCACCATCCCCTTCCACCAGTTCGTTGTGGAGGAGGAGCACTTCGCGCGCGGCGAGGTCTATACTGACTACGTCGAGTGCCATGTCGACCCCGGCGATTTCGCTGCGTTCCACAGCGGAGGGCGCGTGGGTGAGGAGGAACCGGATGTCTGAGGAGATCACACTTGATGGCATAGGGATCGCCCCGGGCGTTCTCGAGACCATCGCGACCGTTGCGGCCCAGGGTGTCGATGGCGTGGCAGAGGTCTCCTGCGGCCCCGGGGGGCTTGCCGGACTCGTACAGAAGGGTTCGACGCGCGGCGTGTGCGTGGAGGTCGGCGGCGAGGGCTCGCTCGTGGCGACCGTGCGTATCCAGGCTTCCTACGGCCGCCCACTTCGCGAGGTCGCCCGTGACGTCCAGCGCGCCGTGGTCGACGCGCTGCTGACCCACACCGGCCAGTCCATCGCATCCGTCGACGTCTTCGTCGACGGCGTGGTATTCCCCGAACAGTGATAGACTCGGCGACCGGCGCACACGGCGATGCTTGAGCGCACACGGGCCCGGAGACAGGCCCTTCAGATCCTCTACCAGCGTGAGATCACCGAGGAGACGGTCGCTGAGATCCTCGGAGCGGGCACATACAGTGCCGAGGACGGCGAGCCGTCCGAGTACTGTCGCGCACTCGCGCTCGGCACGGAGGCTCATCAGGCGGCGGTGGATGCGGAGATAGAGGCGACCTCGCAGCACTGGTCGCTCATGCGCATGCCGTTCGTGGACCGCAATATCCTGCGTCTGGCTGTCTACGAGATCCTCTTCGAGGACGATGTGCCCGCGTCGGTCGCGATCAACGAAGCGGTCGAGATGGCCAAGGTCTACGGGGGTGATGACTCCTCGAAGTTCGTGAACGGCGTGCTTGGCAAGATAGCCGAGGTGCACGCCGCGCAGGAGGACGTCCCCGTTGCGCCGGAAGACGCAGCGGATCCGGTCGACCCGCCCGCAGACGAGAAGGAAGGGGCCTGACGAGCGATGGCCGACGAGAAGTTCACGTTCGAGCAGGCGAAGGTCCGGCTCGAGGAGATAGCGTCTGAGGTCCGGAAGAAGGACACCTCCCTCGAGCGGAGTCTCGACCTGCTCGAGGAGGGCGTGCGGCTCGCCAACATCTGCACGGAGCTCGTGGACCATTCCGATCTTGATGCGCGGGTCACGGTCTCGGTATCCGATGCTCCGCAGGGAGCAGACACGGTAGAGGAGACCAACGCTGCCGGGGAGCAGATCGCGGACGACGGTGCGGGCGAGGAGCCTGACGTTCCCGGCGTCGATCCCGACGAACGTGTCGATGAGGATGGCTCGGATGCAGATGACGCGGAGATCGACGAGCCGTCTGTCGGGCGCGACGAGGACTGATCGGGCGTTGTAACGGCCAGGTTACCGTGCGCAGCGCCCGCTCAGGGCTGCGTGATACGATGCAGACTCGGAGCCGCACGAGCATGCGGCGTTGCGCCAGGGAGTGTGCCGTTTCCGTTGAGTGAGATACGCATCCTCGATTCGATAGCCGAGCCGGGCGCCCTCAAGGCGCTCGACGCCGCCGAACTCACGCAGCTTGCGGCCGAGATCCGCGAGACGCTCGTCGCCACCGTGGCGGAGACCGGGGGCCATCTCGCTCCCAACCTCGGGGTCGTCGAACTCACACTCGGGCTGCATCGTGCGCTCGACTGTCCGACGGACAGCATCGTGTGGGATGTCGGCCACCAGGCGTACGTTCACAAGCTGGTCACCGGTCGTCGCGAGCGGTTCGGTACGTTGCGCACGTATGGCGGCGTCTGCGGCTTCCCGAAGCGTTCCGAGAGCCCCTACGATGTCCACGATGCGGGCCATGCGAGCAACTCGATCTCCGTCGCGCTCGGTCTCGCCGTGGCGCGGGACCTTCGCGGTGGTGATGAGAACGTCGTGGCGGTCATCGGCGACGGGTCGCTGACGGGAGGCATGGCCTTCGAGGCGCTCAACCACGCGGGTCATCTCGGCACCCGGTTGATCATCGTGCTCAACGACAACGAGATGTCCATCGCGCCCAACGTGGGGGCGCTCTCGAGCTATCTGGCCCGCGTTCGACTCGACCGGCGGTACCGTCGGCTTCGCGACGACGTGGAGTCCGTGCTCGCGCGGACGAAGATCGGCGCGGCGATGGTCGCGGCGGGTGAGGCGGCAAAGGAGTCGGTCAAGCAGCTTCTCGTGCCGGGCATGCTGTTCGAGGAACTCGGCATCCAGTATGTCGGTCCGATCGACGGTCACGATGTCGCGCAGGTGCAGAACGCCGTCACGTGGGCCGCGAGTGCCGATGGGCCGGTGATCATCCACGCGGTGACCCGGAAGGGTATGGGGTACAGCTACGCCGAGAGTCGGCCGGATGCGTTTCACGGCATCAGCCCCTTCTCGGTTGAGACCGGGAAGGTGAATGGCTCGGCCGAAGGGACGCTCAGCTACACCGAGACGTTCGGCCGGGCGCTCGTGGCCGAAGCCGAGACGGACGAGCGCATCGTGGCCATCACGGCGGCCATGCCGGCGGGTACCGGGCTCTCGTACTTCGCGGAGCGCTTCGGCGACCGGTTCTACGATGTCGGTATAGCCGAACAGCACGCGGTCGGACTGGCGGCGGGTCTCGCCCACGGGGGCCGCCTCCCCGTCGTTGCGATCTACTCGACGTTCCTGCAGCGCGCGTACGACCAGGTCATCATGGACGCGGCACTTCAGAACCTCCACATGGTCTTCTGCATCGACCGCGCCGGCCTTGTGGGAGAGGACGGCCCGACGCACCACGGGGTGTTCGACCTGTCGTTCCTGCGCGCGGTGCCGAACCTGATGATCATGGCGCCTGCCGACGAGGCGGAGCTCGTGAACATGCTCCACACCGCGCTGCACGCCGATGGCCCCGTGGCTATCCGTTACCCGCGCGGTACAGGTCGCGGTGTCGCGCTCCCGGCCGAGCCCGAGATTCTCGAGGCCGGTCGCGCCGAGGTCCGACGTCATGGTTCGGATGTCTCGATCCTCGCGGTGGGCCGTATGGTAGGCGTTGCCGAGGATGCCGCTGCGCTGCTCGCCGCCGACGGCGTGGACGCCGGCGTGGTGAACATGCGCTGGATCAAGCCGATGGATCTTGAGGCGGTGAGCCTTGCGGCCGAGCGCCGGCTCGTCGTCACGATCGAAGAGAACAGCGGCGTCGGTGGCTTCGGTGCGGGCGTCCTCGAGGCGCTCGCCGATCTCGGCGCAACGGTGCCGGTCCTGCGACTGGCGATACCCGACTGCTTCATCACGCACGGCAGCACCGATCAGCTGCTTGCCGAGGCGGGACTGACGCCTGACGCCGTGCGGTCCGCGGTACTTGGCCGCATGCTCGACATCCGTGACACCGACGACATGCGGAGCCATGGCCGGACGCCGGATAGACGTCGAGATCGCTAGCCGGGGCCTTGCGGTCTCCCGGGAGGCTGCCCGCGCTTCCGTGCTCGCCGGACACGTGACGGTGGACGGTGTCGTGGTGACCAAGGCCGGAACCCCGGTACGACCGGACGCGGTCATCGAGGTCGCCGGCGGGCGTCGTTACGTGTCGCGAGGCGGTGACAAACTCGAGGGTGCGCTTCAACGGTTCGGTATCGACCCGTCGGGACTATCGGCGCTCGACGTCGGCGCGTCGACGGGTGGGTTCACCGACTGCCTCCTGCAGCACGGTGTCTCCCATGTGACCGCGCTGGATGTGGGCTACGGGCAACTCGCGTGGTCGCTGCGTATCGACCCTCGAGTGCGGGTGCTCGAGCGGACGAACATCCGGAACGTCGATCCGTCAACGCTCGGCGGACCGTTCGGCCTGGCCGTGATCGACGTCTCGTTCATCAGCCTCGGCAAGGTGCTGCCGACGGTGTTGCCGCTTGTCGCCGGCGGCGGAGGCTGTTTGGCGCTCGTTAAGCCGCAGTTCGAGGCTGGTAAGGGTCGAGTCGGTAAGAAGGGCGTGGTGCGGGATCCGGCGGTGCACGCAGACGTGCTGACGTCGGTCGTGTCTGTCGTGCATACGGCTGGCTGGGTGGTCCGGGGGCTGGGATGGTCGCCCATCACGGGTCCCGAGGGTAATATCGAGTTCTGGATGTGGGCGGCGCCGACAGGGGAGCCGACTGACGAGGAGCCCGGCGCGGTGGTCGCCGCCGCGCACGAGGCGCTGGGAGGCTGAGTTGCGCATATTGCTGGTACCGAATCCGGCGAACCGCCGATCCGTGGAGTCGGTCGCGGTCGTCTCCGCGCGGCTGACCGCGTTGGGCTATGAGCCGATACTGGTCTCCACGGATGCCGAGGCATGCGGTGTGCCCGAGCTTGGCGTGCCGCGTGCCGAGATCGGCGAACCGGAGATGGCCGTCGCACTCGGCGGGGACGGCACCATGCTCAAGACCGTCCACATGCTCGGCGTCTCCGAGGTGCCGGTGCTCGGCATCAATCTCGGAAGGCTCGGGTTCCTGTCCGGAGCCGACGGCGACGCTCTGGACTCCGCGCTCGATGCCGCGCTGGCGGGGGAGGCGCGCGTCGAGCGCCGACAGACGATCGAGGCGGCACTGGAGATCGGCGGCAGGGCGGTCGGCACCTATCGGGCGCTCAACGAGGTCTTCATCGGCCGCGGCGGAGGTTCCCGCGGGGTCGAGCTGGAGCTGGCCGTGAACGGCGTCACCGTCGGCAGGTACGTGTGTGATGGCGTGATCGTGGCGACCCCGACCGGGTCTACGGCATACGCGCTCTCGGCCGGCGGGCCGCTCGTGTCTCCCGACGTCCGTGGCATGGTGCTCGTGCCGGTGGCTCCCCATGCGCTCGGGGTGCGGCCGATGGTGCTCGGACCGGGCGATGTCGTGCGCGTTACGTGCCCCAATCCGGCCCGCGCTGAGGCGTGCGTGTCGGTTGACGGGGATCAGCTGCCGTGCCGCACCGTGCTCGGCAGTGTCGAGGTGAGTGTCGGCGGTCACGACGTGCGGCTCATGAAACTCGACGGGCGCGACTTCTATGACGTCCTAGCGCAGACGTTCCTGGGGGCATGACGTGCTCTCCGAGCTTCACGTACGCGACCTCGCCCTCGTTGAGGACGTCTGGCTCGAGTTCGGGCCGGGCTTGACCGTGCTTACGGGGGAGACCGGCGCCGGCAAGACCGTGCTCGTCGAGGCGCTCAAACTGCTCCTCGGTGAGCGCGCGGACTCCGCGATGGTGCGGCAGGGCGCCGAGGAGGCGCTCGTCGAGGGGCGGTTCGTCATCGACGGCCGTGAGGTGCTCGTGCGGCGTCGCGTGAGCGCCGAGGGCCGGTCGAGGTGCACCGTCGACGGCGAGATGGCGACGGTCGGCACGCTTGCCGAGCTGCTCGGTGGTCAGGTCGATCTGCACGGTCAGCACGAGCATCAGGCGTTGCTCTCGCCGGCGCGTCACGCCGGTTATCTCGACCGGTTCATCGGCGCAGAGGCACTTGAGGCGCTCGAGCGGTATCGGGACGCGCATACGGCGGCCGAAGAGGCTGCTCGCGCGCTCCAGGCGCTCGAGGATGCTCTCGCCGATCGCGGTAGGCGCGAGGATTACCTGCGCTTTCAGGTTGCGGACATCGACGCCGCGACCCCGCGGGCGGGAGAAGATGCGGAACTCACCGCGCTGCTTCCGCGCTTGCGGCACGGGCAGCGTCTCACTGCTGCTGCCGCGTCCGCGCACTCGGCGATCCAGGGCGAGGGCGGTGTCTCCGATGGGCTCACTGCCGCAACGAGCGCACTGGCGGCGGCAGGCGGGCTCGACCCTGTGCTCGACGAGCTTGCAGACGCTGTCGGCAGGCTCGACATCGAAGTACAGGAGGCAGCGGCCTCGCTGCGCACGTATGCGGAGAGTGTCGAACACGATCCGGCGGCACTCGACGGGACGGAGCGCCGCCTGCACGAGCTCGGCGACCTGATGCGCAAGTACGGTCCGGCTCTCGACGACGTGCTGCGCACACGCGAGGAGGCCGCCAGAGAGATCGAGCTCCTGGACTCGGGTGAGGCCGGCATCGAGCAGGCGCGGGCCGCGGTAGCGCAGGCACGTGAGCGCCTCGTGAGGGCCGGTGAGGCGATCGTCGGCCTTCGCGACGGGTCCGCAGACGCGTTCGTGGATGGGCTGCGCAGCGCCGCTGCCGATCTGGCGCTGCCGACTGCCTCCTTCGCCGTTTCCCGTACCTCTCTTCCCGAGACTGCCTGGACCACAGACGGCCCCGAGCGTGTCGAGTTCCTCTTCGCGTCCGGTACCGGTGAGGAGCCGCGTCCCCTTGCACGGGTCGCGTCTGGTGGAGAGATCTCGCGCGTCATGTTGGCGCTCAAGAGCGTGCTCGGCGCGGCAGACGCGGTCCCCGTCCTCGCCTTCGACGAGGTCGATGCCGGCATCGGTGGAGCGACCGCACTCGCGGTCGGCAAGCGTCTGGCCAGGCTGGCCGAGAGCCACCAGGTCCTGGTCGTCACCCATCTGCCGCAGGTTGCGGCATATGCCGACTCGCAGGTGGTCGTCTCCAAGTCCGAGGAGTCCGGACGGACCGTGACACGCGCCGGCACCATCGGCGAGGGCGAGCGTGAGGTCGAGATCGCACGTATGCTGGCCGGCGGCGCATCCGAGACAGGGCTGGCGCACGCGCGCGAACTCCTCACCTCTGCCGCCTCGGAACGTAGAGCGGGAGGCTAGCCGTGCAGACCACGGGACGCGCACGTCTCGGCAGGAAGACGAAAGATCTCGTCAAGCGACTGAGCCGCGACGACATCGCCATCATCGACCACGTCGACATCGATCGCGTCAGTGCGGAGTCGCTTCTCGACACCGGCGTCGAGGTGGTCATCAATGCCGCCCCTTCGATCTCCGGCGCCTATCCCAACCTCGGCCCGCTGATCCTGCTTCGGGGTGGCGTTCGCGTTATCGACAACGTCGGTCAGCAGGTGTTCGAGCGAATCGCCGAAGGTGACGAGATCGAGATCTTTGGCGGCGATGTCCTGCTCGGAGGAGCGGTCGTGGCATCGGGCGTCCGCCTGACCGTCGACGCAGTAGAAGAGGCGCTCGAGAAGGCCACACGTTCGCTCGACGATCAACTCGATGCGTTCGTCCGCAACACGATGGAGTTCGTGGAAAAGGAGCGGGCGCTGCTGACGGGCGCGGTCGCCGTGCCCCACCTGAGGACCCGCATCGAAGGCCGCCACGTGCTCGTGGTGGTGCGCGGCTACGATTACAAGGATGATCTCCGGACGTTGCTGCCGTACATCAAGGAGACACGACCGGTGCTCATCGGGGTCGACGGCGGCGCGGATGCCCTCCTCGAGTACCGGTTGCGCCCCGACCTGATCGTTGGCGACATGGACTCCGTGAGCGATGCCGCGCTCGGAAGCGGCGCGGAACTCGTGGTCCACGCGTATCCGGACGGTACGTGTCCCGGTCGCGAGCGACTTGCGACGCTCGGCGTGAGCGCGACCGAGTGGCGCGCGCCGGGGACGAGCGAGGACCTCGCACTGCTGCTGGCAAGCGAGTCGGGCGCGGATCTCATCGTCGCCGTCGGCACGCACTGGAATCTGCTCGAGCAGCTCGATAAGGGCCGCAAGGGCATGGCGTCGACCTTCCTCGTGCGGCTTCGCCTAGGCCCGCGCCTCGTGGACGCCAAGGGTGTGAGTCGGCTCTACCGGGCATCGGTCAAGCCGAGCCAGCTTCTCGTTCTCGTAGGGGCGGCGCTCGCCGTCATCACGGTCGTGATCTCGATATCGCCGCCGGTCAGGTCATTCCTCGCACTGCTGCTGCTCGGCGTGCGGGCCGCAGTCGGACTCTAGGAGGCCAACCACATGTACAACCTCCGCTATCACGTCGCATCGCTCGTGGCAGTCTTTCTATCATTGGCGGTCGGCCTACTGCTTGGCACCGTTGTCGCCGAGCGCGGGATGATCACGGACCAGTCGAGCGCGCTGGTTGCCGATCTCCAGGCACGGTTCAACGAGATCGACGTTGCCAACGCGGAGCTGCGCGACGGACTCGCGCGTGACCGTGCGTTTGCCGAGGATGCGGCCGACTCGCTGATCGCGGGAAGGCTCGAAGGCATGCGGGTCGCGGTGCTCGTGGGCACCGGCCGTTCCGACGGGCGCGGGGCGGTCGAAGAGGCGGTAGCCGCGGCTGGTGGCACAACGGTCATCGTGCCGATCTCGGTCGAGGGACTCGGCCTGGATACCACTGAGCCTGAAGGCCTGGCCGGGTACTTCCACGGCCGGGACATCGAGATGGCTGCGCCCGGCGACGAACTGCAACGACAGGTCGCAGTATCGCTCGTTGAGGAGCTACGCTCCGGCGGAGAACGACCGCTGTCCGATCTTCTTACGCAAGCCGGCCTCCTCGGTACCGTGGAGAGCGCGGACGGCACGGACACCGTCGATGCGGTGGTCTTGATGTCGGCGACCGCCGACGGATGTGACCCGTTCGCGCTTGCGGTCGGCCGGGCGATGGCTGACGCTGGTGGCGCTAGCGTGGGCGCCGAAGCGGCGACATCTACCGGCGTGCTGGCCGAGGCGTGCGCGGATGCGGGCCTGTCGGCCGTCGCTCACGTGACGACCGCCCAGGGCCGACTGTCGCTCGTGTGGATACTCGCTGACCTCGTCGACGGGTACTTCGGTGCCGGAGACGATGCCGACGGATTCTATCCTTCGTTGCTGCCCGGCGACTGACGCTCGAGCGCGAGTCGTGCGAGGCTGACCGCCACGGCCACGAACTGCCTGCCCCGGTGGAGGAAGCCTGCCAGGTCGCGTCCGGTGGCGGCGTGCCGCATCGTCGTGGGTACCTCGAGGACGCGACCGCCCGCGCGGCTGACCCGCACGGTGAGCGCGACCTCGACGCCGTAGCCGCCGGCAAAGGGCGTGGCGACCGTCCAGGCGCTTCGCGTCAGTGCTCTCTGGCCCGAGAGTGGCGCGTCGGTCTTGTAGCCTGACAGGGCCCTGATCCCGATGCGGGCGAGGCCCTTCACGAGTCCGAAGCCGCCCCGGCGGTCGGGCCGGGGGAAGGCTGCGACGGTCATGTCGGCGCGGTCATCGACGATCGGCGCAAGGAGCGCGCCGGCCTCGGCCGCCGTCTCCCCGAGGTCCGCATCGAGCAGGACGAGGACGTCCGCGGTCCCGGCGATGTGCTCGAGGCCCGCCTGCAATGCCCCGCCCTTGCCCCGGTTCCGGGACAGCCTGACGACGTCGGCTCCTGCCTCGGCGGCGCGTGCCGCGGTGTCGTCGTCGGACGCGTCATCGATGACCACGACGTGATCGATCTCGGGCACAGAACGCGCAGCTGTGACCGTTGCGGATATGCGGTCCGCCTCGTCGTGGGCGGGTATGAGCGCGACGACGTTCACCGGCGGGGGCGGTTCAACCCGAATCGGCCGAGCACCCTACCGGTCGACTCGGCCAGTTCGGGCACCCTGAGCGCGGTCATGAGGCCATAGGCCGTGATGACTCCGGCGAGGCCCGCGCCCAGCAACTGGATGAGGAAGCCGCCCGGGAGGCCGGCAAGCGACCCGGTGCTGCGCATGACCAGGGTTGCGACTCCTGCGCCGAGCGCCGAGGCGACCGCGACCTTGCCGAGCGTGAAAGCCAGCGCGCGACCGTCGATGGTGCCGACCCTGCGGTGCAGGATGAGGAGCAGAACGAGGACGTGGCCGAAGAAGAAGACGCCGTCGGAGATGGGTATGCCGATGATACCCAAACCGTTCCAGTCGGCGAAGCCGGTGGTGAGCACCGCATAGAGGGCGATGTGGACGAGCGTCGCGATGATGTTCGTGTACATCGGCGTCTTCGTGTCCTGGAGCGAGTAGAAGCTCTTGAGCACGAACATGTACGAGGCGAAGAAGAAGAGTCCGAGCGCCCACCACATGAGGACGCCGGCGACGACCGGCACGTCGTTGGAGGTGAAGCCTCCGGCGCGGTACAGCGTCACGACCGGCGTGGCGAGTGCAGCCAGTAGTGCCGCGAGCGGGAGGACGAGCACCATGGTGGCCCTGAGACCGCGCCCGAACATGGCGCCGAACCCGGGCATGTCCCCCGAGTTCGCTCGCTCCGCGAGCTCGGGGAAGATCGCCGTCGCCACGGCGACCGCGAAGATCCCGTACGGCAGCTGGTAGAACTGCCATGCGTAGCGCAGCGCGGCCTGGCCGCCTTCGCCGGTGGCGACGGCGAAGTTCGTGCGAAACGTCACGGCGATGAGGTTGGTCACGACGTACACGAGTGTCGGCGCCATCTTTGCGGCCACTTTGCGCAGCCCCGGGTGCTGCCAGTCGATCCTCGGCGTGTAGCGGACTCCGAGCTTGATGAGGCTCGGTACCTGGACGATGACCATCACGAGCACGCCGAGTGTGGTGCCGACCGCGAGTCCCGTGAGCGCGAGCTGTGGGTCGCGATCGCGGAACGGGACGTAGAAGCCGAGCAGGGTGGCCGTGACGACCAGATTGTTGAACACGGGGGCGATGAACGGCGCGGTGAACTTGCGGTACGAGTTGAGCACGCCGGTGAAGACGATCGACATGCCGTAGAAGACGATCTGCACGGCGAAGAACCTGAAGAGCCATATGGCCAGCGTGGCCTGCTGGGCGGGGACCGTCAGGGTCTGGGAGCGCACGAACGGATCCGGCCACAACGTGGCGATGAGCGCGACCGCGCCCAAGACGAGCACGATGATGTTGAGTACGTAGCTCGCGAAGCGCCACGCGTCCTCTTCGCCTGCGTGCTGCTTGCGCTCGAGGAACAGCGGGATGAACACGCTCGACAAGACACCGCCGACGAGGAGCTCGAAGACCATGTTCGGCAGGTTGTTCGCGATGTCGTATGAGTCCGCGATCGCCGTCACGCCAAGCGCGTATGCCATCGCCCACGTGCGGACGAAGCCCGTGATCCTCGAGACGAGGGTGGACGCGGACATGGATGCGGTCGAGCGGGCTATCGATGGTCTGACTATGGTGTACTCCCGAGTGTGAGATGACCGCATAAGTGTAGCCGACCGGGCTCTGTGGTACCGGGTCGTCTGGCACATCAGTCGCCGCTTGGTATACTCCGACGCGGGCACCGCGTACGCGATAGCGCGCCGCGCCGGTCGCTGCGACCGGCCCCCTGATCGTGTCCGTCTGATGACGCACGTCCGCACGCGGACGGGGAGGGGCCCATGAGACGCGTCGCCCGTGCCATACTCGCGGCACTTGCCGCCTGCGCGCTCACCACGCTCCCCGCATCGGCGGTCAGTGCGCCCCCGACGTTCTCGACGGTCATCATCGTCCTGGCGCCTTACCTTACGTGGCATGACATCGACGCGACGCGCACGCCGGCGCTGTGGCATCTGGCCGAGGACGCGGCGCTCGGGAACGCGAGCGTCATCGCCGGGTCCGTGACGTCGGCTCCGGACGCGTTCCGGGGTGCGGCGGTACTCGCGGCCGGGCAGCCCGTGAGTGCGGCCGATGCGCGCGCGGACGCGTCCGGCTCGGCGGTCGGGCTTCTCGGGACCGCGGTACGTCAGGCCGGCGGCCGGACCGCGGCTGTCGGCACCTCGGCGGCGACGCCATCCGAGGCGCTGTCTCCATCGGCGGCCGCTGCGTGGATCGTCGCACGGGATGCCACCGGCACGGTCGACTTCGCCGAAACGTCCGCACGCATCGTGCGTACGGACCCGCTGGCGCCTACGGGCATCGTCACCGACCTCGACGTGCTCGAAGTGGCGTATCGGAGCGCTCTGGCGGGCGGCGAGCCCGGGGGCGCGGGTCCCCTCCTCGTCGTTCTCGATCCCGGTGATGCGGAGCGCGCGCGCTCCGCACTCAGGTCCGACGTCGCGTGGGAGTCCTCGCGTGTCACGGCCGTTGGCACGATCGACGACACGGTACGCATCGCGCTGCGTTCGCTGCCCTCCGACGGGGCGCTCGTCGTCGTGTCCACCGGCCAGTACTCGACGGCGGGACCGGCAGGGTTCGGCCCCGTGCTGCTGTACGGGGCCGGTCCGGGCGTGCTGCGCTCGCCTGGCACGCACCGCGACGGGATCGTCACGCTCCCGGACATCACGGCGACCGCGCTGCATGCGCTTGCTCTGGACGTGCCGACGTCGGTGACCGGAGAGCCGCTACTCATCGTAGCCGAGGACCAGGACCGGGCCGAACGCCTGGCCGCGATGACGCGCACCGACGCGGCGGCCCGCGCGCTGGAGTCGACGAGGGCCCCGGTGTGGGCGGGGATGGTCGGCATATCGATCGTCCTGCTCGCACTCGTGCTCGTGGCGGTCCTGAGACCGGGAGCGTGGCCATCGCGCACGGTGCGTCTACCTGCCGCGTATGCGCTCGTCGTTGCGTGCTCGGTGCCGGCGGGTACGCTCGTCGCGCAGGTGGTCGGCTATCCCGTGACGGCTTCGGCCGCGTGGACCCGTCTCGTGCTCGGCATCGGGGTCGTCATCGCGGCCGGTTTCTGGAAGTCGCGCGGTCCGGGCCATGCGCTTGGGCGTGTGTCGCTGCTCACCGTGGCCGTCGTTCTCATAGACCAGTTGCTCGGCGGACCGGCGGCGCAGGGCAGTGCGTTCAGCTACTCGGCCCTGTTCGGGACACGGTTCTACGGCCTCGGCAATGAGGGTGCGGCCGTACTCGCGGGCGCGGCGCTCGTTGCCGTCGGGAGCCGGATCGACACATTTGGTGCGTCGCGTGCGCGCGAGTACCTGTGGCTCGGTGGCCTCGTCGTCGTGGTCGCGGTCGTGCCGGTCCTGGGCGCGAACATCGGCGTGGCGGCGTGGGGGACGGCAGGGTTCGTTGCGGCCTACCTGGCGGGTGCGGGTCGCCGCCTTGACTGGAAGGTCGGCCTCGCGTCGGTCATCGGGGCCGCAGCGGTCGTCGGCGTGGCGGCGCTGATCGACCGCATGGCCTCGGGCAGCTCGCATCTTGGCCGAGTGCTCGGCGGGTCGGGAGGGCTCGGGCCGATGCTGGCGCGCAAGGCCGAGCTCAGCCTGGAGATATTGACGGCGACGCCGGCTGTCGTGCTGCTGCCGCTCGGCATCGGTGCGATCGTGTACGTGCTCGTCAAGCGGGTCGGTCCGCTCGGCGAGATCGTGGGACGGCGGCGGGGCGTCGCCGCCGCGCTCGTCGGGGCGGTGACCGCGGCGGTCGTGGGCCTGCTGACCGAGGACTCGGGCGTGGCGCTCTCCGCGCTCGTCATGCTCTTCCCGGCGGCTGCGCTCGCATCGGCGTTCTTCGAACGGGAGGGAGGCGCTGATGAGTACTGAGGTCACTGCCATCGCCGTGGCACTGTCGTTTGCCGTCACATGCGGGGTGATCGCTCCCTGGCTTGCGATGCGGCACCTGGCTCGCGGCCTCGGTGGCACGCGAATGCGGGTGGTCAACTACCGCGGCGTCGATGTGGCCCCGACGCTCGGGCTCGTCTGGATCGTGTGGGCGATCGCGCTTCTCGTCGGGCAGATGCTCCTGGAGTTGGTGTCACGGTCGGTAACCGCCACCGGCCCGGTCGCCGAGGCGCTGGAGCGCGTTTCATCAACGCCGCTCGCACTGCCGCTGTTCGGTGTGCCGTTCTTGCTGGTAGCAGGCGTCTTCGCGCTTGGACTCGCTGACGACGCCTTCGGCGCCGACGGTACGAAGGGCTTCAGGGGGCATCTCGGCAGGCTGCGGCGCGGGGAGCTCACCACCGGGCTCGTCAAGCTTCTCGGCATCTGCGGCCTGGCGCTGTTCTACGGAGCCACGGCGGCCAGCGGGATACTCGAGCGCTCCGGAATCACCGGGCAGGCCGCGTACTCCGGCTGGCGCTTCGTCGGGACGTGGCTCCTGGCCGCCAGCGTCATCGCGCTCTCGGCCAACCTCATGAACCTGCTCGATCTGCGCCCGGGGCGGGCACTCAAGGTGTATGGTGCCGCGGTCGTCATCCCCGCGATCGCGTTCTCGGTCAAGGCGATCGAATCCTACGCGCTGCAGGTCGAGCCGTTCGCAGGGGAGATCGGCGGGCTCGCGCTCACCTCGTCCGAGGAGACCGCGACCGCGATCGCGGTGGTCCTGGTGCTTCTCGGTCCGGTGTTCGCGGTGTGGCGCTACGATGTCTCCGAGCAGGGCATGCTCGGAGATGCCGGGGCCAACACGATGGGTGCGATCGTCGGGTATCTGCTGACCGCAGTCCTGCCGGTCGGCTGGCTTGCCGCAGTCGCGGCCGTGCTCCTTGCGCTTAACATGACCTCCGAGAGGGTGTCGTTCACGCGGGTCATCGAGGCCACGGCACCGCTCGCCTGGCTCGACCGGCTCGGACGTCACTATGGCGAGCAGGGAACGACTCCGGAGTCGCCGGGCGGCGAGGCACGGGCGCCGTCCGTGAGGTACCATTCGGACGAGGACGCGGCGAGACGAGAGGACTGAGACGCGCGTATGACAAAGCACATCTTCGTTACCGGGGGAGTCGTCTCAGGCCTTGGAAAGGGGATCACCGCCGCGTCACTCGGCAGGCTTCTCAAGAGCCGTGGACTCAAGGTGACCATCCAGAAGCTGGATCCCTACCTCAACGTCGATCCCGGCACGATGAGCCCGTTCCAGCACGGTGAGGTCTTCGTGACCGATGACGGGGGAGAGACCGACCTCGATCTCGGACACTACGAGCGGTTCATCGATGAGTCGCTCACGCGCGACTGCAGCGTCACGGCCGGCTCGGTCTACCAGGCGATCATCAACAAGGAGCGGCGCGGGGACTTCCTTGGCGGCACCGTTCAGGTCATTCCACACGTCACCAACGAGATCAAGGACCGCATCACACGGTTGGCCGAGCAGACCAAGCCCGACGTGATCATCACCGAGGTGGGCGGCACGGTAGGCGACATCGAGTCACTCCCGTTCATCGAGGCGATCCGCCAGCTGCGCAAGGACGTCGGCTATCGCAACGTCTGCTATATCCACGTCACCCTCGTGCCGTACATCGCAGCGTCATCCGAGCTCAAGACGAAGCCCACGCAGCACTCGGTCAAGGAACTGCGCTCCATCGGTATCCAGCCGGACTTCATCGTCTGCCGCTCCGAGCGACCGATCGACGCGGGCATCCGCCGCAAGATCGGGCTGTTCTGCGATGTGGACGCCAAGGCGGTCGTCTCGGCCCAGGATGCCGCCTCGATCTACGAGGTACCGTTGACGCTGCACGAGCAGGGGCTTGACGCGATGGTGATCGACCGGCTCCAGCTCGAGTGCGGGGACCTCGATATCGGCGAGTGGCAGGCGTTCGTGCGCCACAGCCGCTCGCTCGCGCAGACCGTGGATATCGCGCTCGTGGGCAAGTACGTCGCGCTCCCCGACGCCTACCTCTCGGTCACTGAGGCGCTCGATCACGCGGGCATCTTCCACGACCATAAGGTGAACGTGGCCTGGCTCGACGCCGAGAGCCTCTCTCCCGAGGAGGTCGAAAGCCGGCTCGCCGACTTCGACGGCATCCTTGTCCCGGGCGGGTTCGGCATCCGCGGCATCGAGGGCAAGGTGCGCGCGGCCCGATGGGCGCGTGAGAAGAAGATCCCGTACCTCGGCATCTGCCTCGGTATGCAGGTCGCCGTCGTCGACTATGCGAGGCACGTAGCCGGGCTCGAGGACGCCAACTCGGCCGAGTTCGACCCGGTCAGCCCCCACCCGGTGATCGATCTCATGCTCGAGCAGCACGATGTGGACGATATCGGAGGCACGATGCGTCTCGGATCGTATCCGTGCAAGGTCGTACCCGGGACGAAGGGTTATGCCGCGTACGGCGCCGAGGTGGTCTACGAGCGTCACCGCCACCGCTTCGAGGTCAACAACGCCTACCGCCAGCAACTCATCGACAACGGCCTCGTGATCTCCGGCGTGTCGCCTGATGATCGGCTCGTCGAGATGATCGAGATCGCAGACCACCCGTGGTTCGTCGGCAATCAGGGTCACCCGGAGTTCAAGAGCCGTCCCACCCGCCCGGCGCCGCTGTTTCGCGATTTCATCGGGGCCGCCGTCGCCTGTCGCGCGGCACGGAAGGACTGAGCTGCGTGAGCCGTCTGCTCGAGACGTTCCTCGACCTCGTCCGGATCGACAGTCCAACGGGACATGAGCGCGAGGTCGCCGAGTACATGGCCGCTGCGCTCGAGGGCGCCGGGTGCGAGGTCCGCCTCGACGAGTCGCAGGCCGTCACCGGCTCCGACACAGGAAACCTGCTCGCGCGCCTTCCCGGCACAGTACCGGGGCCGGTCATCGCACTTTCGGCTCACATGGACTGCGTCCAGCCGTGCGAGGGCGTGGAGCCGGTGATCGCCGACGGCGTCGTGCGCCCGGCGGGTGCGACGGTTCTCGGCGGCGATGACAAGATCGGTCTCGCGGTCATCGTCGAGACGATGCGGCGCCTGCGCGAGAGCGGCACGCCGCACCCCGAGATCCGGGCCGTGCTCACGGTAGCCGAGGAGTGCGGTCTGCTGGGCGCCAAGGCGCTCACGCGCGACGAGTGCACCGCCGAGGTCTGCCTGGTGCTCGACGCCGATGGCGAGGTCGGCGGTATCGTGACGGCGGCTCCCACGCACTACACGTTCAAGGCGACGTTCTCCGGCCGGGCGGCACACGCCGGCGTAGAACCGGAGAAGGGCATCTCGGCCATCCGGATGGCGTCTGTGGCGATCGGCGCCATGGAACTGGGGCGGCTCGATGAGCGGACCACCGCCAACATCGGTGCGATCGTCGGCGGCAGCGCCACCAACGTGGTGCCACCGCGCTGCGACGTCACGGGCGAGTGCCGCTCGCTCGATCGGGACCGGGTGGAGCAGGCTCGTGCCGACATGGACCGGGCGCTCAGAGACGCCGCCGCGGAACACGGCGGCGAGGTCGACGTCTCGTGGAACCTCGAGTACGAGGGGTTCTCCTTCGAGCTCGACAGCGCCGCGCTCTCGCTTGTGGAGGGGGCGTGCGCGGACATCGGCATCGAGCCGCGATGCTTCGCTACCGGCGGTGGGAGCGACGGCAACGTGTTCGCGGCGCACGGAGTGCCGACGCTCGTCCTGTCCTCGGGCATGCGCAAGGTCCACTCGACCGACGAGGAGATCGAGATCGCACAACTCGGCAGGCTCGCAGACTTGCTCGTCGCGGTCGCGCGCCGCGCCGGCGGCTAGCGCGATGCGTCTCGTCTGGGGCACGGTTGCGGCCATCCGGCAGGACGCTCCGGCGATCCAGCGCCTCATGGTGCTCCTCGACGGGGATGACGTGCCCGACGCGGTGGTCTCGTATCCTGAGCTCGCCGGCCGCTGTGCGGTCGGTGAGCGTGTGTTGTGCAACACGACTGCGGTCGACCTCGATCTCGGCACGGGAGGTGAGCACTTCGTAGTGGCGCGGGCGGGGGAGGGCGTCGCGCTCGACGAGCCCGTGCCGGGTCATGTGATGAAGCTCCGCTACACCCCGCTGCAGCGCGATGTCACCGTGGTCGAGGAGGCTGCGGGCGGGACGCACGCGCAAATGGCCGAGGCGCGTTCGCTCGACCGGATGCCGGTGGTCTGCTGCGGTCTGCACTCCCAGATCGCGCTTGTGGCCGCCGCGATAAAGGAGCGGGACCCGTCGCTCAGGATCGCGTACGTCATGACCGACGAGGGAGCGTTGCCGATCGCCGTATCACGCCTCGTGGCCGAGCTTGTGGCCGCAGGGCTCCTGGACGAGACGATCACGTGCGGACAGGCCTTCGGCGGCGGTCTCGAGGCCGTCAGCCGACACTCGGCACTCCTGGCCGCCCGGCATGTCGCGCATGCCGATGTCGCGATCATCTCCCTCGGCCCGGGCATCGTCGGGACGGCGACTGCGTTCGGCCACGGTGGCGTGGCACAGGGGGAGGCGGTCAACGCGGCCGCGGTTCTTGATGGCGTGCCGATCGCGGTGCTTAGGCTCTCGTTCGCCGACGAGCGCCCGCGTCACGTACCGGTGAGCCATCAGACGCTCTCGGCACTCGCCGGTGTCGCGCTGGCGCGTGCACTCGTCGCGGTGCCCGCGCTTGATTCCGCCCGCGCTCTCGCGGTGGAGAGCGCCCTCGAGAGCGCAGGCGTATGGAGCCTTCACGTGCGGCGACTCGTGACGGATGTGTCGCTGCCGGACATGCGAGGTGTGGCGATCCGCACGATGGGACGCGCTCCGGAAGACGATCCGGCCTTCTTCCAGGCCGCGGCTGCGGCAGGCCGGGTAGCCGCCGAGGAGGCGCGTGCGCGACGGACATGAGACTCGTGTCTCGATCATCGTGATGGATGCACCAATTGACCGTTCGTCGGAACATACCTGCCGTTCACTCCGAACCTTGGTACCATCGCGCGTATGGGTGAGCAACTCGTAGAGGACTTCTTAGGCTATCTCGCCGTGGAGCGCGGGGCGTCGGTACACACTATCAGCGCGTACGGTGGCGATCTTCGCGCGTACCTCAGTCATCTGTCGGCCAGGCACGCGGAGCCGCTCGGCGCCAGCCGGGATGACGTTATCGCGTTCGTTCGCCGCCTTCAGGAGCAGGGCATGGCTCCGAGTACGGTCGAGCGCAAGATAGCGGCCGTCAAGAGTTTCCATGCCTTTCTTGTTCGCGAGGGTCTGACCGCAAACCACCCTACGCTCGATGTCGCACTGCCGAAGGTTCCCGAGCGTCTGCCGGAGGTCATCTCCATCGAAGACGCGGAGCGCTTGCTCTCGCAGCCGTTCCCCGAGGGTCCGGTGGGCTACCGGGATCGCGCCGTCCTCGAGATGCTGTACGGCTGCGGACTGCGCGTCAGCGAACTGACGGCACTCGACATGCTCGATGCCGATCTTGACGCCGGCTACGTGCGTGTACGCGGCAAAGGTGACAAGGAGCGGCTGGTGCCGGTAGGCACCGTGGCCGCCGAGGCGTTATGCGGCTATCTCGAGCACGGAAGACCGTACCTCCGAGCGAAGAAGTCGAGCACGCGCCAGGACCCGGCGGCGACGTTCGTGAACGTGCGGGGTGGACGTCTCACACGCCAGGCCGTCTTCGCGATCGTCCGCACGTACGGGGGCCGCGTCGGTCTCGATCTTCATCCGCACACGCTGCGGCACTCTTTCGCCACGCACATGCTGCAGGGCGGAGCCGAGTTGCGCGCCTTGCAGGAGATGCTCGGCCATGCCGACATCTCGACGACGCAGGTCTATACGCACGTGGACCGTACCCACGTGCGCGAGGAGTACATGACCACGCATCCGCGGGCCCGTCTGCGTTAGGGCCCGTCTCGCGCGTGTATTCCCTGGCCGACTTCCCTTCGACATCGACTTCGCCTGATCGCGTCGGCCCCCGATCGCGCTCGCACGCTCGTCAGTTCACGGCGCGTTAACGTGGTAGACCGGCGTCTAGGAGGGTAAGATGAATACGGTGTACCCAGTTTCTGTATGAGGAGGCGGATCGCAGCGTGAACAGTAAGATGAGCAAGTTAGTGGCTGTACTGCTGGCACTGATGCTTGTGGTGGCGTTCCTGCCCGCATGCGCGCAGGAGGAGCCGGCCGAGGAGCCGGCCGAGGAGCCCGTAACCGAGGAGCCGGTCGAGCCCGTGCTCAAGACCGCCATGGTCACCGACGTCGGTGGGCTCGGAGACAAGTCGTTCAACGACCTGGCGTACGAGGGACTCAAGAAGGCCGAGGCGGATCTGAACGTCGAGATCCAGGTGTTGGAGTCCAAGGAGATCACTGACTACGAGAGCAACATCGATCAGCTGGCGAGTGCTGGGTACAGCCCCATCTTCGCCGTTGGATTCCTGATGACCGACGCTGTGGCCAAGATGGCTCCCGAGTATCCGGACACACAGTTCGGTGGCGTTGACGAGTTCTTCGAGGAAGTACCGCCCAACGTGGTCGGCCTGCTGTTCAAGGAGCAGGAGGGCAGCTACCTCGCCGGTGTCGTCGCCGGTCTCGCCACGCTCGACACCTTTGACGACAAGCTCAACGGTGACAACGTCATCGGCTTCGTCGGAGGTATGGACATCCCGCTCATCAAGAAGTTCGAAGCTGGCTTCACGGCCGGTGCGAAGGCCGTGAACCCGGACGTCAAGGTCATCGCGCTGTATGCCGGCAACTTCACGGACCAGGCGAAGGGCAAGGAGCTCGGTCTCTCGCTCATCGAGCAGAAGGCTGACGTCATCTACGCGGCGGCTGGCGCCGTGGGCTCCGGCACCATCCAGGCATGCCAGGAGCGCGGTGCCCTGTTCATCGGCGTTGACGCCGACCAGTATCTGACGGTTCCCGGCTCGGGCGACGTCATGCTGACCTCGATGATGAAGCGCGTCGATGTCGCGGTCTACGACACCATCAAGGCCGTTATCGACGGTTCGTTCCCCGGTGGTGAGCTCCAGGTCTTCGGTCTTGCCGAGGGTGGCGTCGATCTTGCGCCGTACCACGACTTCGAGGACAAGGTTCCGCAGGCGATCAAGGACGCGGTCGAGAAGGCGCGCGCCGACATCATCGCCGGCACCATCGTGGTCCCCGAGTCTTAAGGACACACGGTTCGCCAGGTGGCGCACAGAGACTCATTCGTGCGCTAGACTGAGAGGGACGGCCGGTGAGCAGCCGACCGTCCCTCTCCTGGTTGTTCATGGCAGCGCTCGTTCGGGAAGGGGAGACGCCGATGCCCGTGCTCGAGTTGCGCGAGGTCACGAAGGTGTTCCCGGGTGTCATCGCCAACGATCGGGTGTCGATGACGCTCGAGCGTGGAGAGATCGTCGCACTGCTCGGCGAGAACGGTGCCGGCAAGTCCACGCTGATGAACGTGGTCTACGGTCTGCTGTCCCCCGACCACGGCGAGATCCTCCTCGATGGGAAGCCGACCAAGATCCGCTCGCCACGACAGGCGATCGACCACGGTATCGGCATGGTGCACCAGCACTTCATGCTCGTCGAGCCCCTCACCGTGACCGAGAACATCGTCCTCGGTCGCGAGCCGGGTCGGTTCGGGATCATCGACTTTGCGGATGCGCGCGCCAAAGTCGCTGCGATATCCAAGCGCTACGGGCTCAAGATCGATCCCGATGCTCGCATCATGGATCTCTCTGTCGGTATGCAGCAGCGCGTTGAGATACTCAAGGCGCTCTACCAGGGTGCCGGCGTGCTGATTCTCGACGAGCCGACCGCCGTGCTCACGCCCCAGGAAGTACGCGAGCTGTTCGCGGTCGTCCAGTCGCTCGTGGCCGAGGGTCTTTCGGTGGTTTTCATCACCCACAAGCTGGAGGAGGTCATGGCTGTCGCCGACCGGATCATCGTCATGCGCGGTGGCGCTGTTGTGGGGGAGACACGCCCCTCCGAGACCGACGCGGTCGGGCTGGCCCGCATGATGGTCGGCCGCGACGTCGTGCTCAGTATCGAGAAGGGCGCGACGACGTGCGGCGACACGGTGCTCGACGTGGTCGAGCTCCAGGTGAAGGACGATCGCGGGCTGGACGCCGTGGCCGGCGTCACATTCAACGTCTGCGGCGGTGAGATCGTGGCCATCGCCGGCGTGAGCGGAAACGGCCAGTCGGAGCTGATCGATGCGATCGTCGGTCTGCGGACTCCATCGGCCGGGAGCATAGCGCTCATGGGAGTGGACATCACACACGCGAGCGCCCGCGCGTCGATCGAGGCGGGCGTGTCCCACATCCCGGAGGATCGCCACCGCCGGGGTCTCGTTCTCGAGTTCGACCTCGCTGAGAACCTGGTTCTCGGTGACCACCGGTCAGCGCCCTACGCGTCACATGGGTTCATGAAGCCACGGGTGGTCGCCGAGATGGCGCGTACGCGGATAGCGGACTACGACATCCGGACGCCGTCCGAGAAGGTGCTCGCATCGAGTATGTCCGGTGGTAACCAGCAGAAGGTCGTCGTCGCCCGCGAGATCGGGCGGGACCCCGAGCTGCTCGTGGCGGCGCAGCCCACGCGAGGCCTCGACGTCGGCGCCATCGAGTTCGTGCACAAGCAGATCCTCGCCGCGCGCGAGGCGGGCAAGGGGGTTCTCTTGATCAGCCTCGAGCTCGAAGAGGTTCTCTCGCTTGCGGATCGTATCCTCGTCATGTACGAAGGCCGCATCGTGCGTGAGTTCGTGGGTGGGGAGGCTGACGCCGAGACGCTCGGTTACCACATGACCGGCGGTGGCGGCAGCAAGCTCGATGAGGGTGCTCAGACCGAGGCGGCCGGGGCGGCGCCGTCCGAAGGCGAGGTGGTCCGGTGAGCGAGCCGAGGGAGGAGATCCCTGTCCAGCGTGCGTGGATGGCGATCGCGCAGAAGATAGGCACGCCTATCCTGTCTGCCGCGCTCGCAATAGCCATCGGCTCGTTCATCATGTGGATCTCGGGTTACGACGCGCCGGCTGCCTACGGCGCCTTGTTCAAGGGCGCGTTCGGCAGCCCTAAGCAGATCGGCGACACGATCCTGCGGGCGACGCCGCTCATCTTCACTGGTCTTGCGGTCGCGTACGGCTTCCGTGCCGGACTGTTCAACATCGGCGCCGAGGGCCAGCTGTTCATGGGCGGTCTCGCCGCTGCTGCACTCGGCGTGTTCCTCGTCGGTCAGCCGTGGATCCTTGTCGCTCCCGCGCTTCTGATCGCGTCGGCGCTGGCAGGTGCTGCCTGGGCGTTCATTCCGGCGCTGCTGAAGGCGCGGATCGGCGCCCACGAGGTCATCACGACGATGATGTTCACCTACATCGCTCGCTACCTTGTTTCGTGGCTGGTGGTCGGGCCTCTGAAGGCCGAGGGCCAGATTCCGCAGACCGCAGCGCTTATGCCCGAAGCTCAGTTGCCGCGGATTCAGGGTCTCTTCTCGCAGGGGGCTTTGGAGGCGTTCCCATTCCTCAATCTGGGGCGCGCCCACCTCGGTATCGCGGTGGCGATCATCGTGGCGACCATCGTGTGGCTCATCCTCAAGTACACGACGCTCGGTTACGAGAACCGCGCGGTCGGCTTCAATGCGTTCGCCTCCGAGACCGCGGGCATCTCGGTCCAGTGGACCACCGTCAAGGCGCTGTGCATCTCCGGTGCGCTTGCGGGTCTCGCGGGTTCGGTCGAGGTCATGGGCGTCCACCACCGGATCTTCGATCAGTTCTCATCAGGGTTCGGCTTCACCGGCATCGCGGTTGCGCTGCTCGCCAAGAACCACCCGCTGGGCGTGATTCCTGCGGCGCTGCTGTTCGGCGCACTGTCGGCCGGCGCGGGCACGATGCAGCTCGAGGCCCACGTGCCTCAGAAGATCATCCTCATCATCCAGGCGCTCGTCATCTTCTTCGTGGCTGCCGAGGAGATTATCCTGTGGTTCGTCCGTCGGCGTCAGAAGGAGGCGATGAGCCATGCTGGGTGACATCATCACGCCTGACCTCTTCGCATCCGCCCTCAGGATGGCTACGCCGCTTGCGCTTGCGGCGATCGGCGGGACACTATGCGAGCGCTCGGGCGTTGTCAATATCGCCCTCGAGGGAATCATGCTCACCGGCGCCTTCTTCGGGACGGCGGCGGTGCTCGCCACCGGTAACCCCTGGATGGGTGTTGGGGCGGCGATGCTCGCTGGTGTCGCCATCTCGTCCATCCACGCATTCGCCTCGGTGAACCTGCGCGCCGACCAGGTGGTCTCCGGCACCGCGATCAACCTGCTCGCGCTCGGTGTGACCGGCTTCTTGATGGAGCTTTGGTACGGACATCCGGGAACGACGGCTTCGATCCAGGTACTCCGGCCGATCTTCTCCTTCAGCTCGCCGGGGGGTGGCTTCCTTGCCGAGGTGTGGCGCTGGGTCAACGGAATCGTGTTCTCGCACACGCCGATCGTCTACCTCACGATCATCATCGCCGTGGTCGCGCAGTGGGCGATGTACCGCACCAAGTGGGGACTGCATCTGAGGGCGCTCGGCGAGCATCCTCGCGCGGTGGACACCGTCGGCGTCAGCGTCTATCGGGGCCGATGGGTCGCCGTGCTGATGAGTGGTGCGCTCGCCGGTCTGGCAGGCGCCAACCTGACGATCGAGCAGGTCGGATCGTTCACCGAGAACATGACGAACGGGCGGGGATTCATCGCGCTTGCGGCCAACATCTTCGGCCGCTGGACGCCGGTAGGCTCGTACCTGGCGTCGTTGCTCTTCGGCTTTGCCGATGCACTCCAGATCAAGCTGCAGATCCTTCGCGACGTGATCACGGTGCCGCCGCAGTTCTTCCTCATGCTTCCCTACGTGCTTACCGTCATCGTGCTTGCGGGCGTCATCGGCCGCGCGGTCGCGCCTGCCGCAGTCGGCGAACCCTACAAGAAGGGCTAGGACCGTGCTCATCGCTCCTGAAGGAGGGCGTCTACGCGCGGGGCAGGCGCTCTTCTGGTCGCTCACGTGGGGCGTCGGTGTGATGATCGGTGTGGCGCTCGGCGGCTGGCTGACGCTCGTCGGCGGAAGCGGTGCGCCGGGGATCGAGGGGCTCGACCCGGTCACAGACCTCGTCGTGCTCCCGATCCTCGCCGGTGTCGGCGTGGCGCTCGTCCATCTGAGCGGACAGCTCGTCGCGGCGGCGTTGCGCGGCCGAACCGTAGCGGGCGCCCAGGAGTAGCGCGACGGCCACCAGGCCGAAGACGACGGCGTCGCCTGGCATGTCCGGGGCGAGACTGCCGCGAATCAGACTGCGGAGTGCGTACGCGGCGGCCGGAATCCCGGCCGACGCTACGAGTGGTAGGCGGATTTGGGGGCGCAGCACCCCTCAGGCTCCGGAATCGCGTGTGACGTTGTCGTCGGCCGTGCTCCCGGTCTCGGAGGGCGTCTGCGCGCGGTGCCTGCGCCGGACGATCGCGCGGATGATGAAGAACGCGACCAGGGCGATGAGCCACAGAGGCGAGGTGGCGATCAGCAGCGCGATGCCGAACGTGACAACGTTGGCTGCACCTCTGATGCCGGAGGTGATCGCGTCACTGAAGCCCCAGGTGTCTCCCTCGGGCCGGACGATCGGCTGCGGTTCGGTCAGCTCGATCGTGACGGTCGCCATGGCGGCCTGTCGCTCGAGGTAGGTGACCTGGGCGTCGAGGCTCTCGATGTCCCCTCGTACCCGGGCGAGCTCGCGTTCGATGGAGAGCATCTCCTCGACCTTGGTCGCCGCATCGAAGAATTCGCGCAACCGCGCCTCCTCGGCGCGCAGGTTCTCGAGCCGTGCCGAGAGGTCGACATGCTGCTGCGTGACGTCCTCGGCGTCCTCGGCCTGATACTTGACGGTGCCGAGTTCTGCCACCTTCTCGACGAACGCCTCGAAGCTCGCCGCTGGAACGCGGACGGTCACCCAGCCGCGCAGGCCCATGCCATCACCGACCGAGTAGCCCTGCGCGTCGTAGCGGTAGATCGGCCCCTCGGTGTCAGTGGCCACCTGGAGGCCGGTGATGATCGCGTCGTTCTCTCGCGCCAGGGCTCGGATCTCCTCCACCGCATCAGTCGTACTCTCGACCTCGAGGCGAACGGTCTTCGATCGGATGATCAGCCGGTCCGTCTCGGCCACGCCCGTGGCCACGTCACCCTTGACGCCCGTGCTCTCGTCATAGGCCAACTCTCCGTCGGAGACGCCCTCTTCGGGCGCGGCGACCGGAGCGTAGCCGGGCTCGCTCCCTCCGCGGTCCTCGTCGGTGGCAGTGCCGACGACGCCGCAGCCAGCCGTGAGGCCTGCGAGCGCGAGTGCAACAGCGATAGCGACGATCGTGACTCCTGTAGCGCGGCGGTGGGTGCTCATCTCCGTGCCCTCCTTCCGGCGCACATGCCCTGGTAAGCACGAACGCCCCGCAAGCCTGACGTGACAGGCTCGGGACGCTCGGTCGTGACAGCGGTTAAGACTCTCGGGGACGGTTACTCCGCCTTCTTCATCGTCTCCTCGGCCTTCTTGAGCTGCTTGGCAGCGTAGACGAGGAATCCGACCGAGATCGCGATGACGGCAAAGAAGACGACCACGAGCATGTTGAACATGATGCCGGCGACGTTGTTTCCGAGAAGGAACCATCCGTACATAGGGGCTGCTCACCTCCATCGTAGCCACGCACTGGTGACGATTCTACCGTGGCCATGCCGGGCGGGCAACCACACCGGTTGAGGCCGTCATGAGCGTTCTTCCACTGTCAGGGTCCGATTCCTGCCTGTCGTCCCTATGACGGGGTCCGGCCGTGCCGGGTTCAGACGCGGTTCCGCTGGTGCGGCGGACCTCGCCGACCCCCGAGATGGCCTCTGCCCGGTGCTCCGATGTATCCCTGCCCGGGGGAGAGTGTGGCACCGGGTGCTGCAGAAGTGGGGCAACAGCCCAAAAAGTGTTGCAAAGTGGGATAGTGTGTCATAGAGTTGTGACATGCGGGGGCCCGTGGGGTCGCCCCGAGGAGCGAGAGTGGGAGGGGATGGGATGTTTCTCGGCGAGTACCAGCACACGCTGGACGCCAAGGGGCGCCTGTCGCTGCCTGCCAAGTTCCGCAGCGAGATGACGGGCAGCCTCGTCGTGGCGAAGGGTCTCGAGGGGTGTCTGTACGTCTTCTCGTCAGAGGACTACGCGCGGTTCCTGAAGCAGCTTACCGAGAAGGGCGACTTCGATCCGAAGTTCCGCCAGGTCCGCCGCTTCTTCACCGCAGGGGCCAAAGAGGATCAGCTCGACACGGCGGGGCGAATGGGTATCCCGGTGGTCTTGCGGGAGTACGCGAAGCTCGACCGTGATGTCGCCGTCATCGGCAACGGGGATCGCATCGAACTCTGGGATGCGGCCACGTGGGCTGCGTACAACGGTGAGACCGAAGCCCGGATCGAGGAAGTGACGAGCGAGCTCGCCGAACTCGGCATCCTCTAGGACCTTGAGAATGGAATACCGGCACACCCCAGTTTTGCTGGCCGAGGTCACGCAGCAGCTGACCTTACACGATGGCGCGATCTTCGTTGACTGTACCTTAGGCGGGGCAGGACACACGAAGCTGATAGCACAGCTTGTAGGTCCCACCGGAATCGTGGTGGGCATCGATCAAGATGACGCCGCACTTGCCGCAGCAGCAGACACACTACGCCTCGGCCAGCAGGAACTTGCCACCATCGTGCTTCTCAAGGGGAACTTCGGCGACCTCGACGAGGTGCTGCTCGAAGCGCGGATCCCCTATGCGGACGCGATCCTGTTCGATCTCGGCGTGTCATCTCCCCAGCTCGACCATGTCGGCCGCGGTTTCACCTACCAGGAGGACGTCCCGCTCGATATGCGCATGGACGCCTCATCGACGCAGCCTACCGCGGCTGACATCGTCAATACGTACGCCGAAGCCGATCTTGCGCGCATCATTCGCGCGTACGGCGAAGAGCGGTGGGCCTCGCGTATCGCAGCATTCGTCGTAGCCGCGCGAGGTCACCACCCGCTCACTACCACCGGGGAGCTCGTCGAGATCATCAAGGCGGCCATACCGGCCGCTGCGCGACGGAAGGGCGGGCACCCCGCGCGGCGCACGTTCCAGGCGCTGCGCATCGAGGTCAACCGTGAGCTCGAGGTGCTCGAGAGCGGGCTGCGAAGCGCGATAGCGTGGCTCGCGCCAGGCGGGCGCGTAGCGGTCATCAGCTACCACTCGCTCGAGGACCGGATCGTCCGCGACGTGTTCGGCGAACTCTCCACGGGGTGTGTATGCCCTCCCGACCTGCCCGTGTGCAGGTGTGAGAGGGAGCCGGTAGTCCGCATCATCACGAAGAAACCCGTCGTGCCGACGGATGAGGAGATCGAGCGTAACCCGCGAGCCCGAAGCGCCAAGCTGCGGGTCGCGGAGAAGCGATAGACGCCAAGGGGCCCCGCCGGATCGTGGTGGGGAAGGAGCGGAAGGAGGCCCACGCCAGTGGGCGCAGCGGCACGCAGACTCGCGCATACAGCCGCACCGGTGCGGCCCTCGCTGCGGCTCGTCCCGGCGGGCGGCCGTCGCACGCGCGCTCGCTCGGCGGCCGCAGCGAGCGCCTTCCGCATCGCCATCGTGTGCTTCCTGATCATTGCGACTGCGGGTGTTGCCCGCGTGGCGCTTGCCGCCCAGGCAGCCGAGGCTGCCGTGGACGCGTGGGAACTCAAGAGCGAGCTGAAGACCGCGCGCCTGCAGACGCGCGGTCTGGAGGCCGATCGTGGCTCGCTTGCGGCGCCTTCGCGCATCGAGGTTCTCGCGTGCGAGACACTGAACATGGACCGTCCGGCCGAGGTCTGCTACCTCGAACTGCCCGATTCCACGAGCGGAGTGGGCGGGAATGGCGACACGGCGCCCGCGTCCGGAGCGTTACTCGCGGACAGCGCCGACGAGTCAGGGAGCGGAGCCGTCTCGCGCGTCCTTGCCACCCTGGTCGACTTGGCCGCCGGTGAGGCGCAGGTCCTGCTCGTCGGCGACATGGGTCTTGGTCTCGGACGATGAGCGGTTCCCGGCGAGATCGGAGTACAAGCTCCGACCCGGCCGCACCCAGGCGCTCGGCCCCGACCGGGCGTTTCTCATTGTTGCTGGTCGCGCTGGCCGTGGGTCTGCTTGCCGTGACCGGTCAGCTCGTGCGCATCCAGGTCATCGAAGGTCCGCAGTATGCCGAGGCCGCGGCCGAGCAGCGGACCCGCGAGGTCACGCTGAACCCCGAGCGTGGCTTCATCCTCGATCGCGAGGGCGAGGTCATGGCCGAGACCGTCCCTGCGCGCACCGTGTACGCGGTGCCGGCGGCGATCACGGACAAGGAGGCGACCGCGCGCGCGATCGCCGATACCCTCGGCGGTGACTACGCCGATTATCTTCAGCGCATCAGCGGCGAGGGTACCTACACGTATGTGGCGCGCAAGGCCGACCCTACGCGCGCCGCAGAGCTCGAGGCGCTCGGCATGACCGGTCTCGGCTTCCATGATGACTCCAGGCGCGTGTACCCGAGCAACGAGCTCGGGTGTCAGGTGCTCGGGTTCGTCGGCATCGACGATCAGGGCCTCTCGGGCCTGGAACTCTACTACGACGATCTGTTGGCGGGCGAGCCCGGTGCCCTCATCGGCGAGCGCGACCGGCAGGGGAGACCCATCCCCGGAGGTGTGGCGTTCGAGGAGGAGGCTATCGATGGCAAGAATCTGGTCCTGACCATCGACAAGGACATCCAGTACCAGGCGCAGGTGGCGCTCGCCGAGGCGGTCGAGACGTGGGGAGCCGCGGCCGGCTCGATCATCGTGATGGACCCCACCAACGGCGAGATCCTCGCTATGGCTTCGGTGCCGCAGTACAACCCCAACCGGTTCGGGGAGGCCGACTCGGCGTCGTACCGGAACCGGCCCATCGTGGACACCTACGAGCCGGGGTCGACGATCAAGTCGCTCACCGCTGCCGCGGTCATCGATGCCGGACTCTTCACGCCCGACAGCATGTTCGAGTTGCCGCCTTCCATCAGAGTCGGCGGCCGCACGATCGGCGAGGCGCACCCGCGACCGACCGCGAACTGGTCGCTCACCGAGATCGTCACTAAGTCCTCCAACGTCGGTTCGGTCAAGCTCGGTCAGGCCCTCGGCGAGCAGGGGCTCTACGACTACTTCTCGCGCTTTGGGCTTACCGAGAAGACCGGGGTCGACTACCCGGGAGAGGTGCGCGGAGCGCTTCCGCCCGTCGAGACCTGGTCCGCATCATCGGTCGCCACGATCCCGTTCGGACAGGGCATCTCGGTCACGCCGTTGCAGCTTGCGCGTGCACTGGCGGCGATCGCCAACGGGGGCGAACTCGTGACGCCGCACTTTCTCAGAGACGTTCCCGATATGCCGGAGCTGGCGCTGTCGTGGCCCAAGGAGCGGGCTATCAGCGAAGACACCGCGGCGCAGATGCGGAGCGTCTTGACCGACGTGGTCGCCGACGGGACCGGCTCGGCTGCCGCGGTGGCTGGCTACAGCGTGGCGGGCAAGACGGGAACAGCGCAGAAGGCCAGGACCGATGGGCGTCCCGGCTACGCGCAGGGCAAGTATGTGGCGTCATTCTCGGGGTTCCTGCCGGCCGATGACCCCAGGATCCTGATCATCGTGAACATCGATGAGCCGTCGGGCTCGATCTACGGCGGTACGGTGGCGGCGCCGGTCTTCAGCCGGGTGGCGGCATTTGCGGTCGAGCATCTGAAGGTCCCGCCCGGACGGCCGGTCACGGAAGGGTCACAGTCGGATGACGGCTGAGTCCCGCAGATGTGCGGATGCTAGACTATTGCAGCTCTGAGGCGGTAGGGATCGGGTGGAGACGAACACACTGAGCAGCGTACTGAGCAACGACACCAGCGCGGTCCTTACCGGCGCCGATGTCCCCGTCTCTGGGGTCGCCTATCGCTCGGATCGCGTGCGGCCCGGCGACGTCTTCTTCTGCATCCCCGGGTTTCGTCACGACGGTCATGACTTCGCGGCCGACGCGGTGGCTCGCGGTGCGGTGGCGCTCGTGTGCGAGCGCTCGCTCGCTCTCGGGGTCCCTGAGATGAAGGTGACCGATACGCGACGCGCGTTGGCTCTCGCCTCGGCCCGCTTCTGGGGCGACCCGACCGCAGAGCTCGACGTCGTGGGTATCACCGGCACCAATGGCAAGACCACGACGGCCTATCTCGCCGACAGCATCCTCCGTGCGGCGGGGCGCAAGACCGGGCTCATCGGGACGGTCGAGACGCGCATCGGGGAGGAGCGGCTGCCGTCGTCACGCACGACGCCGGAGTCGGCCGACCTGCAGCAGCTGTTCGCGCGCATGCTCGGTGCGGGCGTATCCGGCGTGTCGATGGAGGTATCGTCGCACGCGATCGACCTTGGCCGTGCCGACAGCGTCCACTTTGCGGTTGCGGCGTTCACGAACCTCACGCAGGACCATCTTGACTACCACCACACGCTGGAAGAGTACTGGTCGGTGAAGCGCAGGCTGTTCACGGAGCTGGACGTGGCCGAGCGCGTGGTCAACATCGACGATCCGCGTGGTAAGGAGTTGGCCGCTGAGACCGGCGCGCGTTGGACGGTCGGCAGGGACGCGGCCGCCGCTGTGCGTGCGCAACACGAGTCACCGGGTCCGCTCTCGACGCGGTTCATGCTCGTGACACCCCGGGGTGACGTATGGGTCGAGCTGCCGCTGCCGGGCGCCTACAACGTCAGCAACGCGCTCGTCGCCGCAGGCGCGGCCCTCGCGCTCGGCATCCGGCTGGAGGATATCGCCGCGGGCCTGGAGCATGCGCCTCAGGTACCGGGGCGTCTCGAGCGGGTCGACGGGGGTCAGCGGTTCGCGGTGTTCGTGGACTACGCGCATACGCCCGACAGTCTCACGAAGGCGGTGGCCGCCGTCCGCGCCGTGACGCCCGGACGGGTCATCACCGTGTTTGGATGCGGTGGCGATCGAGATCCGGAGAAGCGGCCATTGATGGGTCGCGCGGCGGGCGAGGGTTCCGATGAGGTCGTGGTCACCAGCGACAATCCGCGGAGCGAGGATCCCGTGGGGATCGTGCTGCAGATCGAGGACGGCTTGAGGCCGACAGGCGCCTCCCACTCAGTCGAGATCGATCGGCGCGCAGCGATAGCCCGGGCACTCGGAATGGCTGTTGAGGGCGACGCGGTGCTGATCGCGGGCAAAGGGCACGAGGACTATCAGATCTTCTCGGATCGCACGGTCCATTTCGATGATCGCGAGGTCGCGCGCGAGGAGTTGATGAAGCTGTGCTGACACTGTCGGTAGGGACGCTTGTCGAGATCACGGGCGGAGAGTTGCTCGTGGGGCCGTCGGTCACCATGGTCAACGGGCTTGCGATCGACTCGCGCGAGGTGCAGCCGGGCGCCGCGTTCGTGGCCTTCGTCGGGGAGCACGCCGACGGGCATGCGTTTGTCGGCGACGCGCTGGCCTCCGGCGCCCGGGCGGTCCTGATCACACGTGATGATGTCGCTATCCGTGCGGCGATCGAACAAGCAGGTCGCGCCGAGGTGGCGCTCGTGCTCGTCGATGATGCCCGCGCGGCGGTCGAGGCGCTCGGCTCGTGGCATCGGGGCCGATTGATGTGTCCCGTCATCGGGATCACCGGATCCACCGGAAAGACGACCACCAAGGACTTCTTGCGGAGCGTCCTGGCGACGCGCATGCGTGTCGTCGCCACGAGCGGCAACCGCAACAATGAACTCGGCGTGCCGCTCACCGTGATGGACGCCGGTACCGAGACCGATGCGCTCGTGGTCGAGATGGCGATGCGCGGTCCCGGACAGATCGACCATCTCTGCCGGATTGCGCGGCCTACGGCCGGCCTTGTGACCAACGTGGGAATCAGCCACGTAGAGGTTCTCGGTTCGGAGGAGGCCATCGCCTCTGCCAAGGGCGAGCTCGTCCGGGCCATTCCTGAGACGGGGCGCGTGTTCTTGAACGGCGACGACGGCTGGAGCGATGCGCTCGAGTCGGGGGCGTCTGCAGGGGTGACGCGGTACGGACTCGGCCCGACCGCCCAGGTGAGAGCGACTGACGTGACTGTGGGCGAAGAAGGTCGTCCGTGCTTCGTGATGCACTGCGAGCAGGGCGTGAGTGAGGTTCGTCTGCCGCTGCCGGGTCGCCACAACGTGTACAATGCCGTGGCTGCCGCGTCGGTGGGTCTGTACCTCGAGATGTCGCTCGAAGACGTGGTCGTGGGCCTCGAGGGCGCCACCTTCTCGAAGTGGCGGATGGAGACCTTCGAGAGCGCGTCGGGCATCATCGTCATAAACGATGCGTACAATGCGAACCCGGCCTCGATGGCCGCTGCGCTCTCGGCACTCGGCGATGTGCCGGTCGCCGGTCGGCGGATCGCGGTGCTCGGCGACATGGCGGAACTCGGCTCGCTCGCCGAGCTTGCGCACTTCGAACTCGGTTCGGGGATCGCGGAGTCGGCGGTCGACGTGCTGATCGTCGTCGGTGAGCGCGCGCGGCACATCGGTGATGGTGCGCGGGCCGCGGGCTTCGATGACGCGGCGATACGGCCGTGTGCGAGTGCCGAGGAGGCCTCGGAGGTGCTTGACGACCTGCTCGAGCCGGGTGACACGGTGCTCGTGAAGGCGTCGCGAGTGATGGGACTGGAAACCGTCGTGGAAGGGATCATGGATCCGCGTGTTCAGCCTTCTGCCTGACATAGGGCGTTACCCCACCTACCAGGTGTTCGTCGCCGCGGTGCTCGCGCTTGTGCTTGCGGGTGCTCTGTTCCCGCTGTGGATCCGCGTGCTGCGGTTCCGCAACATAGGCCAGCAGGTCCGGGCGGACGGTCCGCATGGTCATCTCGTCAAGCAGGGGACACCGACGATGGGTGGGGTGCTCATCCTTCTCGTGGTGGCCACCGTCTACCTCTCACTCGGCGAGGTCGGACGGCCGGGGATCATCGCGCTCGTGGGGCTGCTCGGCTGTGGGCTGCTCGGCTTCATCGACGACTACGCCAAGGTCGTCCATGAGCGCTCGCTCGGGCTCAAGCCGAAGGCGAAGATCGCCGGTCAGGCGGTTATCGCCTTCGCTATCGGTGTGCTCGCGGTCAACTGGGCGCACGTGAGTCCGGAGGTCGTGGTTCCGTGGGGCGGCATGCTCGATCTGGGCGCGCTCTCGTCGACCCTCGTCATCGGCAGTTTCACGATCACGCTTCCGTGGCTGTACATAGCGCTCGTGTTCTTCATGGTCATCTCGTTCTCGAACACGGTGAACCTGACCGACGGGCTCGACGGTCTGGCGGCTGGTACCGTCATGATCGTCATGCTGGCGTTCGCCGCGATCGCGTTCATGCAGGACAATCTCGAACTCGCACTCCTCGCTTCGTCGGTGGCGGGTGCATGTCTGGGGTTCCTTTGGTACAACAGCCACCCGGCAGATATCTTCATGGGCGACACCGGTTCGCTCGGCCTCGGCGCGGCCATCGCAACCATGGCCGTCGTCACGAAGACCGAGCTCCTTGCACCGCTCATCGGAGGCATCTACGTGGCCGAGGGCCTCTCGGTGATCCTCCAGGTGGCGTCGTTCAAGCTCACCGGGAAGCGCATCTTCAGGATGGCGCCGCTGCACCACCACTTCGAGATGAAGGGTTGGAGCGAGACCAAGGTCATGGTCCGGTTCTGGATCGTGACCGGGATCATGGCCGGCGCCGGCTTCGCCCTGTGGTTCGTCACGTCACCGGGACGCTGACGATGCGCGACTGGGCCGGACACATCCTCGTGCTGGGACTCGGCGCCTCGGGAGAGGCCGCTGCCGAGTGGGCGCTCGGGCAGGCCGAGGCGGGAGCGCCTGTCCGCGTGACCGTGGTCGACTCGGGCATGGCCGATCAGCTCGCCGAGCGTGCCGGGCGCCTGCGTGCGCGCGGCGCGCGGGTACTGCTCGGGAGCGATGAACTTCCCGACGCCGATCTCATCGTGGCGTCGCCGGGAATCCCTCCGCACAGCGCGCTCATGCGCTCCGCGCGCGACCTTGGCGCCCCGATCATCTCCGAGATCGAGCTCGCATATCGCATATCCCGCGCACCGTGGGTCGCGGTCACCGGCACCAACGGCAAGACGACGACGACAGCGCTTGTCGTGCACCTGTTGCGGGAAGCAGGATTCGTCGCCGAACCTGCCGGCAACATCGGTCCTCCCGCGGTGCGGGTGGCCGAGGAGGCGGGCGCCGCGGCGATCATCGTTGCCGAGGTATCGAGTTTTCAGCTCGGCGCGATCGAGTCGTTCCATCCGACGGTGTCGGTCATGCTGAACGTCACACCCGATCACCTGGACTACCACGGCAGCATGGAGGCGTACGCGGCCGACAAGGCGCGGATCTTCGCCAACCAGCTTTCGGGGGATGTCGTGGTCATCGACGTGGATGATCTCGGAGCGCTCGCGATGGTCCCTATCGCCGAGGCGAAGGGAGTGTCGGTCCTGCGCGTGAGCCGCACGTCGTCGCCCTCTCCCGGTGCGTACGTGCGGGAGGGGATGCTCGTGCTCGATGACGGCACGTCGGTCACCGGCGTGCTGCCGGTAGCGGAACTCGCGATCAAGGGCGACCACAACATCAGCAATGCGCTCGCCGCCGCCGCAGCTGTCTCGGCCATGGGTGCGGATGTCGTCTCACTCCGCCGGGGACTCGGCTCCTTCGCGCCGCTCGAGCACCGGCTGGAGCCTGCCGGAGTCGTTGGCGGTGTCGAGTACTTCAACGACTCCAAGGCGACGAACCCGGATGCGGTGGCCAAGGCGCTTACCGCCTTCCAGGATCGTCCGGTCGTGCTTCTGCTCGGCGGGCGCAACAAGGGCGTCGACCTCACTCCGCTGGCGGCGCTGGTCGCCGGGCGATGCAAGGCCGTCGTACTGTTCGGAGAGGCAGCGTCCGAGTTCGCCGAGGTGCTCGTGCACTACGACGTGGAGCGTCGGCAGGTATCCGACGTCGAAGCGGCCGTACGGGCCGCCAGTGAGATAGCCTCTCCCGGCGACGTGGTGGTGCTCTCCCCCGGATGCACCTCGTTCGATGAGTTCACGAGCTACGCGGAGCGAGGTCGCAGGTTCAAGGCGATCGTGGCCGGGCTAGCGGGACGTGATCCGTCATGACCGCTTCGCGCAGACAGTCGCTGACCTCTCCGGCCTACATCATGCTGATCGCCGTTGCTCTGCTGGTCGCGGGTGGCGTGGTGATGGTCTACTCGGCGTCCGCGGTCTCCGACTACGTCAAGTTCGGCGATAGCGCCTACCACGCGAAGCGCCAGGCGATCTACGCACTGGGAGGCATCGTCGCACTCGCTGTGGCCTCGCGCTGGGACTTCCGGACGGGGCGGAAAGCGGTGCCGATGATGCGTCCGGCCACCGTTGCCTGGGCCGTGTGGGGCGCGTCACTGGCGGGACTGGTCGCGGTCGACATCGCCGGTGTGGGCAAGTGGGGCGCGACGCGCTCGATCGACCTCGGCCCGGTCTTCATCCAGCCGTCCGAGTTCGCCAAGGTCGGCTGTCTGCTGGTCGTTGCCTCCCTCATCGTGCAGTGGCGGCGCCAGACCATCACCGGTGGCCAGTTCGCCTTCAGGGTCTCGGCAGCGCTGCTGCCTGTAGTCGTGCTGATCATGCTGCAGCCCGACATGGGCACGACGATGTCGATCGTTGCAGTGACGGCTGTCATGCTGTGGCTCGGTGGCCTTCGCGCGCGCTGGTTCGCCGCCATGCTCGCTGCCGGCTTGCCTACGGTGGCGCTTCTGATCTGGAAGGCTGGCTACCGAATGGAGCGGATCACCGGATTCCTCGATCCGTGGGCCGACCCTGCCGACAGCGGGTATCAGATCATCCAGTCGCTGTACGCGTTCGGCTCCGGTGGGCTGTTCGGCGTGGGACTCGGCCTGTCGCGGCAGAAGTTCTTCTATCTCCCTGCGGCGCACAACGACTTCATCTTCGCGATCATCGGTGAGGAGACCGGCCTTGTCGGTACCCTGTGTGTCGTGGCCGCGTTCGCTGCGTTCGCTTACGCCGGGACGCGCATCGCCATCGAGTGCAAGGATCCGTTCGGCAGGCTCATGGCCGGTGGCCTCACCTCGATGATCGTTATCCAGGCACTCATGAACATGGCCGCCGTCACCCGCCTGATGCCGATCACCGGCATCCCGCTCCCGTTCGTGAGCGCCGGCGGATCGTCGCTGGTACTGACGCTTGCGAGCGTCGGCCTGATTCTTGCGGTATCCCGTCACAGTGGCGGCGCACGAGTGAAGCTCGTGCGAAAGACGACATCCAGGGGGTCTGCGCGTGCGAGTTCTGGTGAGCGGGGGAGGGACAGCCGGTCACATCTACCCGGCGCTGACAGTGGCCGACCGGCTACTCGCCGAGGGGCATGATGTAGCCTTTGTCGGCACGCCGGACGGCCTGGAGGCCCGTCTTGTGTCCGAGGCGGGCATCGCCTTCCATGCCGTGCGCTCCCGGGGCTTCGACCGGGGCAACCCGCTCACGCTCCTGACCTCTGCGTGCATCACGGTCGCGTCGGTGATCGCGTCGCTGGCGCTGCTCAAACGGGAGCGCCCCGACGTGGTGATCGGTTTCGGCGGATACGTGTCGCTGCCGGTCGGCCTCGCCGCGGTTCTCGCCCGGGTGCCGCTCGTGCTGCACGAACAGAACTCGGTACCGGGTCTGGCCAACAAGGTGCTCTCGCGGTGGGCCCGCGCCGTCGGAGTGACCTACGAGAGCTCGCTCGGCGCCCTGGTGCACTCCGGGCGCGCCGTCGTCACCGGGAACCCCGTGCGCTCCGCGGTTCTGGAGGCGTCGTCCGAGCGTGGGCGTGCGTCGCTCGGACTCGACCCAGATGCGACGGTCGTGCTCGTCTTCGGGGGCAGCAGGGGGGCGCAGCATCTGAACGAGGCGATGGTCCGTCTCGCGCCGACACTCGTTGCCGTCCCGTCGTTGCAGGTGGTGCACGTGGCCGGTACGATTGAGGCCGCCGAGGTGGCCCGCCGTGTGTCGGCGGTCCTCGGCGAGCAGAGTGATCGGTACCGCGTCGTGGACTACATCGACCGGATGGGTGACGCGATCGCGGCTGCCGATCTGGTGGTGGCGCGGGCGGGCGCGACGTCGATCGCCGAGCTGACCGCCCTGGGTCGGGCGGCGATCCTGGTCCCGTACCCGTTCGCGACCGACGACCACCAGACGGGCAACGCGCGTGCGGTGGCTAGTGCGGGTGGTGCCCGGATCGTGCCTGACGCCGACCTTGACGGCCCGGCGTTCGATGATGTGGTGATGGAACTCGTGGCCGATGGCCCGCTGCGCGCGGAGATGGCTCAGGCCTCGGCGGCTCTGGCTCGCCGCGACGCGACGGAGCGCGTCGTCGCACTTGCGCTCGGTGCCACCCGGACTCGGAAGGAGACGCCGTGAGCAAGTCCGCATACGCGCACTTCATCGGCATCGGCGGAGCCGGGATGAGCGGCATCGCCAAGGTGCTTCATGATCGTGGCGTGACGGTGACCGGATCGGACCTGAAGGCCTCCCGGTATGCCCGGGCGCTTGAAGACGCCGGTGTCCCCGTGTCCGTCGGACATGACGCCGCGAACCTCGGTGACCCCGAGGTCGTGGTCGTGTCGTCGGCCATCCCGGACTCCAATCCGGAACTCGTCGCTGCGCGGGAGAGGGGCCTCGAGGTCTGGCCCCGTGCGAAGATGCTCGCGCACCTCGCTGGCGACGACGCGACGCTGGCGGTGGCCGGGACCCACGGCAAGACGACGACGAGTTCCATGCTGGCGACAGTGCTGGACGCCATCGGAGCGGACCCCACATTCCTCATCGGTGGCGAGTTGAACGACATGGGCGCCAATGCCCGCTGCGGTCGCGGGGGCTACTACGTGGTCGAGGCTGACGAGAGTGACGGCTCTTTCCTCTACCTCGAGCCGACGTTGAGCCTTGTGACGAACATCGAGGCTGACCACCTCGACCACTACGGTTCGTTCGGCGCGATCCTCGAAACGTTCCGGGAGTTCATCGGCAAGACGCGACCCGATGGTGCGGTGGTCGTCTGTGCCGATGATGCCGGGCTCGTGGCGCTCGCCCGCGAGGCGGCCGCCGCGCGGGTGGTGACGTACGGGCTTGAGGCGGAGGCGGACGTGCGTTGCGAAGCGCTCGAGTGCGACGGGTTCGGGTATCGTTTTGTCGTAATCCTGCCTGGCGGCGCGAGGTTCGTTGCACGGATCGCGGTGCCCGGCGCGCACAACGTCGTGAACGCCACCGGCGTGCTTGCCTCCTTGTGGGCACTCGGACTCGACGTGGAGGCCGGCGCGGAGGCGCTCGAGCGATTCAGCGGCGTTCGGCGGCGGTTCGATCGGGTCGGAGAGGTCGGCGGCGTGACTGTCGTCGATGACTACGCGCATCACCCCACCGAAGTCCGTGCAACGCTGCAGGCGGCGAGGGACGCGGGGTTCGGACGGATCTGGACCGTGTTCCAGCCGCACCGCTATAGCCGCACACGCACTCTCGGCGCGGAGTTCGGCGCCGCATTCGATCTGGCCGACCATGTCGTGCTCATGGACGTCTATGGAGCTGGGGAGCCCCCCGTTCCCGGAGTATCGGGCAAGACGGTCCTCGACGAGCTGCTGTTGCACGACCCTCGCAGCCAGGTGGCCTACTTCCCTCACCGGTCAGACATCGAGGGCTACGTCGTCACGCGTGTGCGGCCGGGCGATCTGGTGATGACGATGGGTGCCGGGGACGTCACGACGATCGGCGGGGAACTGGTGCGTGCTCTCGCGGCTGCGGCGCCACCGGGTGCGTCATGAGCGTCGGTCGTGTGGCCTCGCGCCTGACCGGAGTCCTCGCCGGAGAGGTCCGCACGGACGAACCGATGGCGCGGCACACCACGTACCGTATCGGTGGACCGGCGGACCTGCTCGTCACGTGCGACACGGTGACCGATCTTGCCGAGGCCGAGCGTATCCTGGCCGAAGAGGGGATCGAGTCGACCGTCATCGGCAAAGGCTCGAACCTGCTCGTCGCCGATGCGGGATATCGTGGCGCTATCCTGGTGCTCGGTCGTGAGTTCAAGGCTCACGCCGTTGCGGGTGCGCGGATCACGTGCGGCGCAGGATGCATCCTGGCGTACGTGGTGCGTGAGGCGTTCTCGCGGGGTCTCTCGGGGATGGAGTTTGCCGTGGGTATCCCCGGGACGGTCGGTGGAGCGATCGCGATGAACGCCGGCACGCGAGGCGTGTGGATGGACTCGGTGATCGAGTCGGTGACCCTGCACGTCCCCGGCGAAGGGCTGCGACGGGTTGCGGGAACAGACATAGCATGGGGATACCGCACGAGCGGGCTCGCCTCGGCAGGGATCATCGTCGAAGCGGTCGTGATGCTCGAGCAGGGCGAAGGGACGAGGATCCGGGCCGAGATGGAGCGGAGTCTGCAGCGCCGGAAAGCGACCCAGCCGCTCGGGATGCCCAGTGCGGGAAGCGTGTTCAAGAACCCGTCGGACTCCTCGGCCGGCCGCTTGATCGAGGCCGCGGGTCTCAAGGGTACGAGACTGGGTGGTGCGCGCGTTTCGGAGGTGCACGCGAACTTCATCGTCAACGACGGAGGGGCGAGGGCGGCAGACGTCCTCGGGCTCATCCGCAAGATACAGATAGTGGTCAGGGACACACATGGCATCGAACTCGAACCAGAGATCCGGCTCCTCGGCTCGTTCGACATCGCGTAAGCGGGTCCATATCGATACGGGAGTCCGAAACCGGTCGTCCGAGACCGGCGCGCACCTTGCGGCGGGCGCGGCCGAGGGGAGCCGATCGCGTGGTGCCCGCGGGTCGCGGGACGGACGACGCGGAAGTCCGCCGCGCCGCGAATCCGCGGCAGCGCGAGCACGCCGCGAGCAGCGCGAGACGAAGCGGGCCGAGCAGCGCCGAGCGCTCCGCTTGAGAGGTGCGCTCGTTGCGGGCGCCCTGATCGTGGTGACTGTGCTGGGCGGCGCGGTGTATCGCTCGCAGCTGTTCGCCATCGAGACAGTGAACGTGACCGGGACGAGCACGCTCTCGGCCGAGGCTGTGCGCTCCCGCGTGGTGCTTCCGGCGGACGCCACGCTGCTGAGGTTCGCGCGTGCGCAGATAGAGTCCGACCTCGAGACTGACCCGTGGATCGCGCACGCGTCGGTATCGCGGCGCTTCCCGTCGACGCTCACGATCGTGATCGAAGAGCGGGTCCCGGCGGCGCTGCTCGACACCGGTGTGACATTCTGGTTCGTCGACGGTGACGGCCGCTTCCTTGGGGAGTCGTCACTGGACACGACGGACTCGCCCCTGCCGGTGATTCGCGACGTACCGGGGCTGGAGCCGGTGGCGGATCAGGTCACCGAGGATGCTGCTCTTGTCAACGCCCTACAGGTCCTCGCCGGCGTGTCGCCCGACCTCAGGTCGCGCGTGCGTGCGGTCTCGGCCGCCTCGGCCCACGAGACGACCCTCATCACCGACGGGAGTATCGAGGTCATGGTGGGGGAGGCGGTGCAGCTTGTGGAGAAGTCAGCGCTGGCGCTCGGCATCATGGCCGAGCAGGGCCAGGACGTGGTGTTCATCGACGTGCGCTCTATAGAGAGGCCCATCTCGCGAGGCTTGGGTCGGTAGCAGCGCGGCACCTGCCCGGGCGCCCGGGAGCAACCCGCCGAAAAACTCGTTGCAAACCCCTTGCGTTTAGTATAAGGTTCGTGTGAAGATTGACCTTTGCCCGAACACAGTAAACGTCAAGTATAGGTTTAGACTATTGGCACAACGGGCAGCTCCGGGAGGCAAAAGATGCTCGATACGGGGGCGAACTACCTGGCAGTGATCAAGGTCGTGGGCGTCGGTGGCGGCGGTACGAACGCGGTCAACCGGATGGTCGAGGCCGGGGTCAAGGGTGTCGAGTTCATCGCGGTGAACACCGACAATCAGGCGTTGCTCATGTCTGACGCCGACTACAAGGTCCACATAGGTGTCGGTTTGACCAAGGGTCTCGGCGCGGGAGCGGATCCCGACGTCGGCCTGCAGGCCGCCGAGGAGAACCGCGGCGAGATCAAGGAGGCGCTGCAGGGCGCCGACATGGTCTTCATCACTGCGGGCGAGGGTGGTGGCACTGGTACGGGCGCCGCACCGATCATCGCTCAGATCGCCAAGGAGGAGATCGGCGCTCTGACGGTCGCCGTCGTGACGCGTCCATTCGCCTTCGAAGGCCGCAAGCGGGCCATCCAGGCGGAAGAGGGCATCCAGAAGCTGCGCGAGTTCGTGGACACGCTCATCATCATCCCCAACGATCGCCTGCTGCAGGTCGCCGAGAAGAAGACGTCGATCCTCGATGCGTTCCGGATCGCCGATGACGTACTCCGGCAGGGCTGCCAGGGGATCACCGACCTCATCACGGTACCCGGGCTCATCAACCTCGACTTCGCCGACGTGCGCACGGTCATGAAGGACGCGGGCACGGCGCTCATGGGCATCGGCGTCGCAACGGGCGACACGCGTGCGCACGAGGCCGCGAAGGCCGCCATCGCAAGCCCCCTGCTCGAGTCGAGCATCGAGGGTGCCAACGGCGTCTTGCTCTCGATCTCCGGCGGCAGTGACCTCGGCCTGTTCGAGGTCAACGAGGCAGCCGAAGTCGTTAGGCGGCGGCGCACCCGGATGCGAAC
>JAXMLJ010000013.1:0-8784 GCA_034368805.1 Coriobacteriia bacterium
CGCGCTTACGCCCACCTGGTGCCCGGGGTGCGGCAACTTCAACATGCAAAAGGCGCTCTCCGAGGTACTTGCCGAGAGCGGTATGGGCTTTGAGGAGTATGCGATGGTGTGGGGCATCGGCTGCCACGGCAACGGAGCCGACTTCTATCGCTCGCAGGGCTTCCACGGCCTGCACGGCCGGGCCCTGCCGCTTGCCACCGGCATCGCACTCACGAACCCGGACCTGAAGGTCATCGTGGAGATGGGTGACGGCGACGGCTACGGCATCGGCGGCAACCACTTCCTCCACTCGGTCAGGCGCAACATCGACATGGTGGCCATCTTCCACAACAACCAGATCTACGGTCTCACCACCGGCCAGGCCTCCCCCACCTCGGACCAGTTCATGAAGACGCCGAGCACACCGGGCGGCGTGGTCGAGGAGCCCGTGAACCCCGTTGGCGTGGCCGTGGCGCAGGGCGCGACGTTCGAGGCGCGCGCCTTCGCCGGCGACGTGGAGCACCTGAAGGACCTCTACCGGCAGGCGATCGCCCACAAGGGCTTCGCCGTGGTGGACGTCTATCAGCCGTGCGTGACCTGGAACAAGATCAACACCTTCAAGTGGTTCCGGGACCGCGTTTACAAACTCGAGGAGCTCGAGGGCTACGACCCCACCGACCGTACCGCCGCCTTCAAGCTCTCGATGTCCACGTTCCACGAGCTCACGTGCGCGCCCGATGAGTGCAAGATCCCCATCGGCGTGTTCTACCGCGAGGAGGACTCGTTCACGTACCAGGACGGCCTCCCGCAGCTCGACCGGCCGATGTGGAAGCATGCCGAACAGCCGAGGGACATCGGCGCGATCCTCGAGAAGTACGAGTAGGAGGACCCTACAGCATCGTCTCCCACCACTCGACCAGGCGGTCGGCGTGGTGTCCTCGTACGAGCACGATGTGGTTGCCGAGCGGCGCGCGCAGCAGCTCGCTCACGTGCCCGCGGGAAAGCGCGATGTCCACCTGCGTCCGGCAGAGGTTCTCGGCGTCGCCGTTGGCGGTTATCTCGCCCTCGGCAAGCCACAGCGCGTCCATCATCGAGCCGCCGATGCGCACGAGCGTCACCCGCCCGAGCGGGATATCGCCCTGGATACCGACGCCGAGGCCGGACTCGAAGTGCGAGCGGAGCCGGTAGCGGTCCACGAGACCGCGAGGCACGGTGCAGTGCGCGAGCTTGAGGGTGTTGGCACCCTCGTCGAGCTCGGCGGGGTTGGCCATCCAGGGGATCTCACCGGTCACCAGCGACGTCCACAGCAACCCGACGGTGCTCACCAGATCACCTTCGCAGCCGGCGATCACGCCCGCGTCGGTGAGTGCCGAGAGCGCGAAACACCCGGTGGTCTGCCGGTCGAGCACGAGATCGAAGCAGCGCACGGTGAGCGCGTCGAGCTCGTGGCGCTCCACAAGCGTCTCGAGGGCCACGCGCACGCGCGCGACGTCGGTGAGTTCCTCGGCCGACGGCTCGGCCACGGCGTCCGCGTCACCGGACAGCGACGCCACCCCGTCGGCGGCCTTCTCGTCCGGCACCGTATCGATGGCGTTCTCGAGCTCAGAGAGCGGCACCTGCACCACCTCGGGACCCCACACCTCCCGGACGGTCATCGCCTCCGGCATGCTCGCGACGAGCCAGTCGGACGGATCGCCGATCAAGCCGATCCGTGCCGTGTGGAGGCGCCGCCACACACCCGCGTCGTGGAGCGCCGAATCGAGTGCGGAGAGACCGGTGGCGTCGTCAGGCGAGCGGAGGAACACGATGCGCCCGCGCACCCCGTCTTGCTGGAGCCGGGCAAGGACCTCGAGCGCGGCCGGCAGTGAGTTGTTCCCGGGATGCGCGATCAGCACGACCGGTTCGTCGGCGACCGACTCCTGGCGCGCGACGTACAGGTCGAGCACGACGCTCTCGGTCCCGCCCGTGGCTATCAGGAAGCACAGCTGATCGGGCCGGTCGTAGTGCGCGAGGTCCCACCGCTCGCCGCCTGCCGCTTCGAGCGTGGCCATGTACCCGGCGACGACCTCCTCGACCTGCCCCGCACCCGCAAACGGCGGTACGACCGGCGTGAACCCGAAGCGTGCCGACATGACTCCTCCTCGGCAGTATCACCAAAGCCCCTGAAGCGGCCCGGCTTTTGCGGACTCGATACTGCTAGCGTACCCTTGAACATCGGTCCATACCACGGAGGCCTCGTGCGCCGAACGGCTCTGATAGTCCTTGCTCTTGCCGTGCTGGCAGCCGCCGGCTGCGCCGTTGGCTTTCCCGCAGGCGTCGTCTACCCGTCGATCGCGCCGGGCGTCGGCGAACCGCTCCTGATCACGCATGAGTTCACGTTCGAAGGCGCGCCGGTCTCGATCACCGTCACGGTGGACGGCGGGCTGTACGCAGGTGCGTCGGCTGCCGAGAAGACGGTCACCCGCTTCGGCAACGCGCGCGAGAACGACTGGATAGAGGACTACTACCCTGCGTTCGTCAACGAGGAGCACCAGGAGTCCTTCTTCGCCGACGTGATCGCGGCCTTCCGGGCCGTGCGCGATGCCCGTGGCCTCGACGCGGACCGTTATGCCGAACTGCTCACGGTGTTCGCGCAGTCGCTCACGTACCGCACGGACCCGGTGGACCTCTCGCCGAAGTTCCCGGTCGAGACATTCGTCGAGGGTGATGGCGACTGCGACGACAAGACGTTGCTCCTCGGCGCGCTCCTCGCGCGCGAGGGCTACGACGTCGCGATCCTGCTGTTCGAGCCCGAGGAGCATGTGGCCCTCGGCATCCGATCGGCCACCGACGGGTACGCGGGCACGGGATACGACTTCATCGAGACGACCGCACCGGCGTTCATCGGCATGGTGCCCGACTCGTTTGCGGGCGGCATCACGCTCACGAGCACGCCGCGCGTCTTCCGCATCGACGGCGGCACCGCGGCGTTCGGCGCCGGCGCGCAGGTCGCGGCGATACTCGACGGCAGAGCGCAGGCGATAGCGGCGGGTCAGGCCCTCGCCTCCGAGGTCGAAGCGGCCGACTCGGCGTTGGCCGAACTCGAACGACAGGTCGCCGCCGCTCGCGCGGAACTCGACAACCTCAAGAGCGCCGGCATGATCGCCGAGTACAACGCGCGCATCGATGCCTACAACGCGCTGGTCGGCAGCTACAACACGGCCGCATCGGCGCGCAACGCCCTCGCAGAGCGGTACAACGCCCTGAGTGAGGTCGACCGGCTTGTGGTCGACGGCCTCGACGACCGCGTCGGTACGTACCAGCGAGTCATGGCGGCGCTCGACTAGAGCCACCGGCACGACCCCGCCGGCTCCCTCGGGGTATCATCGGTACGTCAGCCGATGAACGGAGGTCCGGCGTGCCGCGCGTTCTCATGGTCATCGCACCCGAGATGTGTCGCGACGAGGAGTACGCCCACCCCAAGGCGGTGCTTGAGGGGCTGGGCGCGACCGTCGTGACCGCCAGCACGCGGCCCGGTGAGTGCCGTGGCAAGCTCGGCATGATCGCCGAGGCGACCTGTGCGGTAGCCGACGCCGAGGCAGGCGACTATGCGGCCGTCGTGTTCATCGGCGGAGGCGGCGCCGAGGTGTTCTTCGACGACCCCGCCGCGCACGCACTCGCACGCACCGCCCACGATCTCGGCCGCGTGGTGGCCGCGATCTGTATCGCACCGTCGATCCTCGCCCGGGCGGGCCTGCTCGAGGAGGTCAGAGTCACCGCGTTCCCGAGCCAGCACGACGATCTCGTCGCGCATGGTGCGCTGTGGACCGGTGCGCCGGTCGAAGTATCCGGTCCGTTCATCACCGCCAACGGGCCCGACGCCGCCCGCGACTTCGGCCTGGCGATCGCCGACGCGCTCGGCCTGCCGTAGAGTCCCTGACACGTGAGGAAGGACGCACCATGCAACTTCGGATCTACCGATGCCGCATCTGCGGAGAGGTGTACCTCGGCTACGACGCACCCGGGAACTGCCCGTTTTGCGGGGCGCACGTGGAGTTCCTGGAGCCTCCCGAGAAGTATCCCGCCGACATCAACGACGTGCAGCTCACCGAGACCGAGCGCGCCGACCTCGAGAGCTCCATCGAACTGGAGACGGCCAACTGCCGCTTCTACCTCGGCATGGCCGGGCGCAAGGACAACGACGTCCTGAGCGCCACGTACAAGCGCCTCGCCAAGGTCGAGGCCGAGCACTGCGAGCTGTTCTGCAGACTCGCACGCGTCGACGAACCGGCCGACCTCATGACCCCGGGCGACACGACCGGGTCGTGGGCGAGCGATATCGAGGAGTCGCTCAGGCGCGAGAATCGTGCGGCGGGCCTGTACGCGACCTTCGCCGGGCGCGCCACCAACGATCGGCTGCGGGAGGTCTGGGAGGCGATCTCGGCCGTCGAGACCGATCACATCACACTCGACGAACTCGCCAAGACGTACCTGTAGCGCTGCCGCGAGGCGGCAGGAGCCTACAGCTCCCGCCGCCTGAAGACCAGTACCGCAGTGGCCACGAGCAGTGCGGTCAGGGCCAGCGTGCTGCCCACCGGCCAGCCGAGCGCCACGCTCTCCCCTATCACCAGCGCTGTCGGCGCCCCGAGCAGGCCCGCCGGAGAGTACTCCACCGCGGGAGCCCACAGGGTCGCGATGCCGATGGCGATGAAGCCGAGGAAGCCGAGACCCGCAGCGCCTGCCTGCGAGTCCATCGCCGACGAGAACAACTCCATGAGCGCGAGGAACATCAACCCGAGCGCGAGCCACGCACCGGTCGCCTCGACAAGCGGCGCCACCGGAGCCTCGGCGAAGATCGCGTACGTGAGTCCCCATGTGAGCAGTGCGCCGAGCACCACGCTTGCGATCACCAGCAGCGCCTGCGAGACGTACTTGGCGAGCACGAACGCGGTCCGCGACAGCGGCTTGGTGAGCACGAGCGCGGTCGTCCCCGCGCGCTTCTCGGCCGATACGATGCCGCCGAACATGATGATCACCGCGAAGAGCACGAGCTGCTGCAGGTTCTTGGTCCACTGCAGGTAGGCGTCCACGTAGGTGGGGTCCGGCAGTTGGATGACCATGCCGGTCTGCTCGGAGTTGACGAACGTGCCGAGAAGCTCCGGCGTGAACTTGGCCAACGGCGGGCCCGAGAGCGCGAAGAAGAGCACGATGCCCGGGAGCACCCAGATCCGCCACGTCCGGAGGATCTCGCGAAGTTCCTTGGCGAGGAACGCGTGGAAGCCGCGCATCACCGACCACCTCCCACGAGCTCGACAAAGACTTCTTCGAGTGAGACTTCGCCGGTCTCGAAGCGAGTGAGGCCCGCCCCGGCATCGGCCACGAGCGCCGGCACCGCGCGCCGCGCGAGATCGAGATCCGTCACGGTGATCTCGAGGAAGCCGTTCTCCTTGCGTGCGACGTCGCTCGCCCACGGCTCGCCCGCCAGACGCGCGGCAAACGCATCCGCATCCCCGGTCACGCCCACCACGATACGGCTCGTCGCGTAGCGCGCCTTGAGCTCGGCGATCGGCGCCTGCGTGACCACGCGGCCTTCGTGCAGGATCGCGACCTGGTCGCAGACCCGCTCCACGTCCGAAAGGATGTGCGTGGAGAAGAAGACGGTCGTCCGTCCGCCGAGCGAGGCGATCATGTCGAGCACCTCTTTGCGCCCGATCGGATCGAGCGCCGAGGTGGGCTCATCGAGCATGAGGATCTTCGGCGCGTTGACGAGCGCCTGGGCCACACCGAGCCGCTGCTTCATACCGCGTGAGTAGCCGCCGACTTTCGTCCGCACGCCCGCAAGGCCCGCAAGGTCCAGCAGCGCCTTCACGCGCTCGTCGAGCACGCGCCCGCCGAGCCCGAAGAGACTGCCCGCGAAGCGCAGGAACTCGGATGCCGTCATCCACTCGTAGTAGCCGGGCACGTCGGGCAGGAAGCCGATATCGGAGCGGACATCGTTGGTGGCGGTCACGACGTCGCGGCCAAACACGCGCGCCGTCCCGTCCGTGGCGTGCGCCAGCCCGGTGAGGATGCGAAGCGTCGTGGTCTTGCCCGCTCCGTTGGGGCCGAGAAAGCCGAACACCGATCCGACCGGTACCTCGAGATCGACGCCGTCGAGTGCGCGCTTCTCGCCGTAGACCTTCGTGAGTCCGGTGATCTGGATGGCCGCCGTCACGAGCTCTCACCATCCCGCGTCCCGTAGAGCACGTCGGCCGCCCGTGCGGCGCGATCAGCGGTCTCCGGCCCACCGTCGAGTGCGCCCGATCCCGCGAGCGGGTCGTCCGCGGGCGCCGCGGTGCGTCCGACGGCGAGGAAGACGATCGCACCGATCAGGTTCACGAACAGAATGATGATCACCCACGGCCACTTCTTGCCGAACACGAGCCGCTCGTCGGGCGTGCGGAACAGTCGCACCAGCACGTAGATCTCAACGCCCAACTGGACCACGATGTACACCGCGAGCACGGCCTGCAGCCAGCCGGGTATCGATGACAACTCGTCAAACCCATTCATCATGCGTCTCCCTTCTCCTGTCTCAGGCTCTCGCGCCACTCGGCACGCATCCCAAGACGCATCGGTACGTACAGCAGCAGGAACGCAGCACAGAGCGCTCCCGCGATGATCCCCAGCGCCCACAGACCCGATCTACCGCCATCGGCATCCACGATCGTCATGCCGATGATGCCGGCGCCGAGTACGGTCAGCAGGCCGAGCGCCGAGGCGGACAGCACACGCGTGCGTGCGGGCGCGCCACGGCGGAGAATGCGTGCGTAGGTCACCACGACCGGCAGAACCGTGATGGCCACGAGAGCACCGAGCGCGAGCCACTTAGGAGCCCAGTCATCGGGTGCGCCCGAGGCGCTCCAGTGCACCGGGACCTCGGCAGGCAGCGACGCCCAGCTCGCGGCCACCGCGACGAGCGCGCCGAGCGCGAACAGCGCGGGGACCGCGAGTGCGGCGCGCACGGCACCGTCCGGCACCCGCTCGTAGGACTCGTCGCCTGCGTCGTCCGGGCGAATCAGGCCGAGCTTGACCGCCACTGCGCCGAAGTTGAACGTCCACCCGATGCCGAACAGGCGCGGCATGAAGATGCGCGGGTCAGCCGGGTTCCACATGCGCTCGGCAAGTCGCGTCGCATTCGCGCCCCGGAAGTCGTACGGCATGCCGAAGATGCGGCCCTGCGGCTCCGGACCCTCCTGGTCGCCGGTGAGCGCGAGGCGGATCGCCTTCGCGTAGTTGTTCGGATAACCGAGGTCCTCGATGGCGGCAGCCTCGCCGCGCCGCTCGGCATCGGCGCGGAGCAGCGATTCGAGTTCGGCGAGCGCATCCTCACGGACGCGCGTCGGGACATCGGCAAGCGCGTCGCGGACGACAGCCACGTACGCGTCGATCGTGCGGACCTCATCCACGGACGCTCACCTCCTTCAGCAGCGTATCGATGGCCGCAGACAGATCGCGCCACGACGCCGTCATCTCGGCAAGCTCGCGGGTGCCGGCCTTGGACAGCCGGTAGTACTTGCGTGGCGGGCCGACGGGCGACTCCTTCCACGTCGTATCCACGACGCCCGCCTTCTTGAGGCGGCTGAGCAGCGGATACACGGTGCCCGAGGTGGCCTCGAGGCCCGCGCGCTCCGCGAGCCGGTCGACGATCTCCACGCCATAGAGTTCCCCGTCGGCCAGCAGCGCGAGGATCACGAGTTCGAGCGCCCCCTTGCGGAACTGCGAGACGCGGCTGTCGCGCTCGGTGACCATCGATGTATCCCCGCCCTTCCGCCGTACTTGCATGACCTACTACCTTGTACCACATGCTAGTTGGCGGTGCAAGGTAGTGTTGCTACGAATCGATTAGTGGGGCGATGCCGTCCGGCGCTTACTTCCCGAGATACCGCCTGCGCAGGTCGTCAGCAGTGAAGTAGCGGCCTGCATCAATGTCGGCCTCGCCCTGCCGTATCTCCTCGAGGACGTCGGGCGTCAGGGCGGGCTCCAGCCGGTCCAACACCTCCGCATACGCGCCGAGGGTGTGTGGATCGTAAAGCACGAAGGTGACTTCTGTGACGGAGACGGCCTCGTCGCGCAGGAAGTCCGTGACCGTACCGAGCGCCGTTTCGGCGGCGAGTGCCACCGGGTAGCCGAACGCGCCGGTGGAAATCGACGGAAACGCGATAGTGGCAAGCCCGTACTGCTCGGCAACGCGCAGGCTCTCGCGGTACGCGCTCGCCAACGTCTCACCCTCCCCTGCCCCACCGCCCTGCCAGACGGGGCCGACCGTGTGAATCACATGGCGCGCGGGCAGTCGGCCTCCGGAGGTGATGACCGCCCGGCCAGGCGGCAGAGGCCCGCGCTGGTCCACGATGGCCTTGCACTCGTTGTAGATCGCGTGCCCGCCGGCCCGGTGGATAGCGCCATCAACGCCGCCCCCACCGAGCAGTCCCGAGTTGGCCGCATTCACGATGGCGTCGGCCGCCACGCGTGTGATATCGCCCTGCGTAAGCCGCAGAAGCCGCCTGCCGATGCTGATGGGCTCCACGCGTCACCCCCTTGCGACGATCATGTCCCGAGCGACGCGACATCGAATCCTTCGGCGAAGGGGTCCACGAATCGCACACCCTCGCAGACCGCGCCGTCTTCGAAGTCCTCGCTCACGATCGTGGCGACGCCGTGCACCCGGGCCGTTGCGATGAGCTGGGCCTCCCAGAACGAACGCCCCGTGCGCTCCGCGACGCCGAGAGCCTCGGCGATCACCGCCGGCGTCACCGGGAGGACGCGTGTGGAACGTGCGAACTCCCC
>JAXMLJ010000014.1:0-4922 GCA_034368805.1 Coriobacteriia bacterium
AGCCGATGGTGAGCGGTTTGGTCATTGCGCATACTCCGCAAAATCAAGGGCCGCGCGGATCAGGGCATAGCCGGCCTTCAGTTTATCCGTCTCATCTTCGGCAGGTGCACGCCGAAGCGGGGTCGATGCGCGGCACCGCCGCCCGGCAGCCATCGCACAGCAGCGTGCCGGGGAGGTCGCATCCGGCGCACCTCGGCGGGAACACGAGATCGAGAAGCGCGCGCACCACAGCACCCCCATCCCGGGGGCGCCTCAGCCGATGAGCAGCTGGAAGAGCGGAATCGTGATGACGGCCCCCACCATCGTCAGCAGGATCGCCGAGGCGATGAAGTCTATGTCGAGTTTGAAACGCAGCCCCATGATCATCGTGAACAACATGGACGGCACACCCGCCTCGAGCACCGCGATGCGCAGCGACGCCTCGTCGGTCAGGACGAGCGCGCCCAGCCCGAGTGCCATCAGCGGCAACACGACCAGCTTGAGCGCGCCGAGCATCGACGCGTGGGCCAGGTGCCCCCTGAGCGCGCGCGGCTTGAGCGTGAGCCCGACCGAGATCATCACCACCGGCACGACAAGCTTACCGAGCGCATCCAACCAGGATGTGACCTGGATCGGAACCGGAGCCGAACGCAGGAGCATCGCCGCGGCGAGCGCGATGAACGGCGGGAACGTGACGAGCTCCTTGAGCGCGTTCGTCCGCACCCCGCCCGCGCCGTACCGACTCGCCACGACGGTCCCCACGGTGATGACCGCGAGCGTGTTGCCGAAGATGTCCGAGAAGATCGCGCGCACGAGTCCGGCATCGCCGAGTAGCGCCGAGGCCACCGGGTAGCCGATGTAGGCGGTGTTGCCGAAGACTGCGGCGAGCATGAACGCGCCAGCCGTGGGTCCTTCGAGCTTGAGCAGCCGCGTGAGCCCCCAGGCGAGCGCAAGCCCGACGAGTGCGACCGCCCAGCCGATGAGTGGCAGCATGGCGAACGCAGGATCGAACGCCTCGCGGCGCACGGTCGTGAAGATCAGTGCCGGCATCGCCACCCAGATGAGCAGCGTGTTGAGCGGCCGGGCGTCCTCGGCCGACAGCACTCCGCCCACACGGAGCACCACGCCGAGCGCGATGTAGCCCATCACGGCGCCGATCACACCCAGGAGGCTCCCCACGTCCACAGCGTGCCGGCCCTACCCGAGCTCGTGCAGCGCGCCCGTGCCGCAGCACGCCTCGGCGAGCGAGACCGCGTAGTCGGGGCGCGACACGCCGCGCTCCGTGATGATCGCGGTGATGTACTCGGCAGGCGTCACGTCGAAGGCCGGGTTGTACACCTCGACCGACGGCGGCGCGATGCGCACCCATGCGTCGAACTGGTACGCCCCGCCCTTGCGCGTAAGCTGCATCTGGTGGCCTTTGGTCATGCCGAGTGCGTACGGACCCGCCTCGGTCATCATGTCGAGCGCCTTGGTCTCGATGGACGTACGAGCCTCGATGACGCCGGAGACCGTCACGCCGGTGACCTCGCGCTCGTCACGCTCCTCGATGACGATCTCGTCGCCTGACGCCAGAGTGAGGTCCACCGTGGAGGATGGTGCCGCCACATACAGCGGAATGCCGTGCTCCTTGCACAAGACGGCCAGGCCGTACGTGCCGATCTTGTTGGCGACATCGCCGTTTGCGGCGATGCGGTCGGCGCCGACGATCACCGCGTCCACGAGGCCCTGGCGCATGACGCTCGCCGCCATGTTGTCGCAGATGAGCTTGAACGGCACGCCCGCCATGCGGAGCTCCCACGCGGTCAGGCGCGCACCCTGCAGCACCGGGCGCGTCTCGTCCACCCACACCTGGGCGACCTTGCCCTGCCCGTGCGCGGTGAAGATCACGCCGAGCGCGGTGCCGAAGTAGGCGGTCGCGAGCGATCCGGCGTTGCAGTGCGTGAGGATGCGCGAGCCCGGCTCGATCAGCGCCGCCCCGTGCGCGCCGATCGCCCGGTTGCGCGCCTCGTCCTCGGCACGGATGCTGGCGGCTTCCGCAAGCACGAGCGGCCGGAGCGCGTCGAGGCCCACATCGGCGTTCTCGCGCGCGAAGCGCTTCATGCGCTCGGCGCCCCACATGAGGTTGACGGCGGTGGGACGTGTTGCGGCGATCTCGTCGGCAACGCGGTCGAGTTCGTCGAGGTAGTAGCGCACGTCGTCGATCTCGGCGCCGGCCGTCTCCGACCACAGCGCCACGCCGAGGGCGGCGGCCACGCCGAGCGCCGGCGCACCCCGGACCGCCATGCCCGAGATCGCGGTGCACACGCCTTCGTAGGTGTTGCAGACGAGCAGGTCGCCGACGAGCGGCAACCTGCTCTGGTCGATCATGCGGACGGTGCCGTCTTCCCACCAGATGGTGGGCGGGATGTTGCCGAGGTCGGCCATACTAGACGGTGCCCTCCTGCCAGGAGCTCAGGTACCGCTCCTGCTCCTCGGTCAGCACGTCGATCTCGATGCCCATGCTCGCGAGCTTGAGCGCGGCGATCTCCTCGTCGATCTCGGTCGGCACCTCGTAGACGCCCGCCTCCATGTCGGCGGCGTTCTCCACCATGAACTCGGCACACAGCGCCTGGTTGGCAAAGCTCATGTCCATGACCGAGGCCGGGTGGCCCTCGGCGCACGAGAGGTTCACCAGGCGGCCATCGGCAAGCAGGAAGACCTTGCGGCCGTCGGAGAGCACGAACTCCTCCACGAGCGGGCGCACCTCGCGGCTGGAGACGGCGACCTCGCGCAGGTGCGGGATGTTGATCTCCACGTTGAAGTGGCCCGAATTGCAGATGATGGCGCCGTCTTTCATGGCGTCGAAGGCAGGCGAATCGATGACGCTGATGTCGCCGGTGACCGTGACCCAGATATCGGCCTGCGCGGCGGCCTCGACGGCCGGCATCACGCGGTAGCCGTCCATGACGGCCTCGAGTGCCTTGAGCGGGTCGATCTCACACACGATCACGTTGCCGCCCAGGCCTTCGGCACGGCTCGCGATGCCGCGACCGCACCAGCCGTAGCCGGAGACGACCACGGTACGCCCGGCGATCAGGCGATTGGTGGCGCGGATGATGCCGTCGATCGTGGACTGGCCGGTGCCGTACCGGTTGTCGAACAGGTGCTTGGTGTTGGCCTCGTTCACGGCGATGATCGGGTACTTGAGCGCCTCGTCGTCGGCCATGGCCGCCAGGCGGATGACGCCGGTCGTCGTCTCCTCGGTGCCGCCCAGTATGCCCTCGAGCGCCTCGGGGAACTCCGCGTGGATGCGGCCGACCACGTCGGCGCCGTCGTCCATCGTGATCTGCGGCTTATGCGCGATCGCGGCGTCGATGTGCGCGTAGTAGCTCTCGGTGTCCTCACCCTTGATGGCGTACGTGCGGATGCCGTAGTGCTGCACCAGCGCGGCGGCCACGTCGTCTTGCGTGGAGAGCGGGTTGGAGGCGCACAGCACGCAGTCGGCGCCGCCGGCCGCAAGCGTCCGCATGAGGTTGGCAGTCTCGGTGGTGACGTGCAGGCAGGCGCTGATGCGCACGCCGGCAAGTGGCTTCTCGGCCTCGAAGCGCTCCCGGATGCTCGCGAGCACCGGCATATCGGCGTCCGCCCACTCGATGCGCGCGCGGCCCGCATCGGCCAGAGCAAGATCCTTGACGTGGTGATCCATGAGGATGTCCCTTCGTGTGACGACACGCCGGATCCGACCGGCGGGGGTGACTACAGCCCACGTAGTATAGCAAGCATGAGCCGCGTGAGGTCGGCGGCGGCGACACGACCCGCCTCGAGTACCTCTGCGTGACTCAGGTTCTCCCCCGCCGCCACGTTGGTGACGAGCGAGAAGCCGAGCACGCGCAGGCCGAGAGCGCGGGCGGCGATGACCTCGGGCACGGTGGACATGCCGACGACGTCGGCTCCCGCGTCGCGCAGGTACGCCACCTCGGCAGGCGTCTCATAACTCGGGCCGAGCAGCCCCGCGTACACGCCGTCGTGGAGGTCGATCCCCTCCTCGGCCGCTGACGAGAGCGCGCTCGCCCGCAAGCCGGGATCGTACGCATCGCGCATCGGCACGAACGGGGTGCCGCCTTCAGGACCCGGCCAGCCGATGAGTGGGTTCGTGCCCATCAGGTTCATGTGATCGGCGATCAGCACGATGTCGCCGGCGCGCAGCCGGTCGACCAGGCCGCCCGCGGCGTTGGTGACGATGAGGACCTCGCAGCCGAGCGCCGCGGCCATGCGCGCGGGCCACGCCGCATCGTACGCGCTCACGCCCTGATACTGGTGCACGCGGCCCTTGAAGAGTACGGACGGGACGCCGGCGAGTTCACCGAGCACCAGGGCGCCTGAATGGCCGGCGACGTGACCGGCTCGCGGAGCGCCCTTGAGATCTGCGTAGCTCACGGTCGACGGGCCGCTCACCGCATCGGCGAGTCCCGCCAGTCCCGAGCCGAGAACGATCGCCACCCGGGGCGCGGAGCCGGCCGCCAGTACGCGGTCGACGTCGGCTCGGGGAACGTCAAGTGCACGTGCGGTCATGACGGACCTCCTTCGTACGGTGCGCGAACGCGTGCCGCATCCGGAAGCCTAACGCATCATGACGTCATCGATGGCCTTGGCCCCGGCTTCCGAGATGGCGACCTTGCCGCCGATAAGGTAGATGCCCTCAATCGTCGTCTTCTGCTCGGTGAGGAAGGCCGCGGTGCCCGCAGGACACACGTTCGTGTGGGTCAGGAGCAGCGGCTTGAGCATCCGGCCTGCGAGCGAGCCGCCGGTGAGGGCATCGGCATACGCCTCGCCCGTGGCCATGTAGACCGAGCGCGCGGTGAACCCGATGGTGGGCCCAAGGCTGTAGCGTGCGACGGCCGCCGACGTCTCGTAGCGGTTGGCGCCGCCGAGTCGCACGGGGTCGCTTCCGGCAGCCGCGC
>JAXMLJ010000015.1:0-17285 GCA_034368805.1 Coriobacteriia bacterium
CAAGCGCGGCGTGGCTGCGTTCTGGCAGAAGCTCCACGAGGAGGTGGCGCGTGCCGAGGTCGGCGAACTCGCCGATCGCTTCGCCGACCGCGAACTCAAGGGCGAGGTCGTCCTGCTCATTGGCCCGCCCGAAGGTCCCGAGCAACTGACGCTCGACGAAGACGTCGTGCGGGAGCAGCTGGCCGCGGCCGGGGAACAGGGACTCACTCGCAGGGATGCGGTGCGGGAGGTCGCGGCCGGCCTCGGGCTGCCGCGCAACGAGGTGTACCGGATCTCGCTCGGGAAGTGAGCGCTACCGCCGCTTGATCTCGGCGACGCACGAGGAGCAGACCGGCCGGTCCTTGACCACGCCGATGTCCTCCATACTGCCGCAGATCACACACGACGCGGCGTACTTCTCCAAGATGATGCGCTCGCCCTCCACAGAGATGGAGATCGGGTCCTTCACGCGGATGCCGAGTGTGCGCCTGAGCTCCATCGGGATGACGATCCGACCGAGGTCGTCCACGCGCCTTACGATGCCGGTATCGCTCATCGGTCCGACTCCTTTGCACGGCGGGTCACGGTCGCCGGGTACGGTATCATGAGAGGTCGCTCGGGATGAGCGCTCTCTCTTCCATAAATGCCCACATCGGAGACGAGGTAACCGCCGGTGAGCAAGTCGTCCTTCTACGTCACCACCCCCATCTACTACGTCAACGCCGAACCACACCTCGGCACGGCGTACACGACGATCGCCGCCGACGCGATCGCCCGCTACCGTCGTATGACCGGTCGTGACGTCCTGTTCCTGACGGGGCTCGACGAGCATGGCCAGAAGATAGCGCAGGCCGCCGAGGAGAACGGCATGTCACCGCAGGAGTGGGTGGACGCGATCGCACCGAAGTTCACCGATGCGTGGGCTATGCTCGACGTGGCCTACGACGACTTCATCCGGACGACCGAGGAGCGCCACAAGCGCGGCGTGGCTGCGTTCTGGCAGAAGCTCCACGATGACGGCTGGCTGTACCAGGGCCACTACGAGGGTTGGTACTGCGTGCCCGACGAGACGTACTGGACCGCAGAGCAGCTTGCGGACGGGGTGTGCCCGCAGTGCGGCCGCGAGGTCCAGTTCATCACCGAGGACAACTGGTTCTTCAAGCTCTCCGAGTTCGGTGAGCGCCTGCTCGAGTTCTACGAGACACATCCCGGGTTCGTCCAACCCGAGACGCGCAAGAACGAGGTCGTTTCCTTCGTGCGCGGCGGTCTCAAGGATCTCTCCATCTCGCGTACCACGTTCACCTGGGGCGTGCCCATCCCGTTCGCCGAGGGCCACGTCACCTACGTGTGGATCGACGCGCTGCTGAACTACATCACGGCACTCGGCTACGGTAGCGACGATCCGGCCGATGTCGAGAGGTTCGCGCGCTACTGGCCGGCCGACTACCACTTCGTCGGCAAGGACATCATCCGCTTCCACTGCGTCATCTGGCCGGCGATGCTCATGGCCGCCGGCATCGAGCCGCCCACGAGCGTCTTCGCGCACGGCTTCCTGCTCACCAAGGGTGAGAAGATGTCCAAGTCCAAAGGTAACGCCCAGACGCCCGCCGCGCTCGTCGAGCGCTTCGGCGTGGATGCGTACCGCTACTACTTCCTGCGCGATGTCGCCTTCGGCCAGGACGGTTCAATCTCGATGGAGGCGATGGTCCAGCGCTACAACGGCGACCTGGCGAACGACTGGGGCAACCTGTGCTCCCGCCTGTTCAACATGACCGAGAAGTACTTCGAGGGCATCGCGCCTGCGGCACCAGCCCGTGCGGCCGAGACCGTCGAGGATGCGACGATGCGCGCGATCGCGGGCAAGCTCCCCGAGACGTACGAGGACCACATGTCGCGGCTCGACTACGCCGCGGCGCTCGACGCCGCCTGGGAACTCATCAAGTACGGGAATCGCTACCTGGAGAACGCCGCTCCGTGGACGCTCGCCAAGGAAGGCGACACGGCCCGGCTCGGCGCGGTCTTGTACAACGCGCTCGAGGCAGTGCGCATCGCGGCGCTGTTCACGGCGCCTGTCATGCCCGAGACCTCCGCCGAGGTGTGGCGCCGTCTCGGGCTCGGTGAGATCGCTCAGGTCACCGACATCCTCGGCGCGGCCGAGTGGGGCGGACTTCCTGCGGGCACGCGCGTCACCAAGGGCGAGTCGCTGTTCCCCCGGATCTACGAGGAGTAAGGCCGGACACTGTGGTCGATTCGCTGCCGATACTGCCGGAACTCGGGGCGCCATCGGTCGACGCGCACGCGCACCTCGACATGCTCGACGACCCGGTCGCAGCTCTCGTTCGTGCCGCGCAGGCCGGCATCGCGCTCGTGGCGACCGTCGTTGACCTCACCGAGTCGCCGGAGACCACGCTTGACGGCCTCGAGGGCTGGCTGGCGGCCGCATCCGCGGCGCTCGAGCCCGACGACGGCCCCGCTGCGCCGGACGTCCGCCTGGTGGTCGGCTGGCACCCGCATAACGCGAAGGAGGGTACCGAAGCGCTTCTCGCGCGACTGCGCGAGCTCGCGGGTGATCCTCGCGTCGGTGCGCTCGGCGAACTCGGCCTCGATTTCCACTACGACCACTCCCCCAGAGACGATCAGCGCGCATGGTTCCGCACCCAGCTTGCGCTCGCGCACGAGGTCGGGTTGCCGGTGGAGATCCATCTGCGCGAGGCCCATACCGAGGGTCTTCAACTGCTTGCGGAGTTCGGCGTCCCGCCGGCAGGCTGCGTCATCCACTGCTTCACCGAAGGCCCGGCGCTTGCCGAACGCTTTCTCGAACTCGGCTGTCACATCTCGTTCGCGGGGCCCGTGACCTTCAAGAAGGCCGAGGAGCTCCGCGAGGCCGCGCGTCTCGTACCGCTCGACCGGCTGCTCATCGAGACCGACTGCCCGTTCCTCGCTCCGCATCCGTACCGGGGGCGACGCAACGAACCCGCGTTCGCCGTCCTCAACGCCACGGCAGTGGCCGAGGCGAAGGGGCTGGCATCGGCCGACGTGGCCACTGCGGCACTCGAGAATGCCCGTCGGCTGTTCGGGAGGCGGTTCGTGTGACGAGAGCGCCGCTCGTCCTGGGCGTAGCCGGGAGTCCCCGCAGGTACGGCAACAGTGAGCGCCTGCTCGAGGCCGCGCTTTCAGGTGCCAGACAGGCGGGGGCCGAGACGCGCCTCGTGGTGGCAGCTGACATGGGTATGGGGCCCTGCCAGGGGTGCAACGCATGCTCACTGACCGGCGAGTGCGTCCTGCGTGACGGTGGAGCGGCCTGGTACGCGGCGCTGGATGCGGCCGATGGGATCGTCGTCGCGAGCCCGGTGTTCTTCGCCACCGTGCCGTCGGTTCTCAAGGTCCTCATCGACCGTCTGCAGCCGTACTGGGCCAGGCGGTACGTGCTTGGCCAGGAGACACCGAGGCGTCGCCCGGGCGCGATCCTGCTCGTTCGCAGCGGTGGTGACGCATTCGGCTTCTCATCGGCTGAGGCCACTATCCGCAGTGCGTTCAACGTGCTCGGTATCGACGTCCTCGGCGAGGCGCGGGTGGAGGGGGCCGACGGGCCGACCGATCTCGGTGCAGCCGCGCAGCCGCTCGAGGAAGCCGCCTCGCTCGGGCGAGCCGTGGCTGTGGAAGCGGCGCGCCGCCTGGCGGCAGACCGGTGACCGTTCGTCAGACCGAACGGCCGATCCCGTGGTTGACCTTTTGAGCTTCGGCTATACTGCGAAGGTCGCACTCTGACAGGAACTGTACCCGGTCGAAGGAGCCCTATGCGTAAGCCGGTCGACCCGGCCCGCCTCCTGAAGACTCTGCATATCGTCATCGTTCTCATCGCAGCTCTCGTCGTACCACTGACAGTATCCGGATTCGTCTGGGCCAAGAAGGGCGTCACCGTCGTCGTCGACGGTGAGAGCGCCTACTACACCACTGAAGCGAAGACCGTCTCCCAGGTCCTCGACGAGGTTGATGTCGTGCTGGCCGAGGGCGACGTGGTCAGCCCGCTTCCCGAGACTCCGATCGCCGACGGCACCGAGATCGTCGTCAGGCAAGCCGTTCCCGTCACGATCGACTGCAACGGGACACCGGTCGATCTCCGCGTCGTCGGCTCCACCGTCGCCGATGCGCTCGTGGCTGCAGGACTCGACCCGTCTATCGGGCTGCACGTGTCGCCGCCGGTAGACGTCGCGCTCACTCCCGACATGACGATCACCGCCACCGACGTTTTCGTGCGCATCGTCAAGGAGGAGGCCGAGGTCGCCTTCGAGACGGTCGAGGAGGAAGACCCCGACCTGCTCGCCGGGCAGAAGCGCACGGTGCGCGAGGGTGTCGTCGGCTCGGCCATCAGAGTCTACGAAGTGCTCATGGTCGGCGAGACGGAGACGCGGCGCACGGTCATAGCCGAGGAGATCCTCGTGCCGGCGGTGTCCGCAGTCGTGAAGGTGGGGACCCGCGTGCCCGCCGCGAAGAAGCCCATCGCAAGCGCTCGCGCCAAGACCCCGGCACCCGTCCAAGGTGGCGCGGTAGCGGGCGTCACGGCGCCCGAGGGCGGCACTACCCTCAAGGTCACCTCGACTGCCTACACGCCCTGGGATCCGGGTTGCGGCGGTATCAGCGTCATCAATCGCAAGATCGCGAGCTACAAGATCCCTGACGGCTGGGGCATCGTGGCGGTGGATCGCAGCGTGATCCCGCTCGGCACGAAGCTGTACGTGCCCGGCTACGGCTACGCGATCGCGGCCGACATCGGTGGCGCCATCCGCGGCGACAAGATCGACGTCTGCTTCTGGGCCGGCGGCGCGAGCGCGGCAAAGGCCGCCGCACGCAGCTGGGGCCGTCGCACCGTCACCATCACTATCGTCGAGTAGTGCCGGGCTCTCGCGGTGCCACACTCGCGGCTGGCCAGCCCGTCGGCCACCATCGCGGTTCTGAAGCGACACGGACTCTACACCCGTAAGTCACTCGGGCAGCACTTCCTCGTCGACGACAACATCGTCGGCCGGATCGTTCAGATCGCCGGGATCGAACCCGGTGAGCCGGTCCTTGAGATAGGGCCGGGGATCGGGACTCTCACCGACGCGCTGCTCGGCGCGGGCGCAATGGTCGTCGCCGTGGAGTACGACCGCCGGCTGCTGTCGGTACTCGAGGAGCTGGACGCTGGTCCGGCGCTCACGGTCGTGAATGCCGACGCGGTCTCCGTGCCCACATCAGCGCTCACCACCCCCGCCGGAGTGCCGCGCGCGCTCGTCGCCAACCTCCCGTATGCCGTGGCGGCCACCGTGGTCCTGCGCTTGTTCGAGGAGATGCCGTCGCTCGATCGGGCGATCGTGATGGTGCAGGCCGAGGTCGCAGACCGCATGTCGGCGGTCCCGGGAACGAAGGAGTACGGTTCCTACACGGTCAAACTCGCGCTGCGCGCACGCTTCTCGGCACGGTTTCCCGTGCCACGTTCGTGCTTCCTGCCGCCGCCGCGGGTCGACTCGGCGGTCATCAGGCTCGACCGTGCCGAGAGCCCTGCGGATGCGGCCGTCGTCGTCGCCGCCGCGCGGGCAGCCGACGCGGCCTTCACGCAGCGGCGCAAGACGCTCCGCAACTCGCTCGCGGCGGGGCTGGGCGTTCCGGTGGCCGAGGCCGATGCGCTGCTTGCCTCGGCGGGGATCGACGGCTCGGTGCGGGCCGAAACGCTCGACCGTGCGGCGTACCTTGCGCTCGGGGCCGTGCTTCAGGCAGCGAGCGGGCGCTCCTGAGGGTCGGGCTGACCGAGATCGGGCCGGGGGATGGGCACGCCGCCGAGCAGCATGATCAGCAGGAACACCATGTGGATCTCGGTGACATTGTAAAAGAGACACCACAGCGCGAAGAGCGCGGCGATCCCGAGCCTCCAGCTCCGGGGCATGGTCCGGTTGCTCCAGAAGACCGCGAGCAGACCGCCCAGGTACAGCACGCTTCCCAGCAGGCCCATCTCCACGAGCATCATGCCGTAGAAGAAGTCGGCATAGAATCCCTCGGGCACGCCGTACGTCTCGTAGTGCGGTGGTAACCAGAACGCCGACCCGGCGGACCCGTAGGTCGCCGGTCCGTTGCCGAGGGCGAGTGTCGACGCGTCTGTCGTCGCAAGCTCGACGGCAGTCCGAAGTGAGAAGAGCCGGCCCGTGTTCACGCTCTTGTCGAGTTCGTCCTCGTCGGTGATGAACCGTCCGAAGATGCCGAAGCCAGCCGAGCCATCTGCGAGCGCCTCCATCACGAGCGGGGTGACCATCCCCAGCGTGACGGCGATGAGCGCCGTTGCGAGACCCACCGTGAACGGGCGCCGCACGAGCTGCCAGATGTCCCGTCCGCGAAGCAGCTCGATGCCCTTGAAGATGGCGATGACCGCTACGAACACGGCGAGTCCCCAAAGCGCGCTTCTCGACACGCTCAGGACGAGCGTTGAGAAGTAGAGGGCGAGCGATCGATCGAGCGACTGTGTTCTCCACCCGTACGCGGCGAGCAGGACGCCGAGCGCGATGAGCAGGACGCACACTGCGCCGAGGGAGTTGGGGTTTGCCGCCCAACCGTAGACTCTCGGCCAGTTGGTCTCGCTTATAGCGGTGAAGCGTGTGAACGCCGTCGTGAAGAGGATCTTCGACGACGCCTTCTCCATGAACGCCTGTGCGAACAGCCACCATGCGAGGAGTTCGTAGAATCGAAGCCCGAGTGTCGCGCGCTTGGCGCTTGCGCCGAAGCCGAGTTCCCGGATCAGTATGAACAGGGGGTAGATCGCGAGCATCGCACGCAGCTGGATGATCGTGGGCAGAAGCGGGATCGAGCGCAGTTGGCCGAGCGCGAGGGCGTAGAGCGCCCAGGCGAAGAAGATCCAGTCGTAGAAGCGCAGGCGGGCCTTGTTGCGCACGAGCAAGACGAGTACCGCCACACCCGAGAGCACGAAGATGAGGTCCGACAGCGAACGGAACGGCGACGCGACCTCGATCAGGTTGAATCGGAAGAGGTAGTAGATCCCACCGAGCATGGCGATGTGCAGCGTCCGGCCCTCGGCGATCGCGAATGCGAACAGCAGGCTGAAGACGCCGAACGCGAGACCGGCGATCGCGGGTTCGTACAGGACCGTGGTGAGCGAGAAGAGCGCAAGGACGATCACCTCGGCCACGGGCAGGCCGTCGGAGAGCAGGGTGTTGCTGTAGGAGCGTCTGATGCGCTGAAGCTCACTCACGGTCACGGGACTCCAGGTCTTCACGGATGCGGTGCGGGCAAGGACGCCCGGTGCTCATGCGGGCTGAGACAGTATAGCAACTGGGCCCATGGCCGAGGGCGTCGACAGGCTCTAGCGGAGACGGTAGACGACGAACCCGCCGCCCACTTCCACGGAGTCGTAACCGGCTTGCAGGCGGCTGAGAAGCGGATCGTCGGCCACGCCTGACGGCCCGAGTGACTCGACCAGCGACAACGAGACGAAGACAACGTCCGGCCACCGTCCCGTGCGCTCGAAGTACGCGACGGACTCGGCGTCTGTCGGTCCGGTCGCGAGCCACACCGCATTGGTCACCATGGGAGCGTCCACGAGGACATAGCCGAGTTGGCCGTGCACGAACAGCACGCCCTCGTCCGGCGCCACCCGCCGCCGTCCGATCTCGGCCAGGTCTTCGATACGCTCGGCCTGCTCTTCGTGCGTGACGATGCCCAGGACCGCCGGTTCACGCACTGTATGACTGAGCGTCAGCGGGGGACTGTCTTTGAACGCGCTGCCATACAGCAGCACGAGCAGGCCGATGATCACTCCGGCCGCGACCACCGGCAGGACGAGAGTGCCGTTCAGGTCAGCGTCATCCCGGCATGCGAGAGCCCACCCCGCGATCAGCGCCGCCGCCAGGGGCGCGAGACCGATCGCCGGGACGGCCCAATGCCATCCGGCGCTCGTGAAATACGCGACCGCGAGCATGTTGGTGATCGACACGGGGAAGGCAAGGACGAGCATCCGCCGGGCCTGCTCATCTCCCGCCCGCCGGTACGGGGCCAGCACCGGGAGCACAAGGCCGGCCGTGAGCGCGATCACGTAGCTGCCGGCCTGCACGCCGAAGTGCGGGACGTCGGCGACGGGAGGCAGCCTCAATGCGACGATGCTTGGCAGGAACGCCGAGGCGGGCAGCAGTAGTGTCGCGAGGCGGGTGGCCGCCCCGGCGCGGTTTCGCCGAGACGCGACGACTGCCAGCAGCCACATCGGGACTAGCCACGGAGTCAGAAGCGAGTCACCCAGGTTCTCGGCGATCGCCGAGAACCGCTCGGCAGGTTCGAGCACGCCTTCAAGGACGCTTGATGAGTACGTGAACGCCGCCAGTACGTCTGAAGGTCGCGCGTTTGCCAGAAGCCACGCGCCGAACACAACGAGGACCGCGCCTGCGCCGAGGAGTGCGGCGGGCGTGAGGCGTCGCGTCTCTCTCATCGCGACGAAGGTTGCGAGCAGCACTACGGCTCCCAACGCGACTGGCGGGTATGCGATGGCGCCGACTGCCGCCGCAGCCCCGGCTGCCGCGGCGATCCGGCGAGAACCGGTCTCCGCGGCCCGCAACGCGAGTGCCCATGCGAGCAGGTACGCGAGCAGCACGGTCGTGTTGTACGTGAGACCGAGGATGTTGTAGGGGGGAGCGAGCAGGGGTGCGGCCGCAGCTAGGTGCGCGCCTGCGAAGGGCACGGTGGGCCTGAGCGTCCGGTAGACCACGGCCCCGACGGCTGTCGCTGCGGCTACGTACAGCAGCCGCAGCGCGAGAACGAGGCCCGTGAGACCGAACAGGGCGTGCCACGCGCGTGCGAACAGCGCGGGAATGAGGAAGCCGAGCAGCTGGGGGGTCATCTCATCTACGAACGGCCGTGCCCCGAGAGCAAGTCGAAGCGGCAACGATGCGTTGTAACCGTCATCGAAGAAGCTGATGCCGAACCGTGCCCGCCACGCGACGGCGATCACGACCAGCAGCACGCCGAGCGCCGAGAGTGCGCGGTGCAGCCCGGAGGGGCCATCTGCGTCCGCGCCGCCGATGGTCGAGCCGTCCGGGGTGGGTGGGTGTCCGGGGCCTGACATTGTGCCCTTCCGCACGAGCGCGCGCGTCCGCCTGACCATTCGGTGCCCAATGGTACTCGCTCACCTCGGCAGGTGCCACGAGCTGCCTATTCGCACGGCGCGCGCATTGAGATATGCTGCTTCATCCTGTATAATCACACTCTTCGAGGAGGGTGATGCATGGATACCATGAACCAAGTGCAGGTCGTCGGTCGCATCAGAAGTGATCTCGAGACCATGATGGGCTCCCGGATGCGGCTCAAGGCGAACATGGGCAGGTCCAAGGTACTCGAGCGCGTCGGTGTCTTGGAGCAGACGCACCCGAGCCTGTTCGTCATCAAGATCGACGAGAAGCGCGGACGCACGGCGCGTGTCTCGTACAGCTACGTCGACATCCTCACCGGCACCGTGGAGCTCACGGACTGCGACACCGGCGAGTGCGTCTTCCCGTGGCTCAACTGAGCGGCACCTACTCTTATGCGTATGCGACCCGCGCGGGGCTCCATGCCCCGCGTGTCGCGTTCAGGGGGCAGACGATGGCCAGCCGAGGACTGCGGATCCACGCGCCCGCAAAAGTGAATCTGCACCTGGCCGTGGGTCCCACTCGACCCGACGGCTACCACGAGCTTGCGACGGTATTCCAGGCGCTTTCGTTCGGGGACACCGTGACCATCACGCCCGCGTCCGCGTTCTCTCTCTCGTGCGTTCCGGATCTCGGGCTCGCCGGGAGCGCCAATCTGGCGTACCGGGCCGCGTGCGAGATGTCGGCGCGCTTTGGCCGGCCACTCGGCTACTCGATAGCGATCGAGAAGCGCATTCCGGCCGGTGGCGGGCTGGGCGGAGCGAGCACCGATGCTGCGGCGGTTGTGGAGGGTCTCGCCACACTCTGGGGTCTGAACGTCGCGGGTCCTGAGGTACTCGACCTCGCGCGGTCGCTCGGCGCCGATGTCCCGTTCTTCTTTGAAGGCGGTGCGGCCCTGTTCACCGGCCGCGGTGATGTGCTCGACCGTCCGTTGCGCTCACTGGATGCGCCGATCGTCCTGGTCAAGCCCGCCGAACCGGTCGGTACGGGTGCGGCGTACATCGCTTTCGACGCTGCACCCGCGCCTCAGGCGCCTCCGGTCGATCGGCTCGCCGATGCGCTTCAGGCGGGGGACACGGAGGCCGTGGCGAGCCTGCTCTACAACAACATGACCGACGCGTCGATCGGCCTGGTTCCCGAGGTCGGGACCGTACTGGCGCTCGTCGGCGGGACTCCGGGGGTCGTGGGGGCCGCCATGGCGGGCAGTGGCTCGACCGTGTTCGGCCTGTGCGCCGATGAGGCGGCCGCGGAGGCGGTCGCCGGAATCGCCCGCGCGGCGGGCTTCTGGTCGGTCGCGACACGCAGCGCCGACCACGGGTGCGTGCTCGAGCCCGCCTGACCTGCCGGTCGTGGCAGGGAAGCTCCCCAGCGCGTCGAAGTACACGGTGAGAATGAGCAGCCATGGGGGGAACATGGACATCACACGAGTCTCGCTGCGCCCCGTAGCTATGAACAAGGTATGCGCGATCGCGAGTATCGTGATCGACGACGCATTCGTTATCCACGACCTCCGCATCGTCAACGGCGACAAGGGCGTCTTCGTCGCCATGCCGTCGCGCAAGTTGCCGAGCGGGGAGTTCCGCGACATCTGCCACCCGATCAACTCCGACGCACGGCAGGCCATTCAGGAGGCCGTGCTCGCCGAGTTTGAAGCCGAGGGTGGGCTGGAGGCCTTCTCTCGCGCCGCCGACGGCCTGGCCACGTAGCGCCCGCAGGTCGCCGGCCCGGCGCCTCGGCCCACCGGTACGGACCTCGCTGCGGCGCGCCCGCGCGACCGTTTCCGGGCCCGGCCTATGGTATACTCCCTGCGCTCGCGAGACAGCGTTTGAGCGCTGTCGCCGCATGCACGGTGGGGCGTAGCCAAGCGGTAAGGCAGCGGACTTTGGATCCGCCATCCGTAGGTTCGAATCCTACCGCCCCAGCCACGTTCAGCAGACGGGATCGTGTCCCGATCAGAAGGGGTCCCGATGGGCGCGACAGCACTCATACTCGCAGCGGGCGAGGGCACGCGCATGAAGTCGGCGCTGCCCAAGGTCGCTCACGACATCCTCGGCGTTCCGATCGTGACCCACGTGATCGAAGCCGTACGCGGAGCCGGCGTCAGTCGCGTCGTGGTCGTCACCGGCCATGGTGCCGAGACGGTCGAAGCGCTGCTCGCCGACGCCGATGTCGCGTTTGCCCACCAGCACGAGCGACTCGGCACGGGCCATGCCGTGATGTCGGCCGAGGAGGCGCTCGGCGACGTAGAAGGCTCGCTGCTCGTGGTGGCGGGCGACTGCCCGCTCCTGACCGCGCAGACGCTCGCCGGCCTCGTTGCGGCTCGCACGGATGCAGCGGCAGCGTGCTCGATGCTTACCGCGCGCCTGGACGACCCGTCGGGCTACGGCAGGATCGTACGGGCCGGCGACGGCTCGATCGCCGCAATCGTCGAGGACAAGGATCTTGCGCCCGACCAACAGGGTATCGCCGAGGTCAACACGAGCACCTACTGCTTTGATGCCCGGGCGCTGTTCGCGCACCTGCACCGCCTGGAAGCCGGGAACAAGCAGGGGGAGTTCTACCTGACCGACATCGTGGCGCTCTTCCGGGAAGAAGGGCTCGCCGTCGTCGGCGTGGAGGCATCCGATCCGGCGGAGGCGCTCGGCGTGAACAGCCGTGTGCAGCTTGCCGAGGCCGCGCGCGTCCTGCGGCGGCGGATCAACGAGCGCCACATGCTCGCTGGCGTGACCATGACGGATCCGGAGCTCGTTTGGGTCGGCTCTCACGTGACGATCGGCCGCGACACGGTCATCGAGCCGATGACCTTCTTGCTCGGCGAGACGTGTGTCGGTGCGGACAGCGTGCTCGGACCGGACACGAGGATCGCGGACTCCACCCTCGGCGACGGCTGCATCGTGGACTCATCGATCGTTCTCGGCTCGGTGCTCGGGAGTGGCGTGAGCGTCGGACCACGGGCATACCTTCGCCCCGGGACGAGCATGGGTGACCGCTCCAAGGCGGGCACGAGCGTCGAGATCAAGAACGCGCGCATCGGTGCAGGCACGAAGGTGCCGCACCTGTCATACATCGGCGATGCGGAGATCGGCGCGGACGCCAACATCGGCGCGGGTACGATAACCTGTAACTACGACGGGTGGCACAAGCACGTCACCCGCATCGGTGACGGGGCGTTCGTGGGCTCGGACACGATGCTTATCGCGCCCGTCGAGATCGGTGAAGGTGCGATCGTTGGGGCGGGAAGCGCCATCTCGCACGACGTACCTGCCGACGCGCTCGCGGTCGAGCGCACCGAGCAGCGGACGATCGAAGGGTGGGCCGCGCGCAGACGCGCGGAGGCCGAGGACGAGGCGTAAGGGAGCGAGCGCAGACGATGATCTCCACACCCGGCAAGCGCATGATGGTGTTCGCGGGCAGTCACAACCGTGATCTGTCCGAGGACATCGCACGGCATCTCGGGGTCGAACTCGGCAACATAAAGATCTCGAAGTTCGCCAATGGCGAGATCTACGTCCGCTACCTCGAGAGCGTGCGTGGCGCCGACATCTTCCTCGTGCAGTCGATGTGCGAGCCGGTGAACGCCAGCATCATGGAGCTCCTCATCATGATCGACGCTGCCAAGCGGGCCAGCGCCCGCTGCATCACCGCGGTCATCCCGCACTACGGGTACGCGCGTCAGGACAAGAAGTCGGCGGCGCGCGAGCCGATAACGGCCAAGCTCGTGGCGGACCTGCTCACCGTGGCCGGCGCCGAGCGGGTCATCACGATGGACCTTCACCAGGGTCAGATCCAGGGATTCTTCAACCAGCCGGTGAACCACCTGACCGCGCTTCCTATCCTGTCTGACTACTTCGAGGGCCTCGGGATCGGCAACCTCGTGGTGGTTTCGCCGGACGTCGGCCGGGTGAAGGCCGCCAAGAAGATGGCCGATATGCTCGGCGCGGGCCTCGCGATCATGCACAAGGGTCGCCCCGAGCACAACGTGGCCGAGATCACCCACGTCATCGGCGAGGTGGAGGGCAAGAACTGCATCGTGGCCGACGATATGATCGACACTGCAGGTTCGGTCACCGAGGGCGCCCGGGCGCTGATGACGAAGGGCGCTTCCAAGGTCTGGGTCGCGGCGACGCACGGCGTCTTCTCGCCACCGGCGTTCGACCGGATCGATGCCGCCCCGATCGAGGAGGTCGTTATCACCAACACGCTCCCGGTGCCCGAGGAGCGTCAGCATGGAAAGATACGGGTGCTCTCGGTCGCACCGCTGTTTGCCCGAGCCATCCAGAACGTATACAACGACGAGTCCGTCTCCGAGCTGTTCGACCCCGATTTCCAGCTCTGAGTCACACGCGGGTGCGTGCGATGCACCCGAGATCACAAGGAGGAAGCGCATGTCCAACGTCACCGAACTGAAGGCCGGTCTCAGAGAGATCACCGGCAAGTCAAGCAAGAAGCTTGCGGGCGAGGGCCTCGTCCCGGCCACCGTCTACGGTCCCAAGTTCGAGACCATCTCGATCTCGGTCGACCGGCGGGACTTCGACCGCATGATGCACGATGCCGCGGTCGGATCCACGCTCGTCGACCTCACCATCGAGGGTCGCGAGAAGCCCGTGGACGTCATCATCAAGGAGGTCAAGCGGGACCCGCTCAAGGGCACGGTCCAGCATGTCGACTTCTGGGCCGTCGACATGAGTGAGACGATACAGACTGTCGTCTCGATCACGTACGTCGGCTCCGCTGCAGGCGAGCGTGAGGGCGGTATCGTGATGCACGCGCTGCGCGAGCTGAAGGTCGAGGCGCGGCCGAAGGACCTTCCCGAGCACATCGAGGTCGACATCTCGGCGCTCGGGATCGGTGACTCGGTCACCGTGGCTGACATCACCGCCCCCAAGGGCGTTGCGCTTCTCGACGATCCGGACGCCACGGTCGCGTCTGTGAGCGCACCGTCCGTCGAGGAAGAAGCGGTCGTCGAGGAGGGCATCGAGATGGGCGAGGTGCCTGAGGTGGGCAAGGAGTCCGACGAAGAGACCAAGGAGTAGTCCGAACCCCTCATGGCACGGATGGTCATCGGGCTCGGGAATCCGGGCGCAGAGTACGACACTACGCGACACAACGCTGGTTTCATGGTCATCGATCTGCTGGCCGAGAACCTGCGCGTGAGCTACTGGAAGGACGAGGCCGGCGCGAAGGTCGGCCTCGTCCGATTCGGTGAAGACGATCTCGTGATCGTCAAGCCGCAGACGTTCATGAACCTGTCGGGCAAGGCCGTGGCCAAGCTGGCGCACGCCTATGACGTGAACGTTGGTGACATCATCATCGTCCACGACGACCTTGATCTTCCGGAGGAGACCGTACGCGTCAAGCGCGGCGGAGGGCATGGAGGCCATAACGGGCTGCGCTCGCTGGCCGACGCACTTGGCAGCGGAGACTTCCTACGCGTGCGACTCGGCATCGGCCGACCGCCGGGCCGTCAGGCGCCGGCCGATTTCGTCCTCGAGCCTATGCGACGCGACGTGGCCGAGCGGCTGGCGGACATGGTGCCACACGCCGCGCAGGCGGCGCTGCACATCCTTGAGTACGGTGTCGACAGCGCGATGCAAGAGTACAACGCGGGTTAGGGGGCGCCCGCCTGACGGCGGCGCGACTTCAGGCTACTACTTGAGGTAGCCCATCGGATCGACCGGGTTGCCGTTGATCCTGACCTCGAAGTGCAGGTGAGGGCCGGTTGAGAGTCCCGTGGAGCCGACTGCGCCGATCGCCTGACGCTTGGTGACTGACTGCCCGGTGCTCACCTTGTAGCTGCCGCTCTGCATGTGTGCGTACAGCGAGGTCACCCCGTTGCCGTGGTCGATGATGACCGTGTTGCCGTAGCCGCCGCGGTAGCCCGTGTAGATGACTGTTCCGTCCGATGCCGCGACGATGGGGGCACCGTTGATGTCCCTGCCAACCGCCCGGCCACCGATGTCGATGCCGGTATGCATCTTCCGGTAGCCGAGGATCGGGTGGACGCGGTAGCCGAACGCCGAGCCGCCCGTGGGGGTCTGCTCGAAGCCGGGGACCGGGAACGCCATGACCCCGGCGAAGTATCCCGAGCCGGTGCCGTAGAGTTCCGAGGCGATCTTGGCCGATTCGGCTTCTTCGGCTTCGGCCAGAGCGCGCAGCCGCTTCGCGTTTGCCGAGTTCTCGGCAACGAGGTCGGCCTTCTGGTCCTGCGCGGCCTTCTGGGCGTTGAGCTTGCTCTGGTGCTGGGCCCGCAGGTCGCGGAGCCGGTCCTCTTCGGCCTGTGCTTCCGCGCGCTTGGCGTCGACGGCTGCCAGGTCTCGCTCGATCTCGGCCTTGGCCTTCTCGAGCGAGATGCGTGTGGCCTTGAGGCCCGCCGCGAGCTCCTCGTTTGACTTCAGCACGCGCTGGACAAGGGTCGTGCGCGCGATGAGATCTTCGATGCTCCGGCTGTCGAGCAGCAACTCCAGGTAGAGGAAGTCGCCGTTCTTGTAGGTGGCCTGCATGCGCTCGGCCAGGAGTGCCTTCTGGCGCTCGAACTCGGCCTGGGTGACGTCGATCTCGCCCTGCTTGGCATTGACCTGCGAGCGTAGCCCGTCGACCTCGCTTCTGAGGCGTTCGGTCCGCTCGGTGGCGGCTGTGACGTCGTCGGCCAGTGCGTTGATCTCTACCTGGATCGAGTCGATGGCCTGATCGAGGTCCGCGACCTCGCGCGACAGGCGGTCAGCCTCGGACTGGGCCGCCGCCGCGGCCTCGCGGGCCTTGGGGGCGGCTTCCTCGTGCGCGCGAAGATCCGACTCTGTGACGGCCCCGGCGATCGGGGTCGTCACGAAGGCGAAGATGATAGAGAGCGAGATGAAGAAGGGGAGTGCGCGTCTGCGTCGCATGCTGTGTTTCCTCCGGGCGGCCAAAGGCGCCGCATTGCTAACACCGGAAGGCGCTACTGCACGTATGGTACCAACCTGGTAGGGTATAAGGCAAACAGGGCCCGGACCGAGCCGGGCGTCGTAGTACATCGAGGAGGGGTTGATCCGCATGAGCGATGACTTCAACACTGCACCCCCCGTACCGCCCGCACCCCCGTCCCCCATGCCCGGCAGTGACGTTCCGAGCGATACGGGCAAGATCCTGGCCGGACTCGGCTACCTGACGGGCGTCGTCGCGCTCATCGCGATCCTGATGGAGCCGTACAAGAGCGAGAGGTTCGTGCGTCTCCACGCGGTCCAGGCACTCGGACTGTATGTCGTCATGATCGCTCTCCTCGTCCTGAACGTCATCCCTATCCTCGGCCAGATCATCTGGTTCCTAGGCTCGTTTGCGGTCTTCGTCTTCGCGGTCATGGGCGCGATCAAGGCGTTCCAGGGCGAGATGTGGGAGATGCCGGTCGTCTACGGTCTCGTGAAGCAGTTCATCTAGTCTTCACCGCAGCGGGATGGCCTCTTCGGCCACACTCACTCCGGAGCGTTCGGGGGCGGGCACCAGGTGTGCCCGCCCTCCGGCGTCTACAGCGTAAAGCGCGACGCCCCTGTCTTCGGCATACGTACGGGCCGCGTCGCGTCCCGCTACGAACAGGGCAGTCGACAGGATGTCGGCATCGAGACCCGACATCCCGGCTCCCCCGACCGTCACTGACCTGAAGCCGCGTGCGGGCAGCCCGGTCGCCGGGTCGAGGATATGGTGGTACCGGACGCCATCGGCTTCGAAGTAGCGCTGGTAGTCACCCGAGGTCGAGAGCGCTCCATCACCCTCGAACGCGAAGACCGCGATAACGCGCTCGGTGTCGCGTGGGTCCTCGACACCGACCCGCCAGACACGACCGTCCGGTTTGGTCCCGAGCGTAACCGTACTGCTCGTCGACGAGATGAGCGCGGCCGTGACAGCAGCGCTCGATCGCAGCGCCTCGCGCGCGCGGTCGAGCGCGAGTCCCTTGGACGCGCCCCCGAGATCGAGAGCCGGTGCCAGGGCGCCATCCGGTTCAAGGCGCGGGTCGGGATCCTTGACACGGGCGAACATCGCCGTTTCTGTCGTGATGCGTCGGAAGCCGTTGCCGGCGACGAGCGCAAGGTAGAGGTCCTCTTCGTCGGGCACCGTGCCGCCACCCTCGAAGTCATACTGGCGCGTGACTGCCGAGAGCACGGGCGAGAAGTGCGCGCGCGC
>JAXMLJ010000016.1:0-6285 GCA_034368805.1 Coriobacteriia bacterium
TCGTGGACCGCCGCTGCGCCACGAGCACCCCGGGGATCTACGCAGCAGGCGACGTGACCGACGGGCTCGGCAAGCAGATCATCATCGCGGCCGGCGAGGGCGCCCGGGCGGCCATCGCGGCTGCGCGCGACCTCAAGCGACAGTAGTCCGGCGCATCACGAGCGATCGCCGGCGGTCCGTGCGAAACGCCTCACGCGCCGGACGCAACCGCTACGGCGCCACGCGACAACCCCGGGGGTGTCGCTTGATGTGCGCCACCGCGTCGTCCACCGAGTCTGTGATATGGATGAGATCGAGGTCGCCGGGGGTGATCGTACCCTCGGCCACCATACGTTTCTCGAAGAATTCGAACATCGGCGCCCAGAACGCACTGCCGAGCGTGATGACCGGGAAGTCGTCTATCTTACCTGTCTGCATGAGGGTGAGCGTCTCGAAGACCTCATCGAGCGTCCCGAACCCGCCGGGGCACACCACGAACGCGCACGAGTACTTCACGAGCATCACCTTGCGCACGAAGAAGTGCTCGAACTCGATGAAGCGGTCCACGTAGTCGTTGGGGTGCTGCTCGTGCGGCAGGTGGATGTTCACGCCGAGTGAAAGGCCGCCGGCCTCCCGGCAACCGCGGTTAGCGGCCTCCATGATGCCGGGGCCGCCGCCGGTCATGACGCAGAAGCCCGCCTCGGCCAGCGCCCGTCCCATCTCGCGCGCCTGCTCGTAGTGCGGGTGGCCTTCGCGGAAGCGTGCCGAGCCGAACACGGTCACACAGGGCCGGTCGATCTTCAGAAACTCGAAGCCGCGCAGGAACTCGAGGAAGATGCGCACCGCGCCCTCGACGTTCTCGTGGCGGTCGTCTTTGCTCGCCAGGAAGTCGGACTCGGCGCCATTCACCATCTCGAGCAGCGACTCATCGTACGCGCGCCGGCCGTCGGGTCCGTCGGTCATGCGCGTCTCCCCTCGATGTGTCCGATAGAGCCCCGGTGGGACAGCGCCATGGCGATGCGAGCGCCGAGCTGCGCGTTCGACCATACGAGCGCCTTATTGGCGGCCTCGCTCGCCCCGCCGGTAAGTTCGTGGATGCGCGCGAGGAGGAACGGCGTGATCGCCTTGCCGCGGACACCGCGCTCCCGGGCGTCAGCGACCGCGTGCGCGATGATGCGCTCGATCTCGGCGGGGTCGAGTGCATGCTCCGCATCGATCGGGTTGGCCACGACCACACCGCCCGCGAGTCCCGTTTCCCACTTGGCCGCAAGCACCTCGGCTACCTCGGCGGGTGTCTCGAATCGGGCGTCGACACCGAAGCCACTGTCACGGGTGTAGAAGGCAGGGAACGCATCGGTCCGGAAACCAAGGACCGGCACACCGCGGGTCTCGAGGTACTCGAGCGTCAGGCCGATATCGAGCACCGACTTGGCTCCCGCCGAGACGACCGCCACGCTCGTGCGCGCCAGCTCCTCGAGGTCTGCCGAGACGTCGAACGAGCGCTCCGCGCCGCGGTGCACACCGCCGATCCCGCCGGTCGCGAACACGCTGATGCCCGCCATCGCGGCGATCGCCATCGTGCCGGCGACCGTGGTGGCGCCGTTGGAGCCGCGCGCCACCAGCAATGGCAGGTCCCGGCGTGACGCTTTGGGCGTGTCGCCCGCGGTACCGAGCATCTCGATCTCGTCGCGCGTGATGCCGACGGCTAGCTCGCCACCGATGACCGCGACCGTCGCGGGGACCACGCCCTCCTCACGCGCGATGCGCTCGCACTCCACCGCGCACTCGACGTTGGCGGGATACGGGAAACCGTGCGAGATGATCGTGGACTCGAACGCGATAACCGGCTGGCCGGCCTCGAGGGACTCGGCGACCTCGGGCGCAACGCGCATATGCGGTCTCATCGGGCGGACTCCCTCACTCTGACATACAGTGATTCGGCGCTGATACTCTCGCTTACCGTTCGCTCGCTTTCGAGCGCGATCGCCGCCAGGGCGCTCGCGGTCTCGGCCGTCTCCCGCAGACTCACACCCGTAGCGAGTCCCCACGCCACACCGGCGGTGAATGCGTCGCCCGCACCGGTGACGTTGACCACGGACGCGCGCGGGGCCGGAAGCGCGAAGGACTCATGCTCGTCCGCGCACCACACGCCGTCGGGCCCCATGGTCACGAACACCCGCGCCACACCCGCCTCCAGCAGGCGGGTCGCCGCCCCCTCAGGACCGGCGCCGCCCGAGAGTTCCTCGGCTTCGCGCAGGTTCGCCTTGAGCGCGGCGAGCCTGCCGAGGATCGGGCGCGCATGCGGGGCCTTGGCAGTGGAGACGGGGTCGAGAACGAGGAGTGCCGAGCCCGCGAGTTCGGCGGCGCGGGCGATGGTCGAAGCGCGGAGGTTCGTGTCGAGCACGACCGCGGCGGCTCCCTCGAACGCCGCCGGATCCAGCGCGTCGGGCGTGAGGGCGGCAAGCGCCCGCATGTCCGACACCGCCGCCGCCAGGTCGCCGCTCGCATCGAGTACCGCCAGGTAGCGGGAGCCGGGGCTCCCCTCGGCAACCAGGCTGTAGCTCGTGTCGATCCCCGCGCGACGGCACTCCTGGTCGAGCGCGCGAGCCTCGACGTCCGAGCCGAACGAGGTCACGAGCCGGACATCGGCGCCGAGTCGCGCAAGGTTCTCGGCGATGTTGCGCCCCACCCCGCCGGGGCTGACGCGCACGTGCCCGGGGTTCGAGTCACGCAGGGCGAACCGCCCTGCGGGCAGTCCGATGATGTCGGTGTTGGCGCCACCTACAACGGTGATGCGCGGACGTGTGGCCCCGGCGCTCACGAGCGGAGAGTGGCGACAAGGCGTCGCGGGTCGGACAGCAGCGCAAGCGCGTCGCCTATGTCGGTCACGACCACGTCGGCGGCCCGAACGGCACCTGCCGCCGCACCCTCGGCGCCGATGACGACGATGCCCACCGCGGCTTCGCCGAGCATAAGAGCGTCGTTGGCGCCGTTGCCGATCGCCACCGTCCGCTCCGCGCCGAGTTCCCGGAGCAGGTCACGCTTCTGCTCGCCCTCGGCTCCGCGTTCGATGATCCTCACGGCGATGCCCGCCTCGGCCTTGAGCGTCGCGGCCGTCCCGTGCGTGTCAGCGGTGACCGCCACGATATCGAGTACGTCCGCAAGCGCGGCGAGCGTCTCGGCCACGCCCGGCAGCAGCTCACCACCAGCCGCGATCGTGCCATTCACGTCGAGCAGCAGGTGGCCCAGTCCTAGTGTCCCGTATCCCGGGATGTCTACCTTGAGCACGTGCGCTCCCAAGAACGATGGTGTCGCACTAAGGGTACCCGATGAGCGATAGGCGCAGCGCCTACGGCAGGGCGGCGAGGAGCACCGCGGCAAGCGCGACCGCCACGCCCACGCGCTGAAGCCAGGTCAGACGCTCCCCGAGGAAGACGCGGGCGAGCACGGCGACGACGACCGGAAAGAGCGAGCCGAGGACCGAGGCGACCGCGAGCGGACCGAGGCGGATGGCCGTGAGCATGGTGACGTTGGCGAGCGCGTCGGTCAGCCCCGCGCCGAGCGAGGCGGGCATCGCGGTCCGGTCGGCGGGGAACCCCCGGCCAAACCGCATCGCGAGAACCACCGCGACCGCTATCGAGACGCAGCGCGCCGCGAGCACCGGTGTCAGCCCGCTTGCCGGTGCGGTGAACGAGAAGGCGACGAACGCGCCGGAGAAGCCGACCCCCGCCAGCAGCGACAACATGAGTGCGCGCCGGGGCCGGTACTCGTGCGCCGCGGCGTGTGTCACATCGTCGGGCGCAATGCTCACGATCACGATCGCCACCAGCGCGAGACCGATGCCGGAAAGCGTCATAGGCGACAGGCGCGTCCCACCCGCCAGGTCGAACGCCGCCGGCAAGGCCGCCGACAACGCTGCCACGATCGGCGCGACGATGCTCATCCGTCCGACAGCAAGCGCAGCGAACAGCGACATCACGCCGATCACGCCCGAGAATCCCGAGACCGCTCCCCACAGGAGATCCGCACTCGTCGGTGATGCAGCGGGCAGCAGCAGCACCGCGATGCCGAGTAGCACGATAGAGAGCAGGTGCGATGTCCCCGTGACCGCGTACGCCGAGTCACGTCGGGTCGCGACGCCCCCGAGAAAGTCGCCGACGCCGAACAGAAGTGAGGTCGCGAGGGCCAGAAGGACAGTTGCAGTCATGGTGCCCAGGATACCCCAGTGAGCCTACCGCACGGACACACCCAGCCGCTTGAGCACGCCCGGCCGCGGCACGCCGTGCTCGTCCCAGCCGCGCTGGCGGTAGTAGTCGCGCCTGAGCCTGGCAAGCGGGACGCCGCCCGCACCCGCACGACCCTCGGCAGTCTCCTCGAGCAGCCGCTTCGGCAGCGTGTCACCGCGTATCCCGCCGGTGCCGAAGCGCAGGCCGAGCATCCGCTCGAGCGTGTACGCGCGCTCGCCGAGTGACCAGAAGCCTCCGAAACCGTAGCGCTCGCCGGTGACGAGCTCGATCGCGCGCAGGTGCGGCACGAGCGGCATCGGAATCCCCAGCAGGGACCGCGGCAGCACCCGCAGCAGCCGCATGACGCCGCCGGCGTAGGAGAACACCCGTCCCACGAGCGCGCCGATGCCCCGATCGGGATTCGTCACGAGCGCTCCCGGCAACACGCTCAAGGTGGTGAACAGGCACACGCCTGCCGAGGAGACAACCTCCATGAGGTCCTGGAAGAACGCGGCAAGCGCCGCCTTGCTCCTTGGCGAACGGCCGTCCATGCGTAGCGCGAGCCCCTCGAGCGCTACGACATACCCGGCGTTCAGGTGACAGCCGCCGCGGTTGGAGACCGCGTAGCCGAGACCCTGGCCCACGGCTCCACGCGGCTCATAGGCAGCCAGCTCGAGGCCTTTCACGTTCATCGCGAAGCCCTCGCCGCCATAGCGCGCCGCCAGACGCCTCGACCCTTTGGCGAGCTCGGCACCAAGTCCACGCTGGTAGGCGATGTCTTCAAAAAGCGCGGCCAGATCGTCCGTCTCGCCAAAGCGCAGCCCGTTGTCCCACAGCCCGCGCTCGGCGGCCTCCATGGCGAACGACACCGTCACGCCGGTGCTCATCGTGTCCAGCCCGAGTTCATCGAGTGCCGCGTTCCACTCGATGATGCGATCGAGATCGGGATTCTCGATATTGGCGCCGAGAAGCACGAGGGTCTCCAGTTCCGGTCCTTTGATCCGCCGGCCGCCGAGTTCGACCACGCGCCCGCACCTGATCGGACACGCAAGGCACCCCGCCGTGCCGACGAGCCGCCGCCCGGCGAGCGCCTCCCCGTCGATATCGGCCGCTCCGGAGAAGCGGTTGGCCTTGAAGTTCCGCGTGGCGACGATGCCGAGCTCCTGCATCGGCGCAAGAAAACCCGCGGTGCCCAGGCGTGGGAGCGAGCCCCCGGCTATGGGATGCGCCTTGATCGATGCCGTCCACTTCTTCAGGTGTGCGCGGTACTCGTCGGGACGGGCGACCGGCACGCTGCGGGTTCCCCACGCGGCAAGCCCCTTGACGTTCTTGCTGCCGAGCACGGCACCCATGCCCGCGCGCCCGGCCGCCCGCTCGCCGGAGAGCACACACGCGTACGACACGAGGTTCTCACCCGCCGGCCCTATCGCGAGGGTGCCACACCGTTCGCCCACAGCTTCGGCGATCGCCTCCTGCGCCTCGGTGGTGCGCATACCCCGAAGCTCGCCTGCATCGCGGAACACCACGCCCTGCTCGGCCACTTCGAGCCAGACGGACGAGGACGAGCGGCCCACGAGCACCAGCGCATCGTAGCCGGCGCGCTTGAGATACGTGCCGAACGGCCCGCCGCAGTTCGACGACGCGACGAGCCCCGTGAGCGGCGAGAGGGCCGAGATGTCGAATCGCGCGCTCGACGGCGCGCCGGTCCCGGTGAGCGGTCCGGTGGCGATCACCAGCACGTTGGCCGGTCCGAGCGGGTCCGCGTCGAGAGGCAGCGTGTCGGCGAGGATGCGGGCCGCCATCGCCTTGCCGCCGAGCCACATCCGGCGGTCATCATCGCTCCACGGGTAGTCGCTCACCTCGCGCGTGGCAAGGTCGACTTGGAGCACGGGGCCCATCCACCCGCCGCGAGACGCGCTCACAGGGCGCCCTTCAGGATCTCGACGAGCTCCTCGTAGCTCGGCTGCTTTGGATTCATCGACATGGCGCCGTCGTCGAGTGCGGCGCGCGCGATGTCCGGGATCTGCTCGGGAAGCACGCCGAGCTGACCGAGCGTCACCGACAGGCCGGCGGCGGCGTG
>JAXMLJ010000017.1:0-41931 GCA_034368805.1 Coriobacteriia bacterium
GCGGTCCCAGTCATGGCCCTGCTGGTCAACGGCGTACGTCGCCACTGCCACGGCGGTTGCATAACGGTCATCGCCCCACAAGCGATCCACCGTGCCGGGCAGAACTGCTGCAAGCTGCGTCTCCGTGACCGATGAGACGGCTGCGGTTCCACCGAGCACGACGGCGTCGGTCACGTCGACCATTGCGTCCTTTGTACCAGCCGAGAGTCCGCCCGAAGGGTGGGCGAGGAAGAGTGGCCAGTGCTGTCTGGCAGCCAGCGGCGCTGCAGCCAGCGCGTCAGGGAAGTCGCCGCCCGTGGCCACAAACGCCATACCGTCGTAGTCCACGCCGAGCTCCGCGATCACGCGCAGCGCAACGGCGTTGGCAGTCTCGTACCTGTCAGCCCCCTTGATGCGCTCCACGTTGCCGGAGCCAAGCTGCGTCTTGAGGGCAGTCTCCACCGGTGCCCCGACTGCCGATGTGCCGCCGAGGATGATCGCGCTCGTCGCACCAAGACGATCTATCTCCTGAGACACGACCGCGGGAACGACGTCCGTGCCCACGAGCAGAACGGGACCGTTGAGCGCTCCCGCCAGCGCGGTGCCGCCGAGAGCATCCGGCCAGTTGGCGCCCGTCGCGATCACGACCGTCTCGGCGCCGATCGGGAAGGCCCGCCGCGACACATCCACAGCGGTGGCGTAACGGTCGTCGCCTTCCAGCGACGCAACCGGGGGAAGCGGCCACCGGTAAGCGACCACACGTCCGCCGGCACCCACCCCCCACCCTGTGTTCGCATCCAGGAAGTACAGATCACCAGGTAGCGCGTTCCGCCTCTATGCTGCGCCACCCATGTGTCTCCGCCATCGTCCGTGGCGAGAATGAGCCCGTCGTTACCCGATACCCAGCCGGTGTCCGCATCCACGAAGTGCACATCGATGAGCTCGGTGGTGCAACCGGAGTCCTGGAACTCCCAGCTGTCTCCACCGTCGGTGGTGTGCATGATGAGCCCATCGCCACCAACGACCCAACCAGTGTTGGCGTCAACGAAATGGGGTGTCCAGTAGAGCCGACCAACGGCATCCGGCCTGATGTCGTCCCAGGTGACGCCGCCGTCGGTGGTCTTGTGGAGCGTACCGTTGCCGGTGACCCAGCCGGTGTTCTGATCGATGAAGAAGAGCGACTGCACGATCGCGTAGTCGAGGCTGCCGTGGTTCGTCCACGTATTGCCGCCATTTGTGGTCCGCAGGATCGGGCCGAACTCGCCGGGAGGCGGCGGACCGTACCCGCCAGGGATACCCACCGCCCAGCCGTGGTTCTCGTCAACGAACTGGACTCCCCACAGGTTCTTACTCGTGCCTGACGTCTGCGGCGTCCAGCTGACGCCTCCGTTGATCGACTTCAGGATGGTGCCCCCGTCACCCACGACCCATCCGGTGTTCGCATCCAGGAAGAACACGCCCGAAAGCGCCACCGATGTTCCTGAGTTCTGTGCGAGCCAGCTCTCCCCACCGTTCGTGGTCTTGCGGAGCGTGCCGTTGCCTCCGGTCATCCAGCCGGTGTTCTCGTCGATGAAGTACACGCTGTCAAGAGGAACGCTGACTCCCGAGTCCTGCAGGGACCACCCTGCCGCGCGTACATCCAGCGGCGCGGGATCCGTGACCGCTTGCGCAGCCGGGAGCCCCGCAAACGTCAGCACCAGCACCGCCGACAGAGACAGCGCTATCGTCCTTCTGAGCCTAGCTACAACCATGATCATCCCTCCTTCTGGTGCGGCCGACGGCCGCCCCGTCATTCGGCCGATCCACCTTGATGCGGACCGACTAGTCATCGGCGCCCGCCGGGATACCGAAGTGCAGGATGACGCCATCGGCGCCGACGACCCAGCCATGCTCGGCATCCAGGAAGTGCACCCCGTACAGGATCGGGGCTCCTCCACCACCATCGCGCTCCTGATTCCAGGTGGCGCCTCCATCGGCCGTTGAAAGGACGATGCTCCCGGCGCCCACGGCCCATCCGCTCTGTGCGTCTGCAAAGAAGACGTCCTCGAGAGTGCGGCTACCCGCGTCCTGCGCCGACCACGTCTCGCCACCGTCGGTCGTGACCACGACGCCGTCGTTGCCTGCCGCCCATCCGTTCTGTGAGTCTGCGAAGAAGATCGCCCTCAAGAACTCCACGGGGGGATCCTGACGGGTCCATGTCACACCGCCATCGGTGGTGGCGACGATGACTCCGTCACCGTCCCAGCCCACGGCCCATCCCGTCTGCGCATCCACGAAGTGGACGTCGTACAGGTGGCTTGCCAGGCCCTCGGCTCCGGACTCCTGCTGGATCCAGGTGGACCCCCCGTCCGTCGTGGCCCAGATCTGAGCGGCCGTGGTCACGATCCATCCATGATCGGCGTCCGCGAAGAAGATGTCGTTCGCGGAGCGGATCGAGCCGCTCGTCTGCGCGGTCCAGGTCTGCCCACCATCGGTGGTCTTGACTATGTCGCTCACCCCGTCGCCCTGGTGGACGGCCCACCCGGTGCGGGCATCGATGAAGTGCACAGCTTCGAACGCGTACCGGTCTTGAACGTGCACCTCGGCCCAGGTGTCGCCGCCGTCACCGGTGCCGAGAATGACGCCTCTGCTGCTTCCGCCTACCGCCCAACCCACCTGCGGGTCGACGAACATGACATCGTTCAGCGTGTCGGACACTCCCGAGACCTGTTCTTGCCACACGGGCTCGACCGGCTCGTCAGCGGGAGGTTCCACCGACACGTCGGTATCCGGCTCCGGCTCTGCCGGATCCTCGGCGCCACATCCGGTAGCCCCGGCAACGAGTAGCGCGAGCATCACAGCGGCCAGCAGCCACGTCTTCGCGCCTGTACAGCAGCGGTGCAGTCTGATGTTCGTTCTCGCGGGAAAGGTCATGTGACCCCACCTCGATTCCCAGGTCGACGACATGTCAGAGCGCGCACCGACGATCACGGGTGGTTCGGTCCGGTGTGCCGACGGGGATGCGCGCGGATGCACCCGTGGATGGCGAAACACCCCGGTCTGCGGAGCGGTCGCCTCGGACCTCAGCAGATCACGGGAGGCGGGACGCCGATGATGACGAACCTGATCCAGACGCGCCCCAGATGCAGAGCCCGGGGCCGGCAATCGCGGCGCGTTGCCCTCCAGCGGTGGAGATACATCGTCGCGACCGACTTGCCGATACTCGGCAACGTATCAGGTAGTTGTACGTACGACTCGAAGCCGCCCACTTCGCTTGGAGGAAGGGGCGAGGAACACGCGGGGAGCGGGTGCCTGTTCCTGACTACGATGCGCTACACCCCCGGAAGGAGACGAGAGCAGAAGGGCCACCCCTTACCCTACCATACGGGCTGCGGCCACCCGGCGGCCCGAGGCTCACCCCCGTCCATCGCAACGCACGTTGCCATGACACGTCACCAGTCCAGAGCAGCGCCGGTTCCGGCATGGAAGTAGTACTGCTCGCCGTCACTCGCCGTGACCTCCCACGCAGGAATCATCAGGTGCTGATCGCCAGTGAACGGCACATGATAGACGAGCCGCGCGGCCGCGACGTCCTCCGCCGTCGGCTCAGCGGAGTGGTCGGGACACGAGCCGCCTTTGAGGCCGGCGGCGATGTCGATGATCTCGTCTGGCGGCTGCATACGGATGGCCTCGCCCTCCGAAAGGACCCGGTGCCACCGCCGATGCAATTGCGAGACCACGCCACTCTCGCTGACCTCCACCCGGATCCATTGCGCTCCGGCAACCGGCACGCCGTCGATCACTCGTTGCCACTCGATGCTGTACGAGTACGGAGTACCCGGGCCGGAGGAATCGAGTTCCTCGGCCATGACTGCGCCTACCCTTTCGACCTGCACCACGTCATCCGGAAGCCCGATCGTGTCGTTCAGGAACGCGAGCGCGATGCCGCGTGCTTCGTCGAGGGTGACGGTCACGGGCTCTCGCGGCTCCCCGGCAAGGTACGTGAGCTCGCCCGGCCCGATCCAGACTGCCACGTCCCCGCGCGCGAAGATCGCACGCGTGTCATCGGGCGTCGCGCCCTCCTGCCGCGACAGGCCATCGCCGAGGAACAGCGCGGCGAGAGCCTCAGGGTCCGGCTCCTCGGGATCCAGGACGAGGATCGGCAGCTCGGTGGGTGCTGTCGCGGCTGGCGAGGCTGAGCACCCGCCGATCGAGATGACGAGTACGCACGCAAGGACCGCCACCGAAAAGCGATGCATCCGTCCAACCCCCTCCCGGCCGACTGTACTCCCGAGCCGGGCGCATCGGCAAACTCGGGAAGGACGATGACCCTCGGCATGATCCGGACTCCGGTCAGGCGCACCGCGACGGCGCCTGGACGCTCCTTGATCGTTACTGCCCGAGGACATGCGGTCCTGCTCGCGCAGTTGCCCGTCGGAGCAGGCGCGCACAAGGACCGCACGCGCCACTGCGAGGAGCTCTCATGCCGTCTGTCCGAGCCCGTGATAACCGGACTAGCGGCCCTGGAGAGAGATGAGCGACGCCGGACTCTCGTCCTTCTCCCCTCGCACCGGCCCGCCGATGCCCGGATACGCCCGCGTCACCATCTCCACCAGCTCGTCGGTCGGGCGCGTCAGGGCGTCCGTTGCCGGGATACCAAGCTCGAGTTCGTACATGATGATGGCCGCCGTGACGTCGGCGTCGGTCATCCCCTCGTGGTTGATGGCAAGGCCGATGACCTTCGTGTCGACAAAGGTCTCGATCAGATTGATCTCGACGGCCGGCGACGGGACGTGTAGGCCGTCGAAGTCGCAGCGGATCGTGCGCGCCGGAGCGTGCTGAAGGATGACGGCCTGAGGCTGGCTGCCGCGAAGGATGAACCCCGACGATAGGTACGCGGGGTGGCCGAGCGCGCTCTGACCTTCGATGATGATCACGTCGGGATGCTCGGCGGTGAATGCGCTGACGACCGCGCCCTCCACCTCGCCCGCGCAGAACTGGCTGGGCATCGCGTCAAGGGCGACACCATAGCGCGCGCCCTGGATGAGTCCGGTCTGACCGGTCGCGATCATCACCGCGTTGATCCCGCGCTCGTTGAGCACGCGTGTCAGTAGCGTTGCTGTCGTGCGCTTGCCGATCGCACAGTCCGTTCCCAGGACAGCGATGCGCGGACAGGCGACCTCGGCGATGCTACCGTCAAAGAGCCGCAGGTGCTTCTTGTCGGGAGGCCGCCGCACATCCCTGATCGCCACCTGATGTTCCGCCTGCGCTGCGATGAACACCGGGTCGTCTCCGAGGAACTCGTGCAGACCGCTCACGATGTCCATGCCCCGGCTCATCGCCTCGAGCACGACGCCGCGCTCGTGGACGGAGAGCAAGCCGCTTGCGGGTGCGATCCCGAAGATGAAGACGTCGGGAAGGCCCTCCGCAGAGGCGACGGCCTCGGCGAGATCCCGATGGACGGCGATGCCGTTGCGCGCTTCTCCAAGCACCTCACCGGCATCCAGTCCGGCCTTCTCGCTGTCGATGACCGAGACGATCTTGTACCTCTCCGACTGGCGGACCAGCCCGTTGGCCGTCTTGCCGTCGACGCCGCCGAAGTTCGCCTCGCAGTAGATGACGGCTGTCGGAAGGCGGCCGCTGATACGCGCCGGCTTCAGCCGTTGGATGGGTGACATGGGTCTCCCCGGGAAGTCGGAAGACCGATCGACCGGCACGTGAGCAGCCGCCGTATCGCACGGGTTCCGGGTTGCGGCTGCCGGTCTGATGGGACTCCAGCAGGTTCACCGCGATGAGCCCGCGGGCGCTGATGCCGGTGGCGCGGAGTGTCCCAGCCGAGGTGGGGCACGCGCGATCTCGAGGTCGAGGGTAGCTTGAGCATACCACGCCGGTCAGAAAGCGAGCCCGCCCCTCACGTTCGAGGAGCGGGCGTCGTTGCGTTCGTATGTGGCGGAGGGGGAGGTGTGTGAGAGGTGCGACCGCATCGAGCCCGCGGGCGGATGACCCCGAGAGCCGCGTTCGAGGCCAGGGACAAGGCCCGAACGGCAGGGCCCGAGATCGACCTCCCGAAAGGAACGCGGGTCCGCCGCGACAACATCTGTCCACGATGTCCTAAGACATCACACGGGCGGAGGGGGAGGGATTCGAACCCTCGGATGGTAGCCGGAGCGGGTTCGCCGTCGCTAGAAGGGCCCGCCTGCCTCATCGTCAGGTGCATCGAGGACCGGCGAGGCCGAGCGCTCCTCTCCGAGCCTGCGCGCCAGGAGCTGGAGGTCCTCGACGCTGTCGCTCTCGTCGACTATCTCCGCGCCGAGCAGCATCTCGACCATGTCCTCGAGCGTGACCAGCCCGCTCGTGCCTCCGTACTCATCGACGACAAGTGCGATGTGGTGGCGCTCTTTCAGGAAAAGCTCCAGTAGCCTCAGCAGGGGCATCGCTGCCGGCACCGCCACGATGTCACGCTTGAGCGACACGAGATCGCTGTCCCCGTTGTCCTGTGCTTCAGCCATGAGGATGTCGTCTTTGAGGACGAACCCCGTCACGTGATCGATGTCGGCCCGGAAGATCGGCAGACGCGAATGGGGTATCGGCTGCCCCCCGGAAAGCACGTCGGTGACGGTCAGATCCTCGGGAAACGCCATGACCACGGTACGCGGCGTCATGACGTCCCTCGCCTTGAGCGATTCGAGCTTGAAGAGGTTGCGGAAGATTCGGGACTCGTGCACGTCGATATGCCCGCTCTCCTCGCAAACGTCGGCCATCGCAAGGAACTCCTGACGGCTGAAGACGTGCACACTCCTTCCCCGCGCAATCAGCCTCGTGATCCACTCGGACACCAATACGAGCGGGTAGAGGATCACCGTGAGGACGCGGATGAAGACCGCTGTCGGGTCGACGAGGGTCCTCCAGTAGACCGTCCCGATGGTCTTGGGGACGATCTCGGAGAGGAAGAGGATCGCCAGCGTCATGACCGCCGAGAACACACCGGTCCAAACGCTGCCGAATACGATGGTCGCCTGGGCGCCGGCACCGATAGCTCCCGCCGTGTGAGCGATGGTGTTCAGTGTTAGGATCGCCGCCAACGAGCGGTCGATGTTGTCCTGGCGCAGGCGCTTCAAGAGCGCAGCACGTTTGGGCTGCGCATCACGCATGCCTTCGATGTAGGAGGGCGTGATGCTCAGGAGCACCGCTTCGGCTATCGAACAAGCGAAAGAAATCCCGAGCGCGAGCACGATGTAGAGCACCAGGAGTGCCACGTCCCCGCTCGACCCTGAGCCGACGACGTCGCCGGAGGGGACTGCGCCTGCTGCCAGAGCTGATGAAGCAAACACGAGATGTACGGTGGTCGACACAACGACAGCCAGGAGCCGTCTCACTGGTCTTCAGTCCCTCCGGTTGGATGGTCACGCTCTACTGACGGCGCGTGGCATGAGATAGCCGCTTTCACGTTCAGTCTATACGAGCCCAAGAACCGCGCTCCCTCGCGGGATTCAGAACAGCACCGCGAGGTAGGCGGCATACCCCAGCAGGAAGAGTACGGCGACTGGCCGCCCGATCCGCCCGCGCCACAGGAGCACCGGAACGAGTAGCAGTGATGCGCCGACCATAACCCAGGTGTCTACAGATGCGATCTGCTCGGCGATGCCGATCGGTTTCACGAGCGCCGTGATGCCGAGTATTCCGAGGATGTTGAAGATGTTGCTGCCGACCACATTGCCCACCGCAACGTCAGGATGACGGCGAAACGCGGCGATGATGCTCGTCGCCAGCTCCGGAAGCGACGTGCCGACGGCGACCAGGCTGAGTCCGATGACGGCTTCAGCGACCCCGAACGTACGGGCGATCTCGGAGGCCCCGACGATAAGGAATCGCGACCCGATCACGAGCGCGACGAGCCCGGCGGTGAGGTAGGCGATTCCCGACAGCATCGACCCGGTGACCTCGATCTCAGCAGACTCGTTTTCGTGCAAGGTCGCCGATGGCAGCGAGGGTCGGCGCGCCTCCGACCGATATGAGAGGTACACGTAGAACGCGAGGGCGATAAGGAGTGTTGCCGCCGGCAGTCGCGTGATCTCGCCTGTTGTCGCCACCAGGGCCAGTGCCACAGCCGACGCAAGCATGACTGCCGTGTCGCGCCTGAGGGCACGCGGATCCACCACTATCGGGGTGATGATCGCAGCGGCGCCCAACACACCGAGGATGTTGAAGATGTTGCTACCCACGATGTTGCCCATCGCGATGTCCGAGCGACCTTCGAGCGCCGCTCCCAGACTGACGACGAGCTCGGGTGCCGAGGTACACCACGCCACCACCGTCATACCGATCAGGAGCGGCGAGAGGCCGAGACGCCGGGAGACCATGACCGCACCTCGGACAAGGAACTCACCGCCCCCGAACAGCAGAACGAAACCGGCGAAAGCAGACAGATACATGAGCATCGCGACACGCTTCCCTTCGACGCCACGACCGTTTCGTACCCACTGCGAGATGCAGCCGGGTGGACGCCGAAGGTCTCGCCGCAACGGACACGCGCCCGGGACCGAGGTCCGTGATGACGAACGCGCTACGCGGTCTGGACCGCGCGGGCTACTCCCCTTCGAAGACGAGACAGTAGCGCGTCCGTGTCAGAGACGCAAGCGGGACCTCTGTGGCGGAGGGGGAGGGATTCGAACCCTCGGTACGGGGGATACCCGCACAACGGTTTTCGAGACCGCCGCATTCAACCACTCTGCCACCCCTCCGCGATGGCGCCGCGCCGCAGCGCGACGGCTACGGAGTATAGCAGGCGTGCCCGCGTGCGGCGATACGCGAGTGGGCATCCGAGCGACCCATGTTGATGCCGTTCGCCAGCTGCGGGCATATGCTCTAAGACTGGAGAGGATGGTTCCCCATGAATGATGACGCCCCGACGGGCGCTACTGCCGTCGTCTACTGTGAAGGGAACTTCGGCGCCCCCGACGGCAAGACCGCGAATGGCCTGGTGCGCCATTCGGAGAAGTACGAAATCTTGTCGGTGATCGATAGCACGAAGTCGGGCATGGACGCGGGTGAGGTGCTCGGCGACGCGCCCAACGGCATCCCGATCTGCGCCGACCTGGTGGAAGCGATCGCGCTGATCGGGCGCGTTCCCGACTTCTTCATCATCGGGCTGGCGCCCGCCAGTGGGCTGCTCTCGACCCTCGAGCGTCGTGTCGTCTTCGAAGCCATCGACCGCGGAATGCACGTCGTCAACGGCCTCCACGAGTTCCTGAACGACGACCCTGTGTTCGCGGTGGCGGCGGCGGCGCACGGCGTGACGATACTGGACGTGCGTCGGCCGAGGGCGAAGAAGAACCTCCGACTGTTCACAGGCCGCATCGCCACGGTCACCTGTCCGCGGATCGCGATTCTCGGGACCGACAGCGCGATCGGCAAGCGCACCACGGCGACTGTCCTCGTGGCCGCTCTCAACGATCGCGGGATCAAAGCGGTCCTCGTCGGCACGGGACAGACGGCCATGATACAGGGTGCTCGCTACGGCGTGGCGCTCGACGCCATCCCCGCGCAGTTCAGCTCGGGCGAGATGGAGGCCACCGTGGTGGAGGCCTTCGAGGGCGAGCACCCCGACATCATCGTCATCGAAGGGCAGGGCGCGCTGAGCCATCCCGCCTACATGTCCTCGGCCTTCATCCTGCGAGGCAGCCGTGCCAGCGCGGTCATCCTGCAGCATGCGCCAGCGCGCCAGAAACTCGGCGATTTCCCCGACTTTCCCGTGCCGACCCCGGCGAGCGAGGTATTCCTCATCGAGACCTTCGCGCCCTACACGAAGGTCATCGGCCTGACGATCAACCATGAGGACATGACCGATGCCGAAGTCACCGAGGCCATCGAGCGATACGAGTCCGAACTCGGCATCCCAGCCACAGATGCGCTCACACGATCTCCGGACCGGTTGGTCGACATGGTGTTGCGCGCGTTCCCCGAGCTCGGCGGGCAGCCAAGTCAGCCGCTAGCTGAGGGGTAGCTGGGCGCAGAGGAAGTCGTGGGCGTTGGCAAACGCGAACCTCTCGGCCAACTCGGGGCCGTAGTTGCCAGCAACCGCATCGATGAGCCCGGCAAGGGACGCATGGTCTCCCAGCTCGCCCATGGCGGCCACGCCCCAGTCACTACCGATGGAGACGGCACTCTCTCCTGCAAGCGACACGATCGCGTCGATGTGTCTCAGGGCTTCGTCCACGGTGCCTCGGCCCAGGAAGTCAGGATCGAATGCCAGGCCGATCAGTCCGCCGTGATCGCCCAGCGCTCGCAGTTGATCGTCCGACAACCCTCGCGGGTGATCCCCTATCGCCCGGCAGAACGAGTGCGTCACGAGCACCGGGGCCGCGTACAGATCAAGGACATCGAAGAAGCCGGCGTCGTTCAGATGAGCCAGGTCGAGCATGAGCGGACTGTCCTCGAGCGCTCTGACCAACTGTCGCCCCGCCGGCTTGAGGGGCGCACTGCTCTCGTAGCAGCTGAAGCCGTAGTCGGTCTCGTGGTTCCACGTCAGCGCCAGACTGCGCAGTGAGTGCTCGGTCCACAACACGTCCAGCGTATCGGGCCCGATGCCGGGAAGGTTGAAGCCCTCCGAGTGGGGAAGCACCCCCGTCCGCGAATCCTCTGCGTTCACGTCCTCGACCGTGGTGATGAGGCGCAGGGAGGAGCCGTGTGACGTGAGTAGCTCGGAATGCGCTCCAAGTCTGCCGATGAGGGTCGCTTCCGAATCGCGCGGATACAGCGAAGACCAGACCGCGACGGCGTGGGACGAGCCGGTGAGGTAGTTCGAACCATAGACCGGAAAGCCACCGTCCAGCTGCGCTACGCCGGACAGCATGTCCTGGTGCAGGTCGATGAACCTGGTCTTCTTGAGCGAGTCCTGGGTGTGCAACGTGTGCTCCTGCGCAGTCTGCCGCCGTTCAGGCTAGATCAGTGCCACGGCTCAACGGGGTTCCCCGTGGCGATGCCGACCAGTCCCCGGTGACATCGACCTGCGGTGCATTCTAGCGAAAACAGTTCCAGCTTGAGGCGAAACGTGTGTCTGGCGGAGGAGTGGATACGCCCTGTACTTGATTTTCTCAAGTGTCGGCTTGACTTTCTCAATGTTTGGGTACAACATGCTCGTGATTGGTGAAAGGAGCGACGTAATGGCACATGAATGGCACGACCTGACCGAGCTGACAGGCGACCGCGAGTTCGTGGTCACCGGCGTCCGCCTGAGCGACAGCGGGATCGGCATCGAGGGCGAGTTCGACCCGCCTCCTTTGGCTGGCCTGCGTTACGAAGACCAGGTGTTCGTCGGCGAGTTCGTGCGCTGCCACGGCTCGATCAAGCACATGGAGAAGGCGTTCGGCGTGAGCTACCCGACGATCAAGAACCGTCTCAACCGCATCGCGGCCCGCCTAGCACTCGTTGAGGTGGAGATCGAGCCGACCCCCGAACCGCGCGATACCGTGCTCGATCTGCTGGAGCGCGGCGAGATCAGCGCAAGCGAGGCCGCGGAGAGGCTACGGCGATGACCGCCTACCTGCCTCCGCTCGCCGTGGACGTGCGGGTGCGCGAGAGCGACTCCAGAGGGTTCCGTATCTGGTTTCCTGTGATCCTGCTCTGGCCGCTGCTCTTCGCCATCGTGGGGTTCGTCCTGCTCGTCACGCTGCTCGTGGACCTGGCTCTGCTCGCCACGGGCGCTCGCTACCACCATTACACCCTGCTCGTTGTGAGCTCGCTCCGGCTGCTCGCCGAAGTCCGTGGCACCCACGTGGACGCACTCAGCGATGGCAGTCTCGTCAAAGTCGACATCTACTGAAAGGAAGTAGCACCCATGAGCGAAGACCGCACGCGCATCCTCGGCATGCTCGCCGAGGGAAAGATCACAGCCGACGAGGCCGAGTTGCTCCTGGACTCCATCGGCTCGCCTGCCTCCGGGACCGTGCCCACCGCCGAGGCGACGCCGTCCGCCGAGTGGCCGAGCGGCCCCTCGGCCACCGGCACACCGAAGTTCATGTACATCAAAGTCACCGGCAAGGACACCGTCGACGTGAAGGTCCCGCTCGGACTGCTGCGCGCCGGGCTCAAGCTGACATCGCTCATCCCGCCGCAGGCGATGGATCAGATCAGCGAGTCGATGGGTGAGCACGGCATGTCGATCGACCTCAACAACCTGAAGCCCGAGGACATCGAGGATCTCATCGGGAGCCTCCGCGAGATGGAGATCAACGTCCGCTCGGCTGACGGCGACCACATCCGGGTCTTCTGCGCGTAGGCGCCCGGAGCACACCAACCGGCCCGCAGGGCCGACCGACCGAGGAGGTATTCGATGGCGGCAGGGAGCGGACAGAAGATCCGCGTAGATACCGGAATGAGCACGATCTGGTTCATCGGGTGGCTGTTCACGATCGCATACGTGAAGCTGACGTTCTGGCCGGCGGTACTCGGGCTGATCATCTGGCCCTACTACCTGGGCGTCGCGGTCAGGTAGCGCCGACGGACTACGTGAGTTCGCGCACGCGCCGCGCAGCGGCAGCGGCCACATCGGGCCCCACGACGAGTCTGAGCGCATCGGAAAGATTGTCGGCGATCACCGGCAAGTCGAGGCTGTTGATGGTCTCGCGGTCCTTGCCGATGCGCTTGGACTCGAGGTCCACCGACACGGACGCCAGCACCGTGCCGACGATCGGCTTGAGCACCTCTTCGATCCGCTCGGCAACGAGGTTAGCCATCGCCCGGGCCCCCATCTTCCTCGTCCATGACGGCCGTGAGCAACTGCGCTTCACCGGACAGACGTGCGAGATAGCGCGACATCACCTTCCGCACGCACGAGAAGTAGACGACGAAGAGCACGATGGCCACCACGGCGAGCAGGTCGGCGCCGAGCCGGGCGTGATCGGCCGAGAAGCCGAGCGGCAGGAACCGTTGGATCCAGCCGACAAGCACAGAAGCGGCGAGGCAGAGAACCGCAAGCACGACGTACCGGACGTTCTCGGCGATCGCGGCACCCCGGGCGACCGCGCGGAGTGCCAGCATCTCGCGCAGCAGGACGGCGGATGCAAGCAGGGCAAGCACGCCCGCGGCCATGCCGAGCCCTGGCAGTTCGTCGCCGGGCGCGGCATACGCGTACGAGACCGGCGCCATCGTAGCAGCCAGAGCCATCACGACCCCCGGCGCCCATCGTCTGCGACTCACACCCTTGCCTTCCGTCGGCCACATGTAGGGTATCTTTCGGTCGAAACGACCTGGCACTTGAGGCGAACGGTCTGTAAGTTGTGATGAACGGTCCTTAGGGCGCCGGTCGTCCGGCACACTCCGCGCGGGGAAGATACACTAGCGGGGGCAGAGTGTTCGCGCGGAATATGCAGTTGCCGCCCCTCACGATACATTGTTGCAGGCGGTCCACCATGAACCGGGAGGAATCATGATCATCGGCATACCGACGGAGATCCTCGAGCGCGAACACAGGGTCGCAGCGCTGCCGGACGAGGTCTCGTCCTACGTGGGCATGGGTTTCGAGGTGATCGTAGAGTCGGGCGCAGGAGTGGGCTCGTTGCACAGCGACGACGAGTACGCGGCCGCAGGCGCCCGGATAGCGGCCGACGCGGCCGACGTCTTCTCGGCAGCCGACATCATCCTCAAGGTCAAACAGCCGCACTTCAACGCGGAACTCGGCCGGCACGAGGCCGAGATGATCCGCGAGGGCGCGATGCTCATCACGTTCCTGCACCCGGCGGCTCCGGCGAACCACGACATCATCCGCACGCTGCGTGACCGCGGGATCACGTCACTCACGATGGACGGCATCCCACGCATCCCCCGGGCACTCGGCATGGACGCACTCTCATCGATGTCACTCGTCACCGGCTACAAGTCGGTGATCATGGCCGCAGCGGCGCTTCCCCGCTTCGTCTCGGCGTTCGAGACGCCCATCGGCGCGACCCAACCGGCCGAGTTCCTCATCATCGGCGCCGGTGTGGTCGGCGTGCATGCGATCACCACGGCCAGGCGACTCGGCGCCACGGTCAAGGCCCTCGATATCCGCGACACCGCACAGGCCGAGGCGGCACGCCTCGGCGCGGAGGTCGTGGGCTTCGATATCCCCCAGGAGGTGGCAGTCGGCGAAGGAGGCTACGCCGACGCACTGCCGCCGGACTGGCTCGACCGTGCCCGGGAGGCACTCGTGCCGCTCGTGAAGACCGCCGACGTGATCATCACGAGTGCGCTTGTCCCCGGCGAGGTCGCCCCGGTGCTCATCACCGAGGACATGGTGCGCTCGATGCGTCCGGGATCGGTGATCGTCGACGTCTCGGTGGACCAGGGCGGCAACTGCGCCCTCACGGTGCCGGCCCAGGAGGTCGTCGCGCACGGCGTCACCGTCATGGGCTACATCAACATCCCCGGCTCGGTGCCGGTGCACGCAAGCTGGCTGTACGGCAAGAACATGCTGGCCATCGTACGCAACATGTTCAAGAACGGGATCGAGGTCCCGGACTGGGAAGACGAGATCGTGAGACATATGCTCGTCACGCGCGACCGGACGATCGTACACGCAGGCGCGCTGCACGCCATGGGCGAGTCGGCCTGACGCGGGACACACCTGCTGCTGCAGCCGGGGCCCTGCCGAACGTCCTCTCAGGCACCGTGGGTGGGGTCCCACTCGTTGGGACCGAACACGAAGAGAACGTCGCCGTGCTCGAGCACGAACGCGCCGTGGGGGTTGCCGGTCGTCTCACCGCCGCGCTTCACGGCCAGGATGCTCGCGCCGTGCTCGGCGCGCAGGCCGCTCTCGGCGATCGAGTGCCCCGCCAGCGGCGAGTCCGCACTCAGCCGGAAGCTGCGGGTCGCGAGGTCGGGCACCTCGACGCCCAGGTCGTGCGCCGCCGAACCCGCCGGCGCGAGTGTGCGCGCCATGTCGCGCCACTCGGCCCTGGACTCTCTCATGAAGCGCTCGATGTCCTCGCGGGGCACGAGGAAGCGCCCCCTCTCGCCGCCATTGTAGCGGGCCTTCAGGGCGCGGACCCCGCGCTACACCGGTGCGGGCGCCTCGATCCCAGCCCGTCCGAAGAACGCCGGGTGCGTGGCGGGGGTGCCGTACGGAAGGAACCCGACCCGGTCACCCGGATACACGATGGCCTCAAGCCCGACGAGGCGCGCGTTCAGGAAGAGCCCCTCGATTCGGTCGAGTGGCAGTCCGAGCGACTCCGCGAGGGCTGCGGCAGTGAATCCCCGGCAGGAACGGTAACGGCGGCTGACGCGGGCAAGCCTCTATCGCGACGGTAGGCGTGCAGGAAGGCGAGCATCCGGACGCTCGCCTGAGTGGCTGTGGGCATGGCCTGGTCCCTTCTCGAGCGGTGTCGCTCGTGAAGCAAGAACCGCACCGGACGGTACCATCATCGCGCCGTTCGGAGTACGCTAGGAACCGTCCGCGAGCCCGGGGGGCGAGATGAAGAGCCAGACCACCCACGAGAAGTACAAGATCCTTGTCGTGGAAGACTCGGCGACACTGCGTCAGATGATCACGATGGCCCTGCAGGAGCGCGGCTACCACGTGACCGGCGTGGGGGACGGCATCACTGGGCTCCACGCCCTGGCCGAGTTCATGCCCGACGCTATCCTGCTCGACCTGAACCTCCCGGACATCGACGGCTTCGAGCTGTGCAAGCGCATGAAGGCCGAGCCCCGGAGCCGCAACATCCCGATCCTGGTCATGACCGGCCTCGGCGAGTCGGGCTTCGAGATCATGGCGATCGAAGCCGGCGCCGATGACTTCATCGCCAAACCCGTCGATCCGCTCGTGCTCGATGCCCGCATCCAGATGGTGGTCCGTCGGATGCGGCGCGAGCGCTTCACCAACGCGCTCACCGGGCTGCCCGCCAACGCGCTCACCGAGGAGCGCATCGCCTTCGCACTCGGCCGCCGCCAGCCCTTCGCGGTCATCTTCGTGGACGTGGACGGCTTCCGGGCGTTCAATACGCGGTACGGCTTCTCGCGGGGCGACCTCGTCCTCCACCTCGTCGTGGAACTCATCCTCGAGTCAACGAGATTCGCCGAATGCCAGGAGCCGTTCATCGGCCACATGGGCGCCGACGACTTCGTCATCATCTGCGAACCGGAGAAAGCCGAGCAGGTGGCAGGCGACATCGTGCGGGCGTTCGACACGGGCATCATGGACTACTACGAGGACGAGGACCGCGAGCGCGGCTACTTCACACTGAGGGACCGCGCCGGGGATGCGATCAAGCACGGGCCACTCACGGTCTCGGCGGCCGTGATCATGATGACCGACTACTTCCCGGACTCGGTCATCGCGCTGTCCGATGTCGGGCACGAGCTGCTCGCCTATGCGCGCACGCAGCCCGGCAGCACGGTCGCGATCGAGCGTCGCGCCGAGCCCGGCGCCCGCTAGCAGCTGCGGCTACCCGGTCGGCCGTCCCGGAACGTCATGACAGTCGGGACAGCGCGCCTCGTAAAAGTCACCGCCGCCGACGAGGATGAGCGGCGAGTCCCATGGCGCGGGGGCGCCATCGATTATCCGCTGGGTTCGCGTGCCCACACCGTGACACGTCTGGCAGATGGCGGTGAGCAGCGTGAGCTCATCGGCAAGCGACATGAGCACGGGCATCACGCCGAACGGCTCGCCGCGGAAGTCCTGGTTGAGGCCGGTCACATAGACGAGCGCGCCGTCTTGGAGCAGTCTGCGAACGACCGGGACGAGTCCCTCGCCAAAGAACTGCCCCTCCTCGATCGCCACGACCCGGCATCCGTCCGCAACGATCCGGGATGGCTCGGCTACCACCCGCGCCTCCATCTCCGTGCCGAGGCGCGAGCGGGCCATGCAGCCGTCGCGCGAGTCCACCGAGTGCTTGTAGATGACCATCGAGTCGCCGGTGACGGCGTGCCGTGAGAGCAGCCGGATGAGCTCGCCGGTCTTACCGCTGCTCATGCATCCCGCGATGACGTGAAGCCGCCCGACTCTACCGGTCACTCGTGTCCTCCTCGCTCGGCGTGCGGGTACAGCATACCGCCCCCGACAGGGCCGTCCTATGCCCGGGATGCACGCAGGCCGCCTGAGGATGAGGCGGCCTGCGGGTCTTCATCTGGCGGAGAGCCAGGGATTCGAACCCTGGGTACGGCTATAAACCGCACACACGATTTCCAGACGTGCACCTTCAGCCTCTCGGTCAGCTCTCCGTGCGGACGGCGTCGCGGCCGCCGCAGCATAGGCGAGTATAGCGGCCTGACTGGGGTGCGGCAACGCGGTGGACTATCGCTGCACTACTCCGGGTCCGACCGCGCCACGTCCGGCGTGCCCGGCACGAACACCCAGCGGTGGAAGACCGTGTAGTTGAACACCATGCTGCCGGCGATCGCGAGCGCCTTGGCCGCCGCGAGCGTCACCGGACCGTCGGCCGCGGGACCCGCGACCGGAGCGAGGGCGCGGTACAGCGTGAGAGCCCCCCAGACGAGTGCGGTGTTGATCCCCGCTCCCGCGATGTTGGCGATGATGAACCGTACGAACTCGGACCGGCGCCGGTCACTCGGACGATCACCGAACGTCCAGCGCCGGTTCCACACGTAGGAGTTGATGACGCCGAGCGAGTAAGAAGCCACGTTTGCGGCGATGATGGGCATGCCGACAAGCGTCGCCAGCACGTTGAACGCCACGAAGTCGACGGCGGTATTGAGCACTCCCACCACAGCGAACTTGACTGGACGCACCTTCAGCTCCGTTCTGGAGATCCCCGGTCTGGTATACGATAGTCCATGCCGTGCCGGGACCGCACGGGAAAGTCCACCGAGGAGGTTCGTTACCCGATGACGGCACCCGAACGCCACCTGCTGTCCATCGTGACCCCGGTCTACAACGAGATCGGCAACGTCGATGCGTTCTACGAGCGGGTCACCGGGGTTCTGGACTCGATCGAAGGCTACGACTTCGAACTCGTGTTCACCGACAACCACAGCACGGACGGAACCTTCGAGGCGCTCCGTACCATTGCCGAGCGCGACCCGCGCGTCCGGGCGTTCCGCTTCTCCCGCAACTTCGGCTTCCAGCGCTCCATCTGGACCGGCTACACGAAGGCGCGCGGTGCTGCGGCTATCCAGCTCGATGTGGACCTGCAAGACCCGCCCGAGCTCATCGCGGACTTCATCCGTGAGTGGGAATCAGGCTACAAGGTCGTCTACGGCATCCGCCGATCGCGCAAAGAAGGCTGGGTCCTCAATCTGGCGAGGAAGCTCTTCTACCGGGGCGTCGCGCTCCTGAGCGAAGACCCTCTGCCGCTCGACGCGGGCGACTTCCGCCTTGTCGACCGCCTGATCCTCGATGAGCTCGTCGCGATGCCCGATGCCCAGCCGTACCTGCGCGGGACCATCGCCTCCCTCGGCTTCTCTCAGACGGGCATCCCCTACGATCGGGCGGCGCGTCACGCCGGTGAGAGCAAGTTCACGTTCCACGACCTCGTCACGCTGTCGATCGACGCCGTTCTCAACCACTCGACCGTACCGCTGCGGATCGCGAGCTACGTTGGTCTGACCGTGGCGACGATCACCGTGCTCGGTACGATCGGGCTGCTCGCCGCGCGTCTGTTCTTCGATGCCGACTGGCCCGAGGGCTTCGCCACGACGACCGTGCTGATCCTGTTCTCGATCAGCCTGAACGCGCTGTTCCTCGGCATAATCGGCGAGTACCTCGGCCGGATCTACAAACAGATCAAGCCGAAGTCGATCACCGTGATCGAGGAGTCGCTGGAGCGGTGAAGCGGGCAGCAGACTACCCTTTGGCGCCCGCACCGTACACGGCGCCGAGGCCTTCGACGAGGCCGATAGACGGCGCCCAGCCCGGAAGTGTCTCGCCGGTCCACGGCGCCATGATCTCGCCGGGGCGATACGGCCTGGCGCCCCACTCGACCGGCACGCTCGTGCCCGTCGCGCGCTCGAAGACCGCCACGAGTTCGTGCAGGGTGACCGCGTCGGGGCCTGCCACCGAGTAGACACCGCCGAGTTCGCGGCCCTTAACCAGCTCGCTCGCCGCGTAGATGAACGCCGCGACGATGTCGTCGGTGTGAAGCGGCCGGATCACCTGCTCGCCCGGGCTGGCCCCCAGCACCTCGCCGCTGGCGGCCGCAGCCGCGATGAGGTTCAGGAACTTCGGCCGGCGGTCTCCGGGACCGTAGGTGTCCGAGAGCTCCAGCACGACGGTCGCAAGCGCGGTGTTGCGCCGGTAGTGCCCGGCAAGCGCACCGAACGCCTGCTTGGTGGCGGCGTACAGCGTCTGCGGCGCGTAACCGGCGTCACCATCGGCGTGTGCCGAGTACGTCCCCGCCGCCACGAGCGCGCGGGCCCCGGCGAAGCGCGCCGCCGCAAGAACGCGCGCGCCGAAGCCGAGGTTGGCGCTCACGAGCAGGTCCGACGCCTCGAGCGTGTCCGTGAGATCCTGAGCTGCGGCAAGGTGCATCACCGCGTCCGGCTGGAAGCTGGCGAGCGAGTCTGCCAGCCCGGAGGCGGTCCCCGGGTCCTCGATGCGGGCCACACCGTCCGGCAGCGGGGTCGGGTCGCCCGGGATCACCACGACCGCTACGGGCCAGCCGCGACCGACGAGCTCGGTCACGAGCCGCCCGCCGATGTATCCCGTCCCGCCGGTCACGACCGTCCTCATGACTGCTCCCCGTCGGTGACCCACAGCGCGCCCGCGGCGCGAGCGGCCTCCACATATGCGGCGATGTCCGCACGGGTGAGCGCGGAGGCGTCGCCCTCGCCGGAGTACCAGTCGCGGTACCAGCGCGCCGTACGTGCCAGCGTCTCGGCGGACTCCCACGCGGGGCGCCACCCGAGCGTCTCGATCGCGCGCGTGCTGTCGAGCTTCAGGAAGTGCGCCTCGTGCGGCTGCCGCGTGCCGACCGGCGGCCCCTGCCACGAGCCGCTCCCCCACGCGGCGATGACCGACTCGACGACCTGCCGCACGTTCAGATGCCCCTCGGGTGTGGGACCGAAGTTCCACGCCGTGTCGAAGCCCTCCTCGCCGTCGAGAAGCCGGGCGCCCAGCCACAGGTAGCCCGAGAGCGGCTCGAGCACATGCTGCCACGGTCGGACAGCGCCGGGGTTCCTGACCACGATCGGCTCGCCCGCGGCCAGCGCACGCACGCAGTCGGGCACGATGCGGTCGAGCGCCCAGTCACCGCCGCCGATCACGTTGCCGGCGCGAACCGACGCAAGGCGCGGACCCTCTGCGGCGCCGAAGTACGACCGCCGGTACGCCGAGGCGACGAGCTCGGCGCAGCCCTTGCTCGAACTGTAGGGATCGTAGCCGCCCATCGGCTCGCCCTCGCGGTACGCGTGGTCGATCTCGCGGTTCTCGTAGCACTTGTCGCTCGTGACGTTGACGACCGCCCGGACGCCGGGTGTCGCGCGCACCGCCTCCAAGACGTTCACCGTACCCATGACGTTGGTCTCGTAGGTAAGATGCGGCTCGTCGTACGAGAGCCGTACGAGCGGCTGCGCGGCGAGATGAAAGACGATCTCGGGCCGCGCCTCGGCCATGACCGCCGCGAGCCGCGCGCCGTCGCGCACGTCGGCGATGACCGAGTCCGTCGTGCCCTCGAGCGCGAGTAGGTCCCACAGCGCCGGGTCGGTGGCGGGCTCGAGCGCGTAACCGGTCACTTCGGCGCCGAGCATCCGGAGCCACTGCGTGAGCCACGAGCCCTTGAAGCCCGTGTGCCCCGTGACGAGAACACGCCGGTCCTCGTACGCCTCGCCGAACAGGTGCGAGAGGCTCACGCCGGTCACCACGCTTTCCACGGCGCGGAGCCCGAGGCCCACAGCCCTTCGAGATGCGTCTTGTCGCGCAGCGTGTCCATCGGCTGCCAGAAGCCTTCGTGGCGGTAGGCGTGCAGTTGGCCATCGGCGGCAAGCGACTCGAGCGGCTCGCGCTCCCAGACGGTCGCATCGCCTGCGATGCGGTCGAACACACTGCGCTGGCACACGAAGAAGCCGCCGTTGATCCAGTCGCCGTCGCCGAGCGGCTTCTCTCGGAACGAGTCGACCGTGCCGTCGGCACCGATCTCGAGCGCGCCAAACCGGCCGAGCGGCTGGACCGCGGTGAGCGTCGCTTCCCGACCGCTCGCACGGTGATCGGCGAGCAGCGCGGCGACGTCCACATCGGACACGCCGTCACCGTAGGTGAGCATGAAGGTATCGTCCTCCACGTACGGAGCGATCCGCCTGATGCGCCCGCCGGTCATCGTCTCGGCGCCGGTGTCTACGAGCGTCACGCGCCAGGGCTCGGTGGCGTTCTGGTGCACCTCGACGCGGTTGTCACGCATGTCGAAGGTCACATCGCTGTTGTGCAGGAAGTAGTTCGAGAAGTACTCCTTGATCACGTACCCCTTGTAGCCGAGGCAGATGATAAAGTCGTTGAATCCGAACGAGCTATAGATCTTCATGATGTGCCACAGGATCGGCTTGTCGCCGATCTCGGCCATCGGTTTGGGCTTGACCTGCGTCTCCTCGGAGAGCCTGGTACCGAGCCCGCCTGCCAGGATCACTACCTTCATCGCTGCTCCTCACGACTCCTGCGTCACCGGACCGTGTCCGATGCGCGACCTCTCTCATGCGGCCCGGCTTCTCCGGACTCGTCGGCGCACCACCGGAACGACGATCACGGCGCCGAAGACCACAAACGCCACCGCGGTCGTCACGAGCCCTTCCGCAAGCCACGGCGTGAAGTACCTGAGCGTCACTTCGTGCTCGCCCGATGCGATCGGAACGCCGGTGAACGCGGTGTTCGTCCGGATGGTGGGAACCGTCGCGCCGTCCACCTCGGCGGTCCAGCCCTCGCTGAACGGGATGCTCAGGTAGAGCAGGCCGTCCACGTCAGAGGATACCCGACCGGTCACGCGGTTGGTGCCGATCTCGACGTCGGTCATCGCCCGCCCGGCTAGCCGGCTCACGCTCGTCTCATACGCGGCCATGGGAATCGCCCAGACGTGCAGGGACTCGTACGTGCCGCTGCCGATGCCATCGAGGTCGATCGTCACCTCATCGACGCCCGACTCCTTGTACCCGAGGTTCACAACATGCGAGTGGTCGCCCCACGCGTAGAGATGACCGTCGCGGTACCTGCGCACGACCTTGCGGGGTCCTCCGGCGCCATAGACGATCTCCGAGAACGCCGGCTGTGCGAAGTCCCGGTACCGGTGCTCGGCAGCCAGGACCTTGAGGCGCGAGGGGTTCTTCCCGAGTTCCTCCTCGAGCCGCTCGAGCGGCGACTGCACCGTGAAGTCCAACCGCACGAGTTCCACATAGAGTTCGGCGTCCTCGACAGGCGTCGTGCCGAGCGTCAACCGGGCATCGTCCTCGGTCGTGGTGAGCGTGCGGACGCCGGTGTCGATGTCGACCCCCTCGGTAGCGATCACCTCGTAGGGGACATCGACGACAGGTGCGCCCCGCTCCGCCCGCGGCAGATCGGGCAGCGCGCCGTCGTCGATCACGGCCGCGTCGAGCATGACCTGCTGCTTCTCGAGCACCGACAGGCCCTCGTAGACCGAGCGCTCGATCGCGCGGTCGTACACGAAACCGATCGGCAGCGCATGCTCGTTCCGGTAGACCGTGTACTCGTCGGTTGAGTACTCCTCGGCCGGCTCGAAGCCGTACGGCACGTAGTGCGCGTAGCGCGGTATGCCGATGTAGTACTCCACGCCGAGCAGCGTCAGCAGCCCGACGCGATCGTCAAAGCCGTGGAACGTGAACGGCAGGTGCCTGCTGCGGTTGTTCATCTCGTCCATGAAGTCCACGAGATGGCTGTCCATCACCGAGTAGTATCCCGACGTACCGAAGTACTTCTGGACGAGCTGGTCGTTGGAGAACGGGGACGAAGCGTACGAACCCATCACGTACTCCTGCTTCTCCACGCGATAGAAACCGTCCTTCGGCAGCTTCTGCGCGGCCATACCCGAGTTCGCGAGGTAGCGATCGAGCACGGTGTCGTGCTCGGACCACGACGAGAGCATGTTCTGGTAGCGGAAGTCGTACAGGTGCACCGCGTTGCCGGCGATACCCGCCACGATCAGGGCCACGAACACCCACCGCGTCGCCGGGGCGGTCCACGCCTCTCCGAGGCGAGAACCGTGGCCGGGCGATCCCGGTTCCTGCTCGACGGCAGGCGCGTGCTCGAACGCCATCACGAGCAGCGCGAATGCGGCCAGAACGAGCGGGAGCAGCGACGCGCTCTGGATCTCGGCCCCGCTCGCATAGAGCGCGACGAGGTAGACGGCGAGGAACACGAGCGACGCGCGTATCTCCCGCCAGCTGATGCGCTGCTCGCTCGAGAGGACCTGGGCCACGCCCAGACCGATGAACAGCCCCCATGCGAACGTGAACCGGCCGGTCGGCGCACTCAGCCCGTTGAAGACCGAACCGACGATCGGGAGCGCGACGAAGACCGGGAACAGCACGAGCATGACTTTGGTGGCCAGGTTGCCGCGGCGCATGAACAAGATCGGAAGCAACGCCATCCCGACGGCGCTGAAGCCCAGGTACGGCATCGCCGAGGGAGCGATCCCCGCGGACAGGCGATGGAGCATCCTCACGTAGCCGCTCATCTCGAACAGGAGATCCGGCAGCCCGCCGCCGCCGCGTCCGCTTGCAAGAACGGCCGCGGCTGATGGGAAGAGCGATGCGGCGGCCATGAGCACGCCGAGCGCGTACAGTCCGCCGACGCGAGCCGCGACCGGCACGAAGCCGCGCAAGCGCTCCCCCCTCGGTGTGAGCTCCACGTACCGCGCGACGGCGTAGATCACGGCGACGATCGTGATCATGTAGAAGAAGTAGTAGTTGGATACCGCAGCCACCATCACGGCCAGCGGGAGCAGCCACGTCCGACGCCGGTCGAGCGCGCGCTCGATGCCCCATAAGACGAGTGGCAGAAAGACGAGCGCGTTGGCCATGAACGGATGACGCATCGCACCGTACAGGGCGAACGTCGCAAACACATGCACGAGGGCGCCGGCGGTGGCAGCCAGCGGCCGCGCCCCTCTCGCCCGGATGTAGCCGAAAGCGGCCAGCCCGGCCACGAACAGACGCGCGACCCACGCAAGCGTGTAGGCAAGCTCCATCTTGGCCATCGGCATGAGCAGGCTGAGCACCGCGAACGGGTCACCGAGAACGGGCCACGAAAGCGACCCCGCCACGTCGGCTCCGAGGCCGATATTCCACGACCAGAGGGGCACGCCGGCCCCGGGGTCGTAGACGATCCTGCGCAGCCAGAGGTTCAGGTAGTAGAGCATCGGGAAGTGCTGTGAGACCCCGTCCACCGACCAGATCGCCGACGTGTGATAGATGACGAGATAGCAGGCCGCCGAGACGAGCGCGACTGCGAAGATCGCCGAGAAGACGCCAAGATCGACCAGCGGCCGCCAGCGGCGGGATGCGGGCCGGCGCCCGCCTGGCATGTCGTCGTTATCCGGCACCGCCACCGCCGCCCCCTCCTCCGCCGCCTCCGCCGCCCGAGAACCCGCCACCACTACCGGAGGAGGACGAGTTGTTCGATGTGGCGACGCTCGAAACGGACACCATCCCCGTCGAGAGCGCGCTCATCGGCGTCATGCCGTCGGTGCCCGGCGCGGTCATCCACGCCCACGTCCCCATGACCGGGTCCGCCATGACCTCGGGCACGAGCACGTGCAGGTGCTTGATGACCTCGTCGGCGATGCCGAAGACGACCGCAAGCGTGAGGAAGTGGCGCCACAGCACCACAGAGGTGGGTGGCTTCTCCTGCATCCGGCCGAAGTCCTTGAGGTAGTTGCGCACGGCCTGATACTGCGCGGCGAGCTCGGCCGCCTCGGGGCTCCGGCGCTTCATGTTCGCACCGAGCACGATCACCGCGGCGCCGATGAGGATCGTCCAGGGCAGCAGGTAGCCGTTGCCCACGATCAGCAGGGGCACCAGGCCGAGCAGACCCGTGATCACGCCGAGCGCTATGAACCCGCCGACGGCGTTGCCACCCTTCTCCTCGAGCAGCCCGCGACTCTGGATCTCCTCGACGACCTTCGCCTTGAACGTCGTGACGCCCGAACCCCACGCATCGGCCTTGCTCTGCTTCTTCACGATAGCCTTCAGGTCCTCCATCGTGACCTCGTCGGCATCGGCGATTGTGCTGAACACCAGGCTGAGCAGCGACTTCTCGCTCGGGCTGAGCCCCTGTTCCTTGTCTCGGCGGCGCGTGAGCTTGTACGTCTCCACGCTCTTGCTGCCGAGGCCGAGCATGACCTTCTTGTCCACGTAGACGCGCTCGATCGCGATCACGCCGCGGTCGATGAGGTCCATGATCGTCGCGCTGATCGCCTTGTCGTCCGGGGAGTCCATGTTCATGAGCGCCGAGACCTGGGCCGGAGAGAGGTCCGAGGGCAGATCGCGGTAGTACTCGCCCCGGAACTGCGGCTTGTACTCCTTGCCGTGCGTTCGCCAGTACGCGAACGCCCAGCCGAGGGCGCCGAGCGGCAGGAGGGCCGCAACGCCCATCGAGCCGCCCGTGCTCGCACGGGCGATCGTGCGTTCGGTGTTCGCGTCACGCGCGAGCCGGTCCTCGGCGGCGAGGATCGTCTCGAGCATCGACTCGGACAACTGCGGCGCTGAGGAGAGCGCCTCGGCGGGGAACACGACGCGTCCCTCCACGAAGACGCCAGTCGGTACGCGATCGACGATGAGGTCAACCGTGCCATCGTCGTTGAGCACGACGTCGCCCGTGAGCGGCCCGTGCGCCCAGGCCTTCACATCCTCGCGGGTGACGCCGGACGGCAGCACGATGTGGACGGTCACGTTGCCCGAATCGAGCTCCCACCGGTCGCCGACGAACTGCCAGTAGAGCTCGGACGTGTCCTGCCAGCGCTTGGCCGCGCCGTAGACGCGGTACTGAAGGGTGATCGTGTGCGCCACGTCCCCGGCACGGAAGAACGCACGCACGTCCAGTGCATGCCCGAGGTCGGTGACCTGGTAGGTCTGCGGTGGACGTGTGTCCCGGGCGTCGTAGTCGGTCGTCGGCGAGTACGGACCTTCAGGCCCCGCCACGCCGAGTATCTCGATCCGTTCCGCGCGCGACGTGTCGAGCTCCCAGTACGCGAACGTGTAGTCGCCCGAGAAGTCGAACGTGCGCTGCTCGGTCACGAGCATCGAGCCGTCCGGGGCCACCTCGGCCACGATGTCTACCTGCGTCATCCGGTAGGACTTGGCATATGCGGGCGCCGCAACGAGGACCGCACAAACGGTCGCGAGTCCGATCGCAAGCGTGAGCCGTGCTGCCCTGCGTCTCATCACGGGTCCCCTCACTCCCCGGCGCGCCCCGCGCGCAACCCCTTGAAGAACTCCTTCAGTATCTCCCCGCACTCGGCTTCGAGAACCCCGGCCGTCACCTCGAACCGATGGTTGAGCCGCGGGTCGTCCGAGAGGTCGTACAGCGTGCCGATGGCGCCGGCCTTGGGATCGGCCGCACCGTAGACGAGCCTGTCGACGCGCGCATTGACAAGCGCGCCGGCGCACATGGGACAGGGCTCGAGCGTCACGTACAGCGTACACCCCGACAGCCGCCATCTACCGAGACGCCCGGCCCCCTCACGGATGGCGATCATCTCGGCATGCGCGGTGGGGTCGGCCGCCGACTCGCGCGCATTGCGGCTGCGGGCAACGACCGAACCATCGCACACAAGCACGGCGCCGATCGGCGCCTCGCCTTCTGCGGCAGCGAGCCGGGCTTGCTCGAGGGCCAGGGCCATGTATGTCGCGTCGGCGTCCACGCGATGATGCTACACCACGCGGGGCCTGACGAAGATCTTCCAGATCACCCCTTGACTAGTGTGAACTTCATAGTATTGTGGTTGTGCACTAGTGTGGACTCAATAGTAGTAACCGAGTAGGACAGGAGGCGACCGCTCGTGGGAGACACGCTGGACACAGCGGTGCGCAAGTTCCAGAAGGAGCTGAACGCGGGAACGGTGGCGCTCGTACTCCTCGCGATCCTCGATCGCTCCGAGGAGGCGCTGTATGGCTACCAGATCGCCAAACAGCTCGAAGGCGAAGCCGGTGGCGGCATGGCGTTCAAGCAAGGCACGCTCTACCCGGTGCTCCGGTCGCTGGAGGGGCAGGGCCTGCTCTCGAGCCGGGTGGAACCGTCGGTGACCGGCCCGCCGCGCAAGTACTACGCGATCACCGCTGAAGGCTCGGCGGTGCTTGCCTCGTGGTCGGATGTCTGGAAACGCACGCGCATATTCGTGGATGGAACACTGAAAGGGGGTCGAGACTCGAAATGATCGAACAGTATCTGCACTCACTCAGGGCCGCGTTCGGCGGCGCCGACCCCGCACTCGTACAGGATGCCCTCTACGATGCCGAGGAGTATCTGCACGCCGAGCTCGCCGGGTGCGCTGAGAACGACGCCGACTGCTTCGCGGCGGTCGTCGAGCGATACGGCACGCCTGATGAGGTCGCCGCGGCGTACCTCGAGACGGAGATCACCGTCGCACGGGCGCTCAAGACGCCGGAGCGACCGGCGCAGGCCAGCGCAATCACGCGGTTCTTCGGCGCGGTGATCGACCCGAGAAGCTACGGGGCGTTCTTCTACCTCGTACTCTCGCTGGCGACCGGCATCGTGTACTTCACGCTGGTGGCCGCGCTGCTGCCCACCGGCCTCGGACTGCTGCCCATCGGCGTGGGCGTACTCGTGCTGCTGCTCTTCTTCGCGGTGGTACGCGCTATCTCGCTGGCAGAAGGGCGGCTCGTGGAGGCGCTCCTCGGCGTACGCATGCCGCGGCGTCCGCGTCCCGGCGTGCCGGAAGGCGACATCCCCTCGCGCATCAAGCAGTGGTTCACGGACTGGCGCACGTGGACGAGCATCCTGTACATGATCCTGCAGCTGCCGCTCGGCATCATCTACTTCACGCTCGTGACCGTCGCGGTGACGCTGTCGGCGACCGGCGTGCTCTACCCGATCGCGCAGCTGTTCACCGACTATCCCCTGCTCCAGTGGGGCGGCTACGGCTACATGATCGAGCCCTGGGCCACGCCGCTGGTGATGGCCGGCGGGCTGCTCGGCTTCGTGCTGACGCTGCACCTGTGCCGCGGGATCGGCGCGCTGCACGCCGCATACGCCAAGGCGCTGCTTGTAGGACGGTATTCCGACGGACCGGAGGTCCGATGATGGGAGCGACGATGATGAAGACACGAGTACTGCTCACAGGCACGGTGCTGGCCGCCACGGCGCTGCTCGCGACCACCGGATGCGTCCGCGTGGAGCTGCCGGCCGTCGAAGTCGGAAGCGACAGCGACCGCATCGGCGTTGAGGGCGCGTCGGAGATGGCCGCCGAGTTCGAGATGGGCGCGGGCAAGCCCACGATCGGCGGTGGCGCCGACGGCGCGAGGGAGGCCGCTTACGAGGACACCGACGATCGGTGGCGGCCGGAGGTCAGCTACGACGTGCGTGATGGCGAGGGCCACCTCTCGGTCCGCACGCCCTCGCGGCCGAGACTGAGCCTCACCGGCCAGATCAGGTACGTGTGGGACATCGCGCTCGCCGATGGGGTACCGCTCGACCTCATCGTGAACATGGGTGCCGGGGAGAGCGATCTGGACCTGCGCACTCTCGACGTGCGCCGACTGCAGGTCAACCTCGGTGCGGGAGACTCCACGATCGAGCTCCCGAGCGATCCGACAGATGACCTGACGGCGACGATCAATGTCGGCGCAGGCGCGTTCACGCTGCGCGTGCCCGAGCATGTCGGGATACGCCTCATGGGCAGCCGAGACGGGCTCGGCACGTACCAGGCCGATGGCTTCCGGCAAGACGGCGATGCGCTCATAAACGACGCCTTCGACGATGCCGATGTGCGCTATGAGATCTCGCTGCGACGCGGGGTAGGCGACGTGACCGTGGAGACCGTGGAGTAGACGACACGCAGGCCACTTCGGGCCTGCTCGGATGGAAGGATGTACGTGATGGAAGCGATCGGACTGGTCTTTGGTGTGAGCGTCGCATCGTTCACACTGGTAGTGGTGGTGCTCTCCCTGGCCGCTCCCCTGCTGTGGCTGTGGATGCTCATCGACTCGGTGGTGCGCGAGGAGTGGGAGTACCCGGGCGCCACGGCAACGAGCAACAACCGGCTCCTCTGGGTGCTGCTGATCCTGCTGACCCAGATAGCGGCGATCCCTTACTTCTTCATGGTCTACACCAAGGTAAGGCGGGGTTCGCTGGCGCAGCCGGCGGCGCAGTACGCATCGGATGTTCCTGCTCCCTCGGGAGCGTAGCGAGAAGGACGCCGGCCGGGTCCGCCCGACCGCACAGAGGTGCTCGCGCAGGCCCCCGTCGGGAACGGCGGGGGCTTCTGCGTAGCTTCGTGCCGATGGACTGATCGCCCGTTCTACAGGACGGTTGAGGGTGCGCGGGCTATAATCCTCGTGCGCGGAGGGGTGGCAGAGTGGTTGAATGCTCCGGTCTTGAAAACCGGTAGGCCCGCAAGGGTCTCGTGGGTTCGAATCCCACCCCCTCCGCCATGCGACAGCAACCACAACAGGGAGCCACGTTGCTCGCGCTCAAGGAACTGCTCGGAAGCAAGCTCAAGTTCAGCCTGATCGCCCTTGCAATCGGACTGGTCGTGTCGCTCACCATGGTCACCTCGGCGATGTCCGAAGGACTGCTGACCGGGATGTCGGGCGCCAAGTCCTCGCTCGCCGCCGACGCGCTCGTCTTCCAGCGGGACACCTACCCCACGCTCGAACGAAGCATCCTGACCGTGAACGACCTGAAGGTGATCGCTGCCACCCCGGGCGTCATGAGCGTCTACGGCGTTGGGCACACCTTCGCCACCGTGGGATCTGCCGAGGAGCCCTTCGACGTCCGCATCCTGGGTCTGGGCGACAGGTTCGACCAGCTGCCGATCGTCGAGGGCACGGGCGAACCGGGCCCGGGAGAAGCGGTGGTCGACGTGACCGCAAAGCTCGAGGGCGTCGAACTGGGTGACACGCTCACGCTCACTCCCGTGAACGCCGAGCTCACCGTGGTCGGATTCACGGAGGACCGGCGCTACGTCATGGTCCCCACGCTGTTCGTGGACCTCTCCACCTGGGAGGATCTGCACGTCGCCTCGGTTCTCGGCCGCGTCGAGGACGAAGGCGGAGCCGATGCCGAGGCCGGCGCACGGATGGCACGGGAGTTCACCGGCAGCGCCTCGATCGCCGCGATCGAGTTCGAAGACGGCGTCTCGATCGCCGACCTCGAGCGCGAGTTCGACGGATCGTACGCCCTTGCCACACCTGCCGACTCCGCCAGAGCCGGCAACGGAATGCCCGAGATGATCCTTGCCGTGGGTGGGATCCAGGTGGTCTCGATCGTGATCGGCGCCCTGCTCGTTGGCGTGTTCTTCTACATCACCACACTCCACAAGACGAGTCAGGTGGCCGCCATCAAAGCCATCGGCGCCTCGAACGCCCACCTCTACCGCGAGCTCATCATCCAGATCACCATCCTGGTGACCGTCGCGACGGTGTTCGGCACCGCACTTGCGATCGCGGCCGGCGCGGGAATGCCCCCCATGATGGCGTTCGACCCCGACCCGGTTCGCTGGGCCACGAGCGTGCTCGCCATATTCGGCACCGCGTATCTCGGCAGCCTCTTCTCGCTGCGCAGCATCCTCAGGATCGATCCGGCAACGGCGCTCGGCCGGACGGAGCCGTGATGCTCGAGGTCAGGAACATCACCAAGTCGTACGGCGAGGGGCGCACCCGGGTCACGGCGCTCGACAACGTCTCCTTCACGCTCGGCAAAGGGAAGCTGCTCGCGATCCTCGGGCCGTCGGGCTCGGGCAAAACCACGCTCGTCTCGATCATCGCCGGGCTGCTCGGGCCCACCTCGGGCGAGATCATGATAGGCGGCCACGCAGTGCACCTTCGAACCGCCGCGCAAGCCGCGAGATTCCGCCGCGAGAAGGTCGGTCTCGTGTTCCAGGACCATCATCTCGTGCCATACCTCACCGCGAGAGAGAACCTGCTGCTCGTACCGCACCTCTCCGGCCGGGTGACGCGCACGCATCGCCAACTCGCCGATACGCTGCTTGCCGACTTCGACCTTACCGCCCGCGCGGCCCACAAGCCCTCCCTGCTGTCGGGGGGAGAGCGCCAGCGCGTGGCGATCGCACGGGCGCTGATGAACGCTCCGGAGATCATGCTCGTTGACGAGCCGACCTCGAGTCTGGACACTGAGCGCGGACTGCAGGTGGTCGAGCTCCTCAAAGCACAGGTGCACGAGCGCGCGATGACCTGCCTCATGGTCACGCATGACCCCCGCATGGCGGCACACGCCGACGAATCGCTCACGCTGATCGACGGCCGCGCTACCCGATGACGCCCATGTGCTTGCCCACGCTCACGAACGCGTCGACCGCTCGCGCAAGCTGCTCGTCGGTGTGCGCCGCCGAGATCTGAACGCGGATGCGCGCGGCGCCCTTCGGCACGACCGGATAGCTGAAGCCGATCACGTAGATGCCCTCATCGAGCAACGCGTCGGCCATCGTGTGCGCGAGCGCCTCGTCGTAGAGCATCACCGGCACGATCGGGTGCTCGCCGGGGCGGATGTCGAAGCCGGCCTCGATCATGCGCGCGCGGAAGGTGCGCGTACTCGCCTCGAGCCGGTCGCGCAACTCGGTGGTCTCGGCGAGCAGGCCGAGCACGGCCACCGTCGTGGCCGCTACCACCGGCGCGAGCGTGTTGGAGAACAGGTACGGGCGGCTCTTCTGCCGGAGCCACTCCACGATCTCGGCGCGCCCGCTCACACACCCGCCCGACGCCCCGCCGAGTGCCTTGCCGAAGGTGGTGGTGATCACGTCCACGCGGCCGGTCACGCCGCAGAGTTCGGGCGTGCCGCGGCCGGTAGGCCCCACGAACCCGGTAGCGTGGCTGTCGTCCACCATGACGAGCGCGCCGTACTCGTCGGCAAGGTCGCAGATGGCGGCCAGGTCCGCGATGTCGCCGTCCATCGAGAACACACCGTCGGTGGCGATCACGCGGAACCGCGCGTCTCGTGCCTCCTCGAGCTTGGCGCGCAGATCGTCCATGTCCGAGTGCGCGTAGATGAGGCGCTTCGCCTTCGTGAGGCGCACGCCGTCGATGACCGAGGCGTGGTTGAGCGCGTCGGCCACGATCGCGTCCTCGGGGCCGAAGAAAGGCTCGAAGAACCCTCCGTTGGCGTCGAAGCACGACGAGAACAGGATCGTGTCTTCGGTGCCGAGGAACTCACTCATGCGGTACTCGAGCTCCTTGTGCACGGCGAAGGTGCCGCATATGAACCGCACCGACGACGTCCCGTAGCCCCAGCGCTCAAGTGCGGCTTCGGCCGCATCGACGACCCTGGTGTCGCTGGCGAGCCCGAGATAGTTGTTGGCGCAGAAGTTCACGACCTCGAGAGGCTCGTCGGCGCCCGGAATGGCGACGCGGATGTCGGACCCCTGCGGGGAGACGATCACCCGCTCGGTCTTGTAGAGGCTCGCCGCATGCAGGGCCGCGATCTCGGCCCGGAGCGTCTCGCGCATGTCTCCCAGCATCGTGCGTCTCCTCTCACGCGCCGCCAGCGCGTGACCGCCAGCCGCCGCCCGCGCTCGGCTGCGCTCGCGCCCGCTGGCGTCAGTCACACTCACCGGCGTCGGTGCCCGGCACCATCTCGAGGATCACCTTGCCGCTCTCGCCCGCGATCATCGCCGCAAACCCAGCCTCGTACTCCTCGAAAAGCAGCTCGTGCGTGATGACCGGCGAGATGTCCAGGCCGCTCTGGAGCATGGTCTGCATCTTGTACCAGGTCTCCCAGATCTCGCGGCCGTAGATACCCTTGATGGTCAGGCCGCGGAAGACCACCTCGTCCCAATCGATCTTCACCGGTCCCGGCGCGATGCCGAGGAGTGCGATCCTGCCGCCGTGGTACATGCTCTCGAGCATCGTCTCGAACGCCTCGCCGTTGCCGCTCATCTCGAGGCCCACGTCGAAGCCCACCATCCCCAACTCGGCCATCGCATCGGCGATCGACTCCCGCGTCACATTCACCGTGCGCGTCGCCCCCATGCGCGTGGCGAGCGCGAGACGGTAGTCGTTGACGTCGCTGATGACGACGTTTCGCGCACCCACGTGCTTCGCGATCGCCACCGAGATGATGCCGATCGGGCCGGCGCCGGTGATGAGCACGTCCTCGCCGACGAGATCGAAGCTCAGGGTGGCGTGTGTCGCATTGCCGTAGGGGTCGAAGATGGCGGCGATCCGCGACGGGATGCAGTCGGCGACATGCCAGGCGTTGGATGCCGGGATCGCAAGATACTCGGCGAAACAGCCGTCGCGGTTGACGCCGACGCCGATGGTGTTCGTGCACAGGTGCCGCCTACCGGCCCGGCACGAGCGGCACACGCCACACACGATGTGCCCCTCGCCCGAGACGCGCTCGCCCACGGTGAAGCCACTCACGCCCTCGCCGACCTCGGCGATGTGGCCCACGAACTCGTGCCCGAGGATCTGCGGCGGCCGGATGGTGTGTTGCGCCCAGAGGTCCCACTCGTAGATGTGCACGTCGGTGCCGCAGATGGCGACCTTCTCGATGCGGATGAGCAGCTCCCCCGGGCCGATGCGCGGGACCGGCACCTCCACGAGTGACACGCCCGGCCCCGGCGCGGCCTTCACGACGGCCCTCATGGTCGGCGGGCGCGTCACGAGACGCCCTCCGGGTCGGTCGCAGCGGCACCGCCGTCGGCGACGTCAGCGGTCCACTTCGCTCCGTCCCAGTACCGCATCTCGTGCCTCCCGGTCGGGTCCGGATACCATGCGGCAGCGGCCGTGCCTGCCGCACCCGTCGTCGCCACGGTGTCCGTGGCGCCGGAGGCGGCCGTCGTCCCGCCGAGTCGGCTCTCCAGTTCGCGGATGCGGGGCTTCAGCGCCGCTTTGACCGCGAAGCCGAAAGCGCCCTGGGTGGGATCGAGCTCACCGCCATAGACTCCCGGGATCAGCGAGACTCCGGCGGTCCACGACTCGATGCGCACGGTGCCGTCGTCGGACACCTCGCACTTGATGAACTGCGGATTGGCGAGCGCCCCCACCCCTTTGCGCCAGACCATCTCGCCGCGCTCCTCCATATACTTGAATCCCTCGCCCTGCAGATACTGAGTTGCGGTCTGTCGCGCCTGCTCCGGCCCGAGCGGCGTCTTGAAGGTGTTTCCGTAGCGTGACATCGTATCCCCCGATCGATGCGCGGCGGACATCCGCCGCTTCGTGACTACACCCCGGATTGTTCCCGAAGGGGGCGGCGGCTGGCACCGACCAGGGCGCGCGCACGCTCAAGCGGCACCCGGAGCACATCCTCGAGGTCAACGCCGAGCTCGAGAAGATGGGCGTCAAGGTGCTCCACCAGTATGCGGCGCCTCGCTCGAACTCGACTCGCGTGGATCGATCCGTAGTCGAGACACTCGCGGCCATGCCCGCCGAGGAGCTCATCGGCACGCTGAAGTGGCGAAGCAGACGTAGGCCGGTCGGCTCGTCGGCCCGATAGCCACCCCGCTGTCGCCGCGAACGTGGCTCCCGTGTATAATCGCTTCCGCGTCACTCCACGCGGAGAGTTGGCCGAGTCGGCTGAAGGCGCTCGCCTGCTAAGCGAGTAAGGGGTTAATTACTCCTTCGAGGGTTCGAATCCCTCACTCTCCGCCATTTGACATCTCGCGTGTGAGAGGGCAGGATACGAAAGCCCCGCGCGCGCAATGCGCCCTTAGCTCAGCCGGATAGAGCGTCTGACTACGAATCAGAAGGTCGCAGGTTCGAATCCTGCAGGGCGCGCCACACGGAAAATCAGAGGACCTCGCCGGGAAACCGGCGGGGTCTTCTTGTCGTCTGAGGGTATATGCACACCCGCATGACAGGTGCCGTCGCGCGCCATAACACGCAAGGAGGGGTCATGGACCGACGCTTGATCGTCGTCGCCATCGTGGTCGCCGGACTGCTGGCGGCAACAGGCTGCACCACCAAGATCGTCACCTCTGAAGGCGCGGTGCCGCTCAACACCGTCACCTCGTCGGGCACGGGTACGTCGCTGGCGGCCCCGGACACGGCCGAGATGTACTTTGGCGTGACCGTCCTCGAGCCCGAGGCCAAGGCCGCCCTCGACACGGCGGGCGAGTCGGCAGACGCGATCGTGTCCGCCATCAAGGACGCCGGCATCCCCGCCGACGACATCCAGACCGCCAACGTGAGCGTGTATCCCGAGTACTCGGGCAGCGAGGGCAAGGCACCGACGGTCACGGGTTACCGCGCAAACGTGCAGGTCCGCGTCAAGATCCGCGACCTGGACAAGATCGGTGACGTGATCGGCGCGGCGAGTGGCGCCGGGGCGACCGACATCGGCGGGCCGAACTTCACCCTGGACGACCGGGACGGCGCCGAGGACACGGCGATCGACGATGCCATCGCCGATGCGCGCAGGCGTGCCGAGACCATGGCCAAGGCCGCCGGCAAGACGCTCGGCGAGATCATCAGCGTGAGCGAGGCCGGCGTGACCGTGCCGCCGATCTACTACGGCGGACTCGAGCGCGCCGCGGCGGCCGACTCCTCGATCGCGATCGAACCTGGCCAGCTCGACGTGAGCGCAAACGTGACCGTGGTCTTCGAACTCAAGTAACATGATGCCGAGGGGGTGACGTGCATGCGCACCGTCATCGGCGTGATGGGATCAGGGCGGCCCCTCAATGGGGCCGCCTTCTCGTTGGCACACAGGCTCGGGATGATGATCGCCGGGCGCGGCTGGGTGTTGCTCACCGGTGGCCGAGCCACCGGCGTGATGGACGCGGCTTCTCGCGGTGCGCGCGAAGTGGGCGGGCTGGTCATCGGGGTGCTGCCGGCTGCCGACGGCTCGGAGGCAAGCGAGCACCTGGACGTGGCGATCCGCACCGGGATGGGAGACGCCCGCAACGTCATCAACGTCCTTTCGAGCGACGTGGTAATCGCGCTGCCGGGCGGCGCCGGCACGCTTTCCGAGGTGGCGTTGGCGCTCACCGCAGGCAAGACGGTCATCGTACTCGGCTGGGATCCGGGACCCGCGATGCGCGCAACGGGAAGCGGACGGCTGCTTGACGCCGCAACGCCCGACGAAGCGATCGCACTTCTCGAGTGGGAGCTCGGAATCGGCACCTGAGCGGCGCACGCGAAGGCCCGCGGAGTCGCGCGTTCGGCATGGTACGGTATGTGCGGCCGAATGAAGCGAGACCACGAGACGATGGACGAGTACGGCTACCGGAGATCGGACCGTCACCGCGCGAAGAAGACCAGGCGCGCGCGTCCGCCTGTCGTCGAACCCGGTCGCGTGGCGAGCCGGGGCTCCGGAGGCGCATCAGGCGGCACGCCCCGGCCGCAGTATGTGGCGGGCAAGGCGCACGGGCGCAGGCCCGCACGCGGTCAGAGGCGCACCGGCGGCCGTGCACGAGCGCTCGCGATCCTCGTCGTCGTGATGCTCGCGGCGGCAGGCATCGCGGTCTTCGTGCTCACGCGGCCCGCCTCGGCGCTCATCACGGTCACGCCCGCCGACGCGATGATCCTCTTCGACGGCTCGGTGGTCGGTACCGGCACGCTCGAGGTCGAGGATCTGGAGCCCGGCACGTACACGGTCGTCTGCGAGCGCGCCGGGTTCGAGCCTGTCACCGTGGTCGCCGAGCTCAAGCGCGGCCGCACCACCAAGCTCGGCTACACGCTCGCGGCGCTGCCGCAAACCGTCTCGGTCATCACCCATCCCGAGGGCGCAGCGTGCACGATGACCCGTGCCGACGGCCAGGTGCTCTCGGGCACCACGCCCTTTGAGCAGCAGGTGGCGGCCGGCCCGGTCACACTCGCGATCACGATGAGCGGCTTCAACACGTTTGCGCGCGAGCTGTTCCTGGACTCCCCGCTCGCACTCGAGTACTACCTCGATCCCGAGGGCCAGATCCTTCACGGCCTCGGCACCATCACCACACTCGGCGCGCCCAAGGGCGTCTCGGTCACCCACGACGGGAGCGAGGCGTGGACGAGCATCTTGAACGGTCCGCCGTCCATCCAGATCTTCAGCCCCCGCACCGGCGAGCTGCTCGGTGGCGTGGACATCGGCGAGCACGGCGCGGTGGAAGTCATCTTCAACAAGGCCGGGACGCTCGCGTACACCTCGCAGATGGAGACCGCCAAGTGCTTTGAGATCGACGTTGCCACGCGCAAAGTCGTCTGCGAGTTCGACACGAGAAGCGCGTGGACCAAGTGGGTCGAGCTCTCGCCCGATGAGGGTACGCTCTACGCCAGCAACTGGTCCGGCGACGACGTCTCGATCATCGACCTTGCCACCGGAGAGCTCGCCTCGCGCGTCCGCGTCTCCAACACGCCACGCGGCATGTACGCCACGGATGACGGAAAGTCCCTCTACGTCGCCGGCTTCGACAGCGGACACCTCGAGCGGATCGACCTGGCCACCGGCGCCGTCACCGCACTGTTCACCGGGGGTGGCGCACTCCGGCATATCGTGGCCGACGAGGCGACCGGCCGACTGTTCATCTCGGATATGGCCGACGATCTCATCTGGGTACACGACATGGTCGCCGGCACCACCACGAAATTCGTGGACACCGACGAGAAGCCCAACACGATCGACCTCACGCCCGACGGCAAGATGCTCTTTGTGAGCTGCCGGGGTGAGAACAACCCCAAGTCGTACTACATCCCGGGGCCCGAGTGGGGCTCGATCCTCGTGTTCGATACCGCGAGCGGCCGCCCGCTCGACGCGTTGATCGCAGGCAACCAGCCGACCGCACTCGATGTCTCCGATGACGGCACGCTGCTCATCTTCAGCGACTTCCTCGACAACCGCCTGCGCGTCTACGAGATCCCGCCGTACGAGGAGTTCGCGGCGGGAGGCGGCGGGCGCTTCGAGGCGCACAAGGCCGAGATCAGGAAGTAGGCGGCCCCACCTGTTGTCTGCAGGCTCTAAGGCGAGTATAGTTCGTGATGGCATTAACGATTTAGGCACGGGGGGACTCTTGGCTGTTCATGCATGCCGTCACCTGGGGACATGTGTCCTTGCTGCAGACAAGACCGGCTTCTCGCCGGAGTTCGCCCGCAGGTTGCGCACGTCATGGTGCCGTGGGTCCTACAAGGACTGCGCACGATACATCGCAGCCTCGAAGCTGGGGGCACAGCGCGTGCCGATCGACCTGTTCCCTGCTGAGCGGGAGCGCGTCGCGCACCTGTTCAGCGGTCTGTAGGGCGGGGTCTTCTTCACTTGGAGGGCGGGGCCCGGACAACTCCGCCCTCCACATACCCACGACCCGGCGACTCGAACGCTACAGCGCATGCCCCCCGAATCGGTTGCGCATCGCCTGCAGCAGCTGCCCCGTGTAGCTCGGCGCATCCTCTGACTCGAGCCTGAACGCAAGCGCGTCGCGGATGACGCGATGCTCGGCGCCGAGTGCCTCCGCGGTCTCGACGGTCCACGCGCCCTCGCCGGTGTGGCCGACGGAACCGGAGACACCCTCAAGCGATTCGCCAAACACCTCGAGACCCTCGGCAAGCCAGCCGACCAGCCGTGACTCGATCACGCTGCCGCGGTTGTAGATCTCGGCTGCGCGCGCCAGATCGATGCCGAACTCCGAAGCGCGTAGCACGGTGAAGCCCTCGGCGATGGCCTGCATCATGCCGTACTCGATGCCGTTGTGGACCATCTTCACGAAGTGTCCGGCGCCGTGTCCGTCGAAAAACGCGAACCCGCCCGGGACGGTGATGTCCTGCCACAGGCGCGTCAGACGCTCGAAGTCATCGCGCTGCCCGCCGATCATGAGGCACGCGCCATGCCGCGCGCCGCCGGGCCCCCCGGAGGTGCCCGCGTCCAGGAAGTGCAGACCGGCCGAGGCAAGCCGCGGTGCGCGCTCGAACGTGTCTCGCCACAGCGAGTTACCGCCGTCGATGACGATATCGCCGGGCTCGAGCACCTCGGCAAGACCGCCCTCACCGAACAGCATGGCGTCGGTCGCCGCACCCGCGGGCACCATCAGCCACACCACCCGCGGCGGCGCGAGCGCCCCGGCCACCTCGGCAAGCGTCCGCACGACCTCGAGCCCCTCGGCTTCCATCGCCTCGGCCACTGAAGTCGTGCGGTTGTAGCCCACCACACGCCAGCTGTGATCGAGCAGGTTGCGCGCGAGCGCGGCGCCCATCTTGCCGAGTCCGACGATCGCGATCTCGGGGCGAGCCGCGTCGGCCGCGCGCGACGCGATCGTCGCGGCAGCGGCCTCGGTGACCTCCGCCGAGTCGGCTCTGTAGCGCTCGAGCGGTACCGCTCCGTCGGCCCATGCGCTGCATATCGGATCGATGAACCGCCACATCGCGGCGACCTCACCGGTGGAGACGAAGAGCGTCTGGTCGCCGTCGATCGCGTCGAGCAGGAGCTTGGCGTACTCCTCGACGTACTGCAGCTTCTCGGTGTGCTCGTACAGGAAGAACGTGAACTCGCGCGGCTCGAGGCCAGCATCAAAGCCGGGACGCTTGGCCCAGAAGTGTATCTTGATCGTCTCCTCGGGCTCGAGGCTGAAGGTCACCACGTTCTCAAACGAGCCCTCAGCGCCGCACAGGCACGGCTCGGCACGCTTGAACCGCACCGCGATCTCCTTGCGCGCGGGGCCCATCCGCTTGCCCGACTCCATCATCACCGGCACGCCACCCCAGCGTTTGCCGGCCAGCGTGGTCTCGAGCCGGAAGAACGTCTCGGTGCCCGAGTCGGACGCTACGCCGTCGATCTGGCAGTAGCCGTCGTACTGCGCCCTGAACGTGCGCGCCTCCACCTCGGCCGGTGTCAGCGGAGCGAGCGCCTCGATGAGCGCCAACCGGGCGGCCCGGATCGCCTCGGCCGAGATGTCGGCCGGCTGTTCCATCGTCACGAGCGCGAGCATCTGTAGCAGGTGGTTCTGGCCCACGTCACGGAGCGCACCAACGCCGTCGTAGAAGGCGCCGCGCTTCTCCACGCCGATCGACTCCCACAGCCGGATGTCGATGCGCTCGACGTGCCGCGCGCTCCACGACGGTTCGAACAGCGCATTGGCAAAGCGGAACGACATGATGCCCTGCAACATCTCCTTGGCAAGGTAGTGGTCGATGCGGTAGATCTGCTCCTCGGCAAACAGCGAGCCGAGGAAGGCATCGAGCTCCTGGGCACTGGTGGCATCCGAGCCGAATGGCTTCTCGACGAGCACGCGGGTGAAGCCGGTCTCGTCGCTGCATCCGCGCGTGAGGCCGGATCCGGCGAGGTTCTCGAGGATCGTGCGGTACCGCTCGGGTGGTACCGCGAGGTAGAAGAGCTTGTTCGAGCACACGCCCCACTCGGCATCGCAGCGGCCGACCCTATCGGCGAGCGCACGGTATGCGTCCGCGTCGTCAAACGTGCCATCGTGGTATCCGAACATCTCCAGGAACGCCTCGCGTGACGCACCGGGTTCTGGTTGGGGTCCCTGGTATGCGTCGAGGATGGCCGAGATATGCTCGCGAAGCCGTCCGTCGTCCCAACCGCGGCGGCCCCAGCCGACCACGCGAAAACGCTCGGGCAGACGCCCGTTCACGTACAGGTAGGCAAGCGACGGGATGACCTTGCGGGTCATCAGGTCGCCAGTGGTGCCAAAGACGGTGAGTACGGTCGGTGTCTGCACGAAGTTCCTTCCTCGGGCGTGCCGGTCAACTCCTAGTATGCCCCCTGCACCTGTCCCGACACCTCCCGGCCCCGCAACGTGCGGCGTGGACGATCGGCTGCCGTTGCGCTCTGCCTCCGCTTGATCGATACTCTGTGACGCCGCTCACACTGCCATACCCGCCGCCTGTCGGGAGCGCGCGCTGCGGAGCAGGGGACGTACGCTCGGCGCCGAATGACACGCGAAGCCTTAGCGGCCCGATGTACTGCACGATCGCACGATCCGGGGGATTCATTGGCTATCACACGACGCACGGACTTCGCGGTCCGGCTGATGTACGAACTGGCGCAGCTGCCGGCTGGCGCCACACTCTCGGCACGCGACCTGTGCGAGGTCGCGGACGTCCCCGAGAGCTTCGGCGTCTCACTCGTGCCGTTCCTCATCGACGCCGGGCTCGTGAAGACCGAGGGCTACCGGAGACATCTGCTGTCGCTCGCCGAGCCCGCGAGTGCGATCACCATCGGCCGGGTCGTCAGGGCAAGCGAACCGGAGTTCTCCGTGGCGCAGTGCTCCCGCGATCCGGAGTCATGCTCCCGCTCCGAGTACTGCGGCGTACATGAGATGTGGACACACCTCGACACAATCATCTGGACCCACCTGGACGCGATCACGCTCGCCCAGGTGGTCTCGGACGAGCCACTTCGGTTGAGCCTTCAGACAGTGGCGGCACGGACTCCGGATGACGCGCCCGTGTCCGGGAGGCGCGCGTAGCCGGTCGGGCTCAGCCGCCGAACGTCTCGACGCTGATAGCGCCGCCATCCGGGTCGACGTTGACGTTCATCAGCAGCAGTCCGTCTCTGACGTACGAGAATCGGTAGCCGGCCATGACGACCTCGAAAGGCTGACCCTCGAACGCATCAGCCATCGCGGCACGGACCGCCTCGGCAGCCGACTTCTCCGCGACGCTTTCGGGTACGGCGGTCGGTCCTGTAGCCATGTCGGCGGGAGTCCATACGAGCGAGCCGCTGTCGAACGCTTTCTGGTACGCGTACAGGCTGTGCACGATCCCGTCGGCGCGCACCTCGAACATCGTGACCTGCCCGTCCATCTCGGCACGCACGAGGTAGGCGGTAAGCACCGGCTCGATACCGGCGACATGGGCTTCGGCGCGGCCAAGACCTACGACATCGAGGTGTGGCTCCCGAGCTACGACGGCTACAAGGAGATCTCGAGCTGCAGCAACTGCACGGACTTCCAGGCGCGTCGCGCGTCGATCAAGTACCGCTCA
>JAXMLJ010000018.1:0-11379 GCA_034368805.1 Coriobacteriia bacterium
GGCCGATGCCGAGCCCGCCACTGGCGCGGGAGCGCGCCGGGTCGGCGCGCCAGAAGCGCTGGAAGACGCGGCCCCGATCCTCCTCGGCCACACCGGCCCCGGAGTCCGCGACCTCGATGACGGCCTCGTCACCATCACGCAGAACGCGCACGCGCACCGTGCTGCCCTCTGGCGCGTAGCGCGCCGCATTGGCGAGCAAGTTGCCGACCGCCTGGGTCAGCCGGTCGCCGTCGCCGAGGACGACGAGTCCCGGCGCGACCGACTCCTCGAGCATGTGCCCTGTGGACTCCATGAGCGCACGCGAACTCTCGATGGCGAGTGCCGTCGACACACCCACGTCGATCGGCACGAGCATCATCTGCGCCGCCCCGGTCTCCAGACGCGAGAGCTCGAGGATCAAGCCGGCGAGGCGGCCGAGACGCACCGTCTCGTCGTGGATCAGGCCGAGCCGCTCCTCGTCGGTAGGAAGCACGCCGTCCTGCATCGCCTCGACTGTCGCCTGGATGGCCTGCAGCGGCGTGCGGAGTTCGTGGGCCACGTCGGCCGTGAGTTGCTGCTCGAACCGCCGCTCGGTTTCGACCGCATCGGCCATCTGGTCGAAGGTCGCGCCGAGCTCGGCGTTCGGATCGCCGCCGCTCATGCCGGTGCGTGCCGAGCGGTCGCCGCGGCGTAGCGCTTCGGCGGCGCGGGTCACGGCCTCGATCGGCCGCACGATGCCGCGCGCGTAGAGTCCGCCGGCAAGCGATGCGAGCGCGACAGCGATGACGGCCGCGAGCGCGAGGCCCGTGAGCGATACCCGCTGGAACCACAGGTCGCGCTCGGTCAGAAGCCCTCCGGGCGCGTTCTGTGCCACAAGCGCCTCGCCTACCACCTCGCCGGCGACCACGATATCGGCGCGCGCGGTCACCTGCGCACCTTCAGGCGGGGTGCCCTCCATCGTCATCCGGCCCTGCCGGTCGGCGGTGTAGGCGACCAGGTCGCCCTCGGCGTCGAGGATCTGGATGCGCAGGTCCGGCGAGAAGCCGATGTGGATGAGGTCGAACAGCGTGATCGCCTCCCAGCTGCCGGCGCGCTCGTACTCGCCGGCAAACACGGTGGCAACGGTATCGGCCCGCTCCTGCACACCGCGCTGGATGTAGACCTCGAACTGCCTGCGCCACGTCACCGTGATGACGAACGCGGCGATGAGCGCCGTGGCGACGGCCACGACCGCAAAGGCGAACGCCAGCCGGAAGGTGAGCCCCCGGCGCTTCACGAGGAGTCCACCGGCGTCTCGAAGCGGTACCCGACACCGAACACCGTGTGGATGAAGCGCGGATCCTTTGGATCGTCATCAAGCTTCGCGCGGAGGTTCTTCACGTGACTGTCGACGGCTCGCTCGTAACCCTCGAAATCGTAGCCGAGCACCTTCTCCACGAGTTCCATACGCGAGTAGACGCGACCGGGGTAGCGCGAGAGCGTCGTAAGCAGCTTGTACTCGCTCGCGGTCAGCTCGACCTCGGCACCATCGACGAACACCTTATGGCCGGCGAGATCGATCACGAGCGGACCGAACTCCGCCCGCGAACGCTGCGGCTCGGTCTCGGCATGTGCACGGCGCAACAGCGCCCGCAGCCGTGCCACGAGCTCGCGTGGGCTGAACGGCTTGACGAGGTAGTCGTCGGCGCCGAGGTCGAGCCCGGCGATGCGCTCCTCCTCGGCCCCTTTGGCGGTAAGCATGATGATCGGCACGTCGGAGACGTCGCGGATGCGGCGGCAGACCTCCTCGCCGGGGATCTTGGGGAGGTTCAGATCGAGGACGATCGCGTCGTAGCGGTGTGAGCCGAACGCCTCGAGCGCCCGGGCGCCATCGCCGACCGCGGTGACCCAGTAGCCGTCGCGCTCGAGGTACGCCTCGACCACCGAACGCGTCTGCGCTTCATCCTCTACGAGCAAGATCCTGCGTGTGTCCACTAAGACGCCCTTCTGATGACCGACACGTCAGAGGATACCGCGCGCCCGCGCCGGGGTCGCGCGGAACCTGTGGAGGTCGTGTGGAGAGGGCGTCAGGGACCTGCGACCGGGATGCGGACCGTGAACGTGCTCCCTTCGCCATGGAGGCTCTCCACCTCGATGGTGCCGTCGTGCGCACGCACTATCTCGCTCACGATGAACAGGCCGAGTCCGAGGCCGCCATACTCCCGGGTCGAGGACATATCGGCCTGCGAGAAGCGGTCGAACAGCCGCCCCGTTTCCTCGGGTCCGATTCCAATGCCGTGGTCGCGAACGGAGATGACCGCACGGTCATCGGCCACACCGAGCGTGACCTCGATGTCACCGCCATCGGGCGAATACTTGACGGCGTTATCCACCAGGTTCGTCACGACGCGCGCGACCCGGTCGCTGTCGCAGACGACCTTCGGCACGTCCGGGTCGATGACAACGGTGAGCCGGTGCTCCGCGTCGTGGAACACGCTCTCGGCCGAGAGCCGCACGACTTCGCCGAGGTCGACCGGCCGGAGCATCGGCTTGACTCCCTCGGCCACGATATCGTTGACTTCCAACAGCTCCTCGACCAGCCCGCGCATGCGATCCGCATTACCGCGCAGCCGCTCCACGATCACAGGCGTCTGCTCGGTGAGGCGCTGGCCGGACATCGCACCAAGCAGTTCGACGAAGCCCACGATACTCGTCAGTGGCGTGCGGAGTTCGTGCGATACGGTCTGGATGAAGTCGTCTTTCAGCTGTTCGAGCCGCCGGCGTTCGGTCGCGTCCACGCCGAAGACGTTGTAGCTCACCGGCTCTCCGTCCTCGTCAACGACGCACGTGATGACACACTCGATCACGTGCGGCTCGCCGCTCGAAGCCGGTACCTCGACCTCGCAGCGCCGAACCTCTCCCGCCGAGAGCGACCCGAACGCAGTGGTGAGCACGTCGCGCGACGAGGGCGCAAGGAGTTCGTCTTGCGCTGATGCGCCGATGAGGTCGCGTGCCGCCTTTCCGCTGATCCGCTCGACACCGCTACTCACCAGCGTGATGCGACCGTCACGATCAAGGATGCAGATGAACAGGTCCGCATACTCGAGGACGCCCCGGGTGAAGTCGCGCTCATGGCGCAGTTCGGCCTCGGCGCGCTTCCGTTCGAGCACGTCTGCGTTGAGCTCCTCGATGAGCCCCTGCTTGACCGCGACCTCCTGCTCGAGCATGTCGAGGGCCGCGCGAAGCTCGGCGTTCGCACGCTCGAGACCGCGGGCCTTCTCATCGAGTTTGTCGACGAGCCGCTCGCTGTACTGCCGGAAGACGACGGCCTCGTCCGTGAGTTCCGGCTGCCGGGCCGTTCCGGAGCCGCCGGTGCCGGCAAGGGACTCGGCGGCCTCGATGAGGGCCTGCGGCTCCATCGGCTTTCGCCAGAAGGCGTCGGCGCCGAGACCGTGCGCGAAGGACTCATCGGCCTGCCCCGTGTACGACGCGGTGTAGAACGCAAGCGGGATCCCCGCGGTCCATTCATCGGCCTTCCACGCGCGCAACAGCTGGTAGCCATCCATGTGCGGCATGAGGATGTCCGAGATGACGAGGTCGGGAAGGTCCTGGTGCGCGAGTTGGAGCGCCTCGAAGCCGTCGGTCGCCGTGCTCACCCGGTGACCGGCCGAGCGCATGATCGACTCGTTGAGATACCTGCTCGCAGCGTCATCGTCGACCACTAGTACGTGCAACCGACCCCACCCCCCACTCCGGGGTTACCCTGCGCCCATCATACCGTCAACCTGTCGGAAGCGAGCCCGCCTGCGGGCACGACGATCGCGAACGTCGATCCCTCGCCCGGCGTGGACTCCATCTCGATCCGGCCGCCAAGCAGGCGCGCGAGCCGCGCGCTTATCGCGAGGCCGAGGCCGGTTCCCTCGATCGGCACCGGGGCGTCGCCCCCGAGCCGCACAAACTCGCGGAAGATCGCCTCGCGCTGTTCCGGCTCGATGCCCGGACCAGTGTCGGTCACCGCGAAGCGCGCCTCTCCTTCGCCCACAGTGACGGTGAGATCGACCGAGCCGGTCCGCGTGTACTTCACGGCGTTCCCGGCGAGGTTGGTGATGATCTGCTCGAGGCGCCGCCGGTCCGTCACGATCTCCAGGTCCGGATCGGCAAGCCCCCCGGCCGACCACGCGAGTCCCTTGGCGACGGCAAGCGGCGCCATCGTGCGCTCCACCGAGCTGACGATCTCGGTGATCTTCACCGGCTCGGACTCGATCTCATCGCGCCCGGCCTCGATGCGAGACAGGTCGAGGACGTCGTTGATGAGCGCCAGCAGATGACGGCCCGCGTCCCGGACGATGCCGATCTGCATGCGCTGCTCCTCATCGAGCGGCCCCGAACGCCCATCGGCGAGCAGGCTCGTGAACCCGATGATCGAGTGAAGCGGCGTCCTGAGCTCATGACTCATGGTCGCGAGGAAGGCACTCTTGGCCTCGGTGGCCGCCGTGAGACGCGCGTTGGCGTCCTGCAGCTCGCTGGTGCGTTCCGCGATGAGCGCCTCAAGTCCCTGCTGGTATCGCAGCAACTCCTCACGCGCCTCGATCGCCTCGGTCACGTCACGCACGAGGACGAGCTCGCCGCGCCGGCCGTCGAACCGGCTGACGTGCGACGTGATCTCCACCCACAGGAGCGCGCCCTGCTTCGTGCGGTGGCGCCACGGACCCGCCCGGTCGATCACATCGACCGCACCGTTGCGGACGGCCTCCACGTTGTCCATGAGGCGACCGACGTCCTCTTCAGACCGTATGTCGGTGATACGCATGGAGAGGAACTCGTCACGGGAGTAGCCGTACGCGGCGATCGCCGCGTCGTTGACCGCGAGGAAGCCGAGCGTCTCGAGGTCGTAGACCCACATGGGGTTGGGATTGCTGTCGAACAGATCGCGATACTCGCGCTCCCGCGCCACAGTGCGCGCGGCGAATCGGCTGACGAGAGCATAGAGGGCCGCACCGGTGACGGCGACGAACCCGGTCCCCTTGAGGAACGAGTACGTGGCGATCTGCTCGGCCGAGAAGCCGAGCATGAGAAGGGTCACATCCGAGAACAGCAGCCACGCGACCGCGACGACCACGTAGATGGATGCCAGAGGCAACGCGCCCACGTGCGGCCACCCACTTCCCACGTTCGGACGACTCTGATGCGGTCGTGCCGCACAAGCGTAACAGAACGCCGCGGTCAGAGGCCCATGACGACCGGCACGACCTCGTCCCCGGCGACGGTCCGGCCCATCGACTCCGGCTCGAGAGCGAGCAGGCGCTCGGCAAGCTCGGGGGGAAGCGGGTCGGTGAGGTCGATACGCTCACCGGTGCCGGGGTGGTCGAACGCGATGCGGTAGGCGTGCAGGAACTGACGGCCCAGGCCGAGATCGGCCTTGGGGTGGTTGCGACCGTAGAGCGGGTCGCCCACCACCGGATGGTCGATATAGCGCATGTGCACGCGGATCTGGTGCGTGCGGCCGGTGTAGAGCTTGCACTCGACGAGCGAGTAGCCGTCGTCGAAACGCCCGGCCGCGAACCTCTCCAGCACCCGGAACGTGGTCACGGACTGCTTCGCGGACGCATGGTCGCTCACGGCCATGCGCATGCGGTCCTTGGGATTGCGCCCGAGCGGCGCATCGATGATGCCGGTGTCGGGGGCGATGTACCCGTGCACGAGGGTCACGTAGCGGCGCTCGATGTTCCGAAGCCGCAGGGCGTCGGAGAGCGCCACCTGGGTCCAGTCATCCTTGGCGACCATCATGAGACCCGAGGTGTCCTTGTCCAACCGGTGCACGATGCCGGGGCGCCCCTCACCCGCCTGCGTGCCGAGATCGGCCGTGTGACCGAGCAGCGCGTGGACGAGCGTTCCTGTGGCGTGACCGCGCGCGGGGTGCACCACGAGTCCCGCAGGCTTGGACAGCACGATCAGGTGCGCGTCCTCGAACCGGATGTCGAGCGGGATGGACTCGGCCTCGAGCGTCGTCTCCTCGGTCTCGGCCGGGTACACGTCTATGCGCTCGCCAGCCCGCACGATGTGCCGCTTGGACGCGATCTCACCGTTGACGCGCACGTAGCCGCCCTCAAGCAGGCGCTGCGCCGCCGAGCGGCTGGGCAGAATGTCGAGCTGCCCGAGCAGTACGTCGAGGCGCGCACCCGCTTCATCCCCGCGGACGTTGTGCGTGTGACGCTCGCTCATGAGGCCGACGCCTCCCCGGATGTATCTTCGGAGGCGGGAGCTTCGCGATGGTCGCGGCTGAACAGGAGCCACACAACGATCAGGACCACGCCGATATCGAGCGAGATGTCAGCCACGTTGAACACCGGCCACCAGCCGAGGTTGAAGAAGTCCGTCACGCCGCCAAGGAACACCCGATCGATGAGGTTGCCGATCGCACCGCCGGTCACGAGTGCGAGGCCCCAGCGCACGAGCCACGACTCGGGACGGACCCGCGCAAGCGTCCACGCGACCACCCCGAGTACGACGAAGCCCACGCTGATGAGCAGCCACTGCTGGCCGCGGAACATGCCGAAGGCCGCGCCCGTGTTCCGGACGCGCGTGAGCCAGAACACGCCATCGATCACCGGGATCGAGTCGTTGAGCGTGAGTGAGGCGCGAACGATGGCCTTCGTGACCTGGTCGATCACGACCACGGTGGCCACGGTCACGGCGAACGCGAGCGCGCGAGCCCGCGTCACTACGAGTTCTCCTCCCGCTCCTTGCAGCCGATGCAGAGTTCGGCGGCGGGCACGGCCTCGAGCCGCGCCTCGGCGATAGGGTCGCCACAGCGCAGACAGATGCCGTACGTACCCTCGGCCATGCGTGCGAGCGCACGCTCGATCTGCGCGAGGTTCTCACGCGCGCGCTCCTCGAGGGTGGCGTCAAGCTCGCGGGCGAACGTTGCCGTGCCCTGGTCGGCCATATGGTCGCGGTAGTTGTTCTCGCCTGACACGTCCGAGAGGGTCTCCTGACCCTCGCGCTCGTACTCGGCGATCTCGTCGATCAGTCGCTCCCGCTCGGCCTCGAGTGCCGCCTTGAGCGTGTCTTTCAGTGCAGTGTCCATGCGACGTGCTCCCTCGTACGGGGTCATGTATGTCGAAGCGCCCCGCCGAGGGGGGCGCTCGATCTCATCCTGTCTGTCAGTATACACCCACCGCACGACACGCCAGGCAGGTGCGGGCCTCCTCAGAGCGCCGAGACGACGGCGGAGCAGCGCGCGCACAGCCCGTCTGCGCCGAGCTCGCGCCAGTTCCAGCAGCGAGGGCACTTGTCACCCTCGGCCGCCTCGACGATGACCTTGGGCGCTCCGGCCTCGGCCTCATCGCCATCGGCAGGTTCGAGCACGACCGCCGAGACGATGAACATCTCGGCCAGCGCCTCAGCCCCGCGCGCTTCGAGCACCGCACGGTCCGCCGGCACCGCGCGCACCCGCAGCCGGGCCTGCTGGCTCTTGCCGATCTCGCCTGCGTTGCGCGCGTCCTCGAGCGCCTTGGTCGCGGCGTCTCGCGCAGCGAGCACGACACCGTACGCGGCGCGAAGATCCGCGGCGTCCGTGCGCTCCTCGGCCACCGGCCAGCCCGCCAGGTGCACGCTCACAACGCCGTCGCGCAGCGGCTCGGCGGCCGACTGCCACACTTCCTCGGCGGTGAAGCTCAGCACCGGAGCAACGAGCCGCACGACATCGCCGAGGACGGCGGCGAGCACCGTCTGCGCACTGCGACGCGAGTGCGAGCCCGCGGCGTCGGCGTACAGGCGGTCCTTGAGCACATCGAGGTAGAACGCCGAGAGTTCCACGACGCAGTAGTCGTAGACGGCACGATACACCGTGTGGTACTTCCACTCGTCGTATGCCTTCGTCACGCGGGACACGAGGTCGCCGAGGGAGACGAGCGCGTACCGATCGAGTTCGGGCATCTCCTCGTACGGGACCGCGAGCGACGGCTCGAAGTCAGCGAGATTGCCGAGCAGGAACCGGAACGTGTTCCTGATGCGGCGGTACGCCTCGCTCGTCCGCTCGAGGATCTCGTCCGAGACGCTCACGTCCTGCGAGTAGTCCGACGACGCCACCCACAGGCGAATGATGTCGGCACCGTACTTTGAGACGACGTCGAGCGGCGAGATGACGTTGCCGAGTGACTTGGACATCTTGCGGCCGTCGCCGTCGACGATGAACCCGTGGGTGAGGACCGCCGAGAACGGCGCCTGGTCGTACGCGCCGACGCTCGTCAGCAGTGCCGACTGGAACCAGCCGCGGTGCTGGTCGGAGCCCTCGAGATAGAGTTCCGCCGGACGGTGGAGTTCGGGGCGCGCCTCGAGCACGCTCGTATGCGAGACCCCGGACTCGAACCAGACGTCCACGATATCGCTCTCGGCCTTCAACTCCGAGCCGCCGCACCGGGGACACGCGGTCCCCGCGGGCAGATACTCGGCAGGCTTCTTCTTGAACCAGGCGTCGGCGCCCTCGGTGGCGAAGAGATGCTCCACGGCGGCGAACGTCTCGTCCGTGGCCACCGTCTCGCCGCACGCGACACACGCGAACACGGGGATGGGAACGCCCCACGCACGTTGGCGGCTGATGCACCAGTCGGGACGATCGGCCACCATGGAGCCGATACGGTTGACCGACCATCCGGGCACCCACTCCACACCCTTCATCGCCTGAAGGGCGGCGTCTCGCAATCCGGTCGCGTCCATCGAGACGAACCACTGCTCGGTGGCGCGGAAGATGACCGGCTTCTTGCAGCGCCAGCAGTGCGGGTAGCTGTGCGAGGTGGTGCCCGCGTGCACGAGCGACCCCTGCTCGCGGAGCCACTCGATGATCACCGGATTGGCCTTCTCGACGTGCATCCCCGCGAAGGGCCCGCCACCCGCGTCGAACACGCCGTTGTCGTCGACCGGCATCAGCGACGGCAGTCCGAACCGCTGGCCGACGAGGTAGTCCTCCTCGCCGTGACCGGGCGCCGTGTGCACAGCGCCGGTGCCGGTGGAGAGCTCCACGTGCTCCCCGGTGATGATCACGCCGGTGCCGTCGGTGTGGACGGGAAGCGCGTAGTGAAGACCCGCAAGAGCGGCGCCCTTCGCACGCGCCGGCAGCACACGGTAGTCCTCCCATCCGGCGATACCCGCGACGCTCTCGACGAGCGCCCCGGCGAGAACCACGATCTCGCCGGCGACCTTCACGCCCACGTAGTCGGCGTCCTCGGCCAGGGTGACAGCCACGTTGGCCGGGAGCGTCCACGGCGTCGTCGTCCAGATGAGTACCGAGACGGGCAGACCCTCGGCCGCCCACGGCTCGGGCACATCAGTAAACCTGAACTTGACGTATATACTATGCGATGTCTCATCGCCGTACTCGATCTCGGCCTCTGCCAGCGCCGTCTTGCAGCGGTAGCACCAGTGGATAGGCTTGGAGCCCCGGTAGACCATGCCGCGCCTGTACATCTCGGCGAAGACCTTGACGTTGCCGGCCTCATAGGCCGGGTTCAGCGTCAGGTACGGGTCGTCGAAATCCCCCTGCACGCCAAGGCGCTGGAACTCCGCCGCCTGTACGCCGACGAAACGCATCGCATAGTCCCGGCACAGCGCGCGCAGGTCGGCCTGCGATATCTCCTTCATGCGCTCGGGGCCGAGGTCCTTCTCGACCTGATGCTCGATCGGCTGCCCGTGGCAGTCCCACCCGGGAACGTACGGGGCGTAGTAGCCGCGCATCGACTTGTACTTGACGACGAGATCCTTGAGTACCTTGTTGAAGGCCGTGCCCATGTGGATGTGGCCGTTGGCGTAGGGCGGACCGTCGTGAAGCACGAACACCGGACCGTTCTCATTGGCCTCGAGGCACCTGCGGTAGATATCGAGCTCGTCCCAGAACCGCAGCCACTCGGGCTCGCGTGTCGCCAGACTCGCCCGCATCGGGAACGCGGTATCCGGCAGGTTCATGGTCTGCTTGTAGTCGACCTTCTCGGTCATCGGCCCATCCTCTCGCCTCTCGCGGTCGCCTTGAGGCAACGACAAAGCGCGCCCGTCCTCTTCTGGGACGAAGCGCGCCTCGGGGGTTCAGGTGCTGCTCCGCGGTACCACCCAGCTTGCGCGCACGTCCATCAGGACCACGCGCCACTCGGTCGCCCGGTAACGGGGGCATCCGTCGGCGCCTACCGGGCATCGCTGCCGTTCGGGCCGAGGCTCGGAGGTGATCTTCAGCTGCGTCTTCGCCTGCGGGCTTGCACTGTCCCCGCTCGCTGCCGAGGCGGTCTCGCGCCTACTCTTCCTCGTCACAGCCATCGTCATGCTGTCGCGCGACCCTCGAGCCGCGTAGGTGCGATGGTAGCGCCGGAGCCGACAGGGGTCAACGCGCCACTACCCGTGCTGCCTTCCTACTACGCAGCAGCGGGTCAACGGGTTCGAACTCCAAGTCCGCGGGATGGCTGGTGAGGTACTCGTTCATGATCTCGACAATCCGACGGGCAGCCCAGTCGGGCAGACCCGCTCCTGCTGATCCCACAAGCACGCGCCCCAGGTGACGGTCTTCGCGACCCCAGCAGATGTGCGGAACCGCAGCGATGCACTCTTGCCACCGTCGACGATCCTCAGGCGGCATCAACCACGCTGCATCAGTATTGCGACGCAGCTGGGCCTGATCGGTTGCCGCCCCGCGCTCAACTGTGATCATCTTCGAATCGATATCGATCCGCTCGGTTCGTCCCGTACCAAGCCGAATCGCAACTGCACCAAGCGCGAAACCGATCAGGAGCCACGCCGCGCCTGGGTTCGGCGCGCCATGACGCAGAGATGTGGCGGCAAGGACGACGAACGGCGAGAGCAGCACCATGATCAGCACCCATAGTCCTGGCTGAAACCGATGGGGATACTCGATCCACAACCGAGTTCCATCTCGCGGTACCGTCGTGATTCCCGACTTACCGAGTCCGGCCGAGCCGGTCGGAACCGATACCCGCGGGTCGGCGTGCTCCACAACCGAGACAGTCGCAGGACCTACCACCGCGACCAGGGACTTGCTGGGTTCGCCGTGGCCCGCAAGCCTGCCGGGGCCGCTCGGCAAGTTGCTGTCTGCGCCCGGCCCCATCAGAAGAGGCCCTCGTCCGGCTCGCCTAAGACCGCACGCGCCTCGGCCTCTCCCACGCCGTCGATCGCAACCTGTTTGTGGCGGCTCGCTTCGCCACGCACCACACGCACTGCGCCTTTCGGCACGCCGAGTGCGGCGGCGATCACCCTGCACGCGGCTGCGTTGGCCTTGCCACCCTCTGGCGGGGCTGTGACCCTCACAGACAGCTCACCCCCTCGCCAGCCCGCGACCTCGTCGCGACCGGACTTGGGGGTGACGTGAACGGCGATTCTCACGAAAGCGCCGCCTAGTCGATCTCCTCGATGTCGACGTCGTCC
>JAXMLJ010000019.1:0-3756 GCA_034368805.1 Coriobacteriia bacterium
GGGTGGATTAGCGCGCGCTACGAGCGGTCGTCGTCCGGCGGCGTCGGCGCAGGCGGCTCGGGCGCTTCGGGCGCGGGCGGCGGCTCGGGCGGCTCCGGAGGGCTTCCGGCCGGCCTCGACCCGACGATCCGCCTGCCGAAAGCGGCTGCGGCCTCGGCGGCTTTGCGTGCGGCTTCACCGGCGCTGTCGGCGGCTTCCTTCGCGCTCGGTTCGGCCTCGCGCCACGCTTCCTTGAGCGAGCTTCCGGCCTGGCCCAGCGCGTCACCGGCCTCATCGGCAGCGCGTTTGAACACTTCGCCGACCTCACGCAGGGGGTCGGGCTTGGGATCGACTTCGTAGTGGTTGGAGACGTGCGACGCGTCGTGTCCGTTGACGCACGCGCCCTCAGCGTCGAGCCACACGTGAGCAGCACACACATCGCACCAGGCAGCCTTCGGCATCTTCACTCCTTCTCCACAATCGGGGCGTACATTCACTACGGTACCTGAAACGGGCGTGTTTTCGCACGCAGACGCACCTCAGCCCGCGCTAAACGCACGACTCCCGCAACGCGGCATCAGGTTTGCATATACAGGGTTAGACTTTGGATAGACATCTTTGTCAGACTGATTGAGTTGCCGGGGAAACCCTCCTCGGCTGTGGCTTTGACCAGCGGATTCGTGCTATACTGCATGATTGGACTGATGTTTCACGCCCGGTAGTTGGATTCGGCGCGACATCGTTCCTGAGATGACGAGAGGCAGCACATGGCGGGCATGCGTCTTAAAGCGATCGCACGGCGGAGCGGGGCACTCGCCCTCGTATCTGTCCTGTTGCTCGCCACACCCGCCGTAGCCGCGCCGAGCTCGTCGACCACAGGAACTCCCACTCCTCCCCCCGCTAGCCCGGCGCCCGCTCCGGCGCCCGCGCCCGATCGCACTCCCCTGCGCACCCCGCCGGCCGATACGCCCGCTCCCATCGACGTCCCGGTCGACGAAGAGACCCGCGAGTTCCGCGAAGAACTCGCACGCCGTCAGGCCGCACTCGACGAGTTCCTCGCCCAGCTCGATGCCCTCGATCGCGAACTCGCACTTGCCGCTGAGGCCTACAACGCCGCGGTCGACAAACTCGAGGCGACCAAGGTCAAGGTCATCCGCACCGAGCAGAGTCTTGAGGATGCCACGGCCGCATACGCCTTCCAGTCAGAACTTCTCGAAGGACGCGCGACGTCCATCTACAAGGAGGGCACCTTCAGCACCATCGAAGTTCTCCTCGGCTCTAAGTCACTTACCGACTTTTTGGAGCGCGTGAAGTTCCTCAACACCATCGGCCTGGCCGATGCCGAGGTCGCCAAGGCTCTCAAGGCGCAGCGCGACCTGGTCGAAAAGGCCGCCGAGGAACTCAAGGGCTCGCAGACCAAGGCCGAGGCGCTTGAGTTCGAACTCAAGGCGCGCCAGATCGAGGTCATGCTTCGCATCCAGGAACGCCAGGAGATGCTCGCTAACGCGCAGCTCGAACTCCTTGAACTGCTCGACGAGCAGGCCGCACGCCGACAGGGCGAAGAAGCGGTGCTGCTGCGCTCGATTCTTTCGGGCGCCAACGAGGCCGGAATCGTCATCACACCCGGCTCGCCTGTCGAGACCGCGTTCGCTTACCACGGCGTACCCTACCTGTGGGGCGGCGAATCGCCCGCCGGCATGGACTGCTCGGGGCTCGTGCTCTACGTGTATCGCCAGCACGGCGTCGAGTTGCCGCACTACTCGGGCAGCCAGTTCCTGATGGGGCAGAAGGTCGCGCCGGCCGGATTGCAGCCCGGTGACGCCGTCTTCTTCGGCTCCCCCATCTACCACGTCGGTCTGTATGTGGGCGGCGGATACTTCATCCACGCGCCGCGCACGGGCGACTTCGTCAAGATCTCACCGCTGGCGGCACGCAAAGACTACGCCGGCGCGCGCCGCTACAACTGGGTGCCTCGAGTCGGATCACCTGTCGGCGGGAGGGCCGACTTCACCGATCCGCTAGCCACGATTCGCTAGGAGAGATATGAGGGGGCTCATAGCTGCGGCGCTCGACGCCGCACACTCCGCGGGCGCTACGTACGCCGACGTCCGCATCGTAGACACACTGCATGAAGAAATCACCGTCGCCAACGGGCGCGTCGAAGGCGTCGAATCTTCGGGGTCGTTCGGAATCGGCGTCCGCGTCGTCGCCGACGGCTCTTGGGGGTTCGCCTCGACCGCTGACGTCACGGAGACGTCCGCGTCCGAAGTCGCCCGGCAGGCAGTCGCGGTGGCTCGTGCTTCCGCGCTGTGCGCCGGACCGAACGCTGTGAAGCTCGCACCGGTCGAAGCGGTCACCGACTCCTGGACGGGTCCCTGCGAGATCGACCCGTTCGACGTCTCGCTCGAAACCAAACTCGACGTGCTGATGCGCGCCGATGAGGCACTGCGCGCCGAGCCGGCCGTCAAGCTCACCAAGGCCCACCTCGGCTTCTACCGCGTCCGCAAGACCTTCGGGTCGACCGAAGGCTCCTACATCGAGCAGGAGCACGTGGAGGCCGGTGCGGGTATCGTCGCCCACACGATTGTCGACGGCGAGGTACTCACGCGCTCCTACCCCAACTCCCACGGCGGAGACTGGGTCCAGGGTGGCTGGGAAGTCATCGAGCGCATCGACCTTGCGGGCAACGCGCCGCGAATCGCCGAGCAGGCCGCCGCGCTTTCCTCGGCAATCCCGTGTCCAGGCGGCGAATACGACGTGATCATCGACGCCAGTCAGCTGGCGTTGCAGGTACACGAGTCTGTGGGGCATCCGACCGAACTCGACCGCGTGCTCGGCGATGAGGCCGCGTTCGCAGGCACCTCGTTCCTGAAGCTCGAGGACCTCGGCGTGCTGCGCTACGGCTCGGACCACGTCACCGTGACCGCCGACGCCACGGTGCCCGGCTCGCTGGGCAGCTTCGGCTACGACGATGAGGGCGTGCCGGCCCAGCGCGACCACCTGATCACCGCCGGCGAGTTCAGCGGCTTTCTGACCTCGCGCGAATCCGCTCCGGCGATCGGCCGCACCAGCAACGGCTGCATGCGTGCCGACGGCTGGAACCGTATCCCGCTCATCCGCATGACGACCGTCTCGCTGGAACCCGGCGACTGGGAGTTCGACGACCTGATCGCCGACACCGAGCGGGGCATCTACCTGGAGACCAACAACTCCTGGTCGATCGACGACAGGCGCCTGAACTTCCAGTTCGCCTGCGAGATCGGCTGGCTGATCGAGAACGGAAAGCTCACCCGCATGATCAAGAACCCGAACTACACCGGCATCACGCCGCGCTTCTGGAACTCGTGCGACGCGGTGTGCTCGGCCGATCACTGGCGTGTGTGGGGTCTGGCCAACTGCGGCAAGGGTGAACCTATGCAGGTCTCGCACGTCGCACACGGCGCCGCACCCGCACGGTTCCGCAACGTCACCGTGGGGGTGGGCCGATGAGCGATCACCAGACCCGGGCCCGCGACCTGGCGGCAGCCTCACTGGCTGCCGCAGCCGGAGCCGGCGCAGATGCCGCTGAGGCGGTCGCCAGCGCGGGTTCCTCGGCGCTTACGCGCTTTGCGGGCAACCGAATCCACCAGAACGTGGCCGAAACCGACGCGCAGGTCTCCATGCGAGCCGTCGTCGGCGACCGGAGCGGCGTGGCCTCGACCAACCGCACCGACGCGGAGTCGCTCATGGCGTGCGCCCGCGCGGCGGTCGCTGCGGCTACCGCATCACCTCCCGACC
>JAXMLJ010000020.1:0-5696 GCA_034368805.1 Coriobacteriia bacterium
CAGGCGCACTTTGCGCTCTTCGGCTACAGCGAGCGCGACTTCCCCGGTCGCGATCTGCTCGAGGCTCTCGGCGAGGGTCTGCCTCCTGCCGAGGGCGACGTGGTGCTGCGCGCCAACCTCGCGCGCGTGAGCGAGCGCGACGGGGCGCTGTGGATCGATGAGCGCCCCGATCCGCGCACGGGCGACGCGCCGTACCTGGCCGACGCGACACTCGACACCGAGATCGACGGCGTCCGGGTGCGCTTCGTCCACACCGGTGCGCTCCAGGGACTGCTCTTCCTGACGCCCGCCGACAGGCGCCCGCTCTCACACTTCGTGAGTGATGCCGACCCCCTGCACGCCGGCACGCACGTCCTGGAAGTACTGCCGCTCGAAGAGGCGCCTGACCCGTCGGCCGCCGAGCGCACGGCAGGCGTGCTCAACGAGTGGATGCGCTATTCCCGAGACGCCCTCGCCGGCAGTCCGCTCGACGCGATGCTCGTCAAGTGGGCAGGCGAGGTGATGCACACCACGCCCTTCGGGCAGCGCTTCGGGTTGCGCGGGGTCTCTCTCGGCGCGGGGCCGCTGTACGCGGGGCTGGCCGCCGCGGTGGGGCTCGATCACCGCGAGCTCGGGACGGCTTCGGACCCGGAGGCCGACGTGGCCGCGCGCGTCACGGCGACGCTGGAGCTGATCGCCGAGGGCTACGACTTCGTGCACCTCCACACGAAGCGGCCGGACATGGCCGGGCACCGCAAGGACCCGGCGCGCAAGGCGGCCGTCATCGCGGCGGTGGACCGCGCGCTCGCGCCGCTCGTGCCGCTCGTCGAGCGCGGCGAGATCGTGGTGGCGGCCTGTCCCGACCACCAGACGCCCTCGGCCGGCCCGCTCTACCACGGCGGCGGCGCCGTGCCGCTGCTCATCGCTGGCGGTGTGACCGGCGCCGACACCGTGACGGCGTACGGCGAGAGCGCGTGCACAGCAGGCTCACTCGGCACGCTTCGCGGCACCGACGTGCTGCCGCTCGCGCTGGACGCAGCCGACCGCTCGGCGTTCCTGGCCGACCGGATGACGGGACACGTCGCGCTCGGCATGCCGCGGCCCGAGGACCTGCGACCGCTCAAGACGCGCGACTAGCGGGCGCCGACCTCGGCCATGGCCCGCGCGCGCGCCGCGCGAAACGCCGCCTTGAGCCCCTCGAACGACAGCTCGGGCATCTCGAGTGTGGCCGTGCGGCGGCCGATCTCGTTGAGTGAGTGCGAGTCCGACGAAGAGATGTGCGCGATGGCCAGCCCGTCGCGGAAGCGATGACGGCACGTGTGGTCGATGAGCTCGATGGCCGAGACGTGCACGCACTCGGCGAGGTGATGGACGAGCTCGGACTCGATGAAGCAGTAGTCACCGAAGGTGCGGTCCACGTGCCCGATGTGGCATGTGCCGCCGATCGCATCGACGATGCGCGCCACGTCGAGCGGATCGCGCTCGACGTGGAAGTGCGGCAACTCGGCGAGCGGGGCCACCGGAGAGGTCAGGCCCAGGATGCCGAGCAGCACGCGGAAGCGGACGTCGACCCGGTCGGGCGGAAAGAGGCAGACTAGATGCGTCTCCTCCCTCTCGTGCCGCACGCGGATCTCGGCGCCGGGGATGACGAGCAGCCAGCGACCGGTCTCGGCAAAGATCTCCTCGGCGGCGGCCACCACGAGCGGGCCGTAGTCCACGCTGAAGTGGTCGGCGATTCCCCACACGTCGATGCCGGCGTCGAGCGCGCGCTCGACGATCTGACGCGGCGTGGTGGCCGGGTCGCCACGGTAGTCGCTCGGGATGAGCGGTGTGTGGTTGTGCAAGTCGACGGTATAGCGGGGCATCGGGCCCTACCGCGCGTTCGGATAGCTGCCGAGCACCCGCACCTCGCGGAGCTTGAGCCGGAGGCAGTCGAGCGCGAGCGACACGTGCGGGTCGGAGACATGCCCCTCGCAGTCCACGAAGAACATGTAGTCGCCGAGCTGCCGCTTGGTGGGCCGGCTCTGGATCTTGGTGAGGTTGATCTGCCCGTAGGCGAACTCGGAGAGGATCATGAGCAACGCACCCGGCTTGCTCTCGTGGATGTACAGCGCGAGCGACGTCTTGTCGTGACCCGACTTCGGCTGGATGCCCCGGCCGATCACCACGAAACGCGTCTGATTGCCGCCGTAGTCCTCGATGGCGTCCTCGATGACCTCGGCGCCGTGAAGCTCGGCCGCCAGGCGCGTGCCGATCGCGCCGAGCCCGGGCTCGGCCACGGCGCGCTGCACGGCCTCGGCCGTCGAGTTGGCCGCCACCACGGACTTGCCCGGGAGTTCCATCGACAGCCACTTGCGGCACTGCGCCGAGGCCTGCGGATGGCTCACGATGCCCGTGATCTCATGGCGGCCCACGCCGGGCGCGGCCACGAGCGCGTGGTGGATGTCGCGCACGACCTCCCGCTGGATGGTCAGATCACCGCCCGCCGACAACCCGTCGAGCGTGGCGTTCACGGACCCTTCGATCGAGTTCTCGATCGGCACGATGCCGAGTGCGGTCTTGCCACGCTCGACGGCGGTGAACACGTCTTCGATCGACGGGAACGGCACCGGCGTGGCGTCGGTCAACTCGAGAGACAGCAGCGCCTCCTCGGTATGCGTGCCGACGGGGCCAAGGAAGGCTATCTTCGTCATTCGGCGATCCTCTCGGATGTCTCTTCGGCCGGCACGCGGCTGAGCCTCAGCTTGGGTGCCCGAACGCGATTCTTGCCCGTCCCCTTGGCGCGATAGACGGCGTCGTCGGCCGCCCGGAGCAGGCTCTCCTTGTCGTGTGCGTGCACCGGATAGCTTGCCAGCCCGATGCTCACGGTCACGTGGATCTCGCGCTCGCCATTCTCATCCCGGAAGCGGGTGAGGCTGATCGCCTCGCGGATCTTCTCAGCCACTATGAAGGCGCCCGACGCGTCGGTCTCGGGAAGGACGACCGAGAACTCCTCGCCGCCATACCGGGCCACCACGTCGACCTCGCGCACGGTCGTCTTGAGCACTTGGCCGATCTCGGCGAGCACACCGTCACCCACCCGGTGTCCGTAGGTGTCGTTCACGCGCTTGAAGTTGTCGATGTCCAGCATGAGGAACGACAGCCGCTTGCCGTACCGGTCGGCCCGGCCGATCTCCTCATCGAGGCGCTGCTGCAGGTAGCGGTAGTTGTAGAGGTCCGTGAGCTCGTCGGTGATGGCCAGCCGCTTGGTGAGTTTGTACAGGCGGGAGTTCTCGACGGCCACCACGAGCTCGGAGGCCACTGTCTGCAACACGATCCGATCGTCACGCGACAGACGATCGATCACCTCGGCATCGGCGCAGAAGACGACGAGCGTCTCCGCGTGGTCGATAAGCTCGATGCACCCGAACGCCACGTCGGAGTCAGCCGGGACGGGCATCGCGCCGGAGATCTCCATGCCCGAGAGCCCGCGCATGCTCGTTGCCGGAACGCCCTTGCTCGCCGAGAAGACCATCTCCTGCTTGGTCTTGTCGATGACGTAGATGCACGACGCGGGGATCTTGAGCACTTTGTGCAGGATGTCGAGCAGTCGTGGTCCCACGGTCTCGATGTCAAGCGTCGAGTGGATGATCTCGGTGACTTCGGTCACGGCGCGCAGCTCGGCCACGCTCTGCTCGAGCCGGGTGTACAACTCGAGCACCTCGTCTTGGTGCGACTCGATCTCGGCGCGCCGCTGCTCCTGGCTGCCAAGAGCGGCCGCCACGACACTGCCGATCAGAAGCAGGCCGCCGACCTTGAAGAGCAGGAACACGTACAGGACCGCCGTCTCCACCCGATGACCAAGGTGAGCGGCGAGATACGACACGACGAGAAGCCCCGGCAGCAACCATTTCTCGCGCCGCCGTGAGATCACAGCAAACACGGCGGCGTCGGCCACATACCATGCGTAGAAAGGGTCCTCCAGGTGCCCGGTGGCCACCGTGAGCAACCCGAGACAGATCGCATCCGAGACAGCGACCACCAGCACGAGCGCGTCAAGCGAGACCCGGTCCGGACGGAACGCGAGGATAGCGATCACGATCGTGGAGATCACGTACAGCGTGGCGCCAAGCCCGAACGTGTTGCCGAACCCGGGATCGACTCTGGCCCAGGCGAAGTACAGCACCACCAGGTAGGCTGCGGCCCCGGTGCGGCCGATGAGCCCCCAGCGCACCCGCCGATCGATCTGATGTATGAGTGTGAAGAGCCGCACGTGCCTGCCCACCCTCGCGCCGTGTCTGAACAGTGTATAACCTTCGAGAGACGTTTGTCCGGCCGACGCCCCCGCGACGGCTCACGTGACGAGGAGGATCCATGGACCCCGATACCCTTCGTCGGCTGCTCGGCTCGGTCGCTGATGGCAGCGTGAGCGCCGATGAGGCCGAGGCACGCCTGACCGACCTGCCCTTTGCCGACCTCGGCGAGGCGAAGGTCGATCATCACCGTGCGTTACGCTGCGGATTCGCCGAGGTGGTCTTCTGCGAGGGCAAGTCACCCGCGCAGGTCCGCTCGATCGCGCGCGAGATGCTCGAACACGGCGACGTGTTCCTCGGCACTCGGGCCACGGCCGCGCACTTCCAGTCGGTGGCCCAGGTCGCCTTCGACGCGCGCTACTTCGAGAAGCCGCAGCTCATCGTAGTGGACCGGCGCGAGAAACGCCCCGCCATCGGACATATCGTGATAGCCACCGGCGGTACTGCCGACCATGCGGTAGCCGAGGAAGCCGCCATCTCGGCCGAGGTCATGGGCAACCGTGTCACGCGCCTGTACGACGTGGGCGTGGCCGGCGTGCACCGACTGCTCGCCCACGCCGACGTGCTCCGCGACGCCAACGTGATCGTCGCGATCGCCGGCATGGAGGGGGCGCTCCCTTCGCTCGTCACCGGGCTCGTCTCGTGTCCGGTGGTCGCCGTGCCCACCTCGGTAGGGTACGGCGCGAGTCTCGGCGGCATCGCGGCACTGCTCGGCATGCTCAACTCCTGCGCCTCGGGCATGGGTGTGGTCAACATCGACAACGGCTTCGGCGCGGCGGCGCTCGCAAGCCGCATCAACCAGCGCGCGGCCGGGTCCTGTGACGAGCACGCGGACCCGGAGGAGGCGGCCGGCACGTGATCGCGTACCTCGACTGCTCGACCGGAGTCTCCGGCGACAAGTTCCTCGGCGCGCTGATCGACGCCGGGTTCGATCCCGGGCGTCTTACGGCCGCACTCGCCGCCCTCGGCCTGGACGGTATCGACGTGACCTGGCACCGGCGCCGCTCGCACGGCGTGACCGGCTTCGGCCTGATCGTGACCGAGCCCGGCGCGCCACGGCGGCACTGGCGGGAGCTGCGTGCGTTGCTTGAGACGGAAACGCTCGACAGTCCGGTGCGCGACGGAGCGCTCCGCGCGCTCGAAGCGCTCGCACGTGCGGAGGCCGACGTCCACGGAGTGGACATCAACGACATCCACTTCCACGAGATCGGCGCCGCCGACACGCTCGCCGATGTCCTCGGCGTCGCACTCGCGCTGAGCGACCTGCGGATCGAGCGCCTCGTGGCCTCACCGGTGGCGGTGGGAAGCGGCACCGTGATGACCGAGCACGGCGAGCTGCCCGTCCCCGCGCCGGCCACCGCGCGCCTCCTCGAGGGCGTGCCCGTGGTGCCGGGAACCGCCCCGGGCGAGCTGACCACGCCGACC
>JAXMLJ010000021.1:0-4153 GCA_034368805.1 Coriobacteriia bacterium
CTACCGAGAGGGCCTGCTGCGGTATCTGGCAGAGGCGACCGCCGTCGGCCAGCTCGGCCGCGTTCCGGACCTGACGGTCTGGGGTGAGTCGCGGTGAGCCCGGCTGATCTGACGACGCTCGCCTTCTCGGCGGCGCGCGGGAAGCGGCGTCTCTCAACCGATGAGGCGGTGGCGCTCCTCCGCGCCGCGCCGATGCTCGAGCTCGGTGCCGCGGCCACTGCCATGCGCGACCGGCTGCACCCCGAAGGCGAGATCACGTTCATCGTGGACCGTAACGTGAACTACACCAACGTGTGTGTCTCGCGCTGCCGCTTCTGCGCTTTCTACCGCGAGGCGGACGCACCGGACGCGTACGTGCTTCCCGCCGACGAGCTGTACGCCAAGGTCGAAGAGACGCTCGCGCTCGAAGGCACCGCGATCCTGCTCCAGGGCGGTATGCACCCCGAGTTGCCACTGGAGTGGTACGAGGGGATGCTCCGGGAACTCAAGCGCCGCTACCCGATCCACGTGCACGGCTTCGGGCCGCCCGAGGTCTGGCACCTCGCACGGCTCTCGGGGCTGCCCGTGCGCGACGTGCTCGTGCGGTTACGCGATGCAGGCCTCGATTCACTTCCCGGTGGCGGAGCCGAGATCCTTGTGGACCGCGTCCGTGCCTACGTCTCACCTCACAAGGCCACCGCCCGGCAGTGGCTCGACGTCATGCGAGAAGCGCACGCACTCGGCATCTCGACCACCGCAACCATGATGTTCGGCGGTCTGGAGACCGACGAAGAGCGCGTGGAGCACCTGCTTCGCGTGCGCGAGGTGCACGACGAAGCCGTCGCCGCGGGACAGGTGGGCTTCCGCGCCTTCATCCCGTGGAGCTTCCAGCCAGGCAACACCGAACTGGAGGGCGAGCAGGGCGGCGTCGCGGCGAGCGGCTGGGAGTACCTGCGCATGCTCGCGGTGTCACGGCTGTTCCTCGACAGCGTACGGAACATCCAGGCATCGTGGGTCACGCAGGGCCCGAAGATCGGTCAGGTCGCGCTCTCCTTCGGCGCTAACGACATGGGCTCGACGATGATCGAGGAGAACGTCGTGGCAGCCGCCGGCACGCGGTTCATGCTCGCGCGCGACGAACTCGTGCGCATCGTGGGCGACGCCGGGTTCACACCCGTGCAGCGCGACACCCTCTACCGTGAGGTGCGCAGGTTCTGACACCGGAACGTGTGCCGCAGCGGGCGTGAATCGCTTCACGTTCGTTCGTTGGAGGACCTCGTGTTCGGGTACCCTGGATACAGGACCTTGGAAGGAGATTCGTGCAGAACTCGTCGGCAGGACCGAACATCACACCCGGCGTCGGCCGCCGCATCGTCATCGCGGGAGGCGGATACGCCGGCACGACGCTCGCCGTGAAGCTCGCCCGTGGACTCAAGCGCGGCGATGACCTCGAGATACTCCTCGTTGAGCCCAACCCGTGTCAGCAGGCGCTCTCCGAGCTCGACCTCGTCGCCGTCGGCCCTCCACGACCGGACTTCTGCGAGTTGTGGCATCCCAACGTGTTCAAGGACCTGCCGATCACCATCTGCTACAACCGCATCGATAGGGTACGTGCCGACGAGAGCCTCGTCACCATCGGTCCACGAGGGGGCCCCGCCGAGGAGGTCTCCTACTGGCGGCTCGCGATCGCAACCGGCGCGGTGGCCTTCGTCCCGCCGGTGCACGGGCTGGCCGAGCACGCGGTCACCATGTGGTCGGTCGCAGACGCGCAGGAACTCCAGCGCCGCATCGAGGCACAGTTCCGTGCCGCCATCGTACTCGCCGACCGGACCGAGCGCCGCCGGGCGCTCTCGTTCGTCGTCGTCGGGGCCGGCGCGACGGGGATGGAGATCGTCGGCACACTCGGCCAGATGCTACCCAAACGCGCGCTCGACTTCGGGCTGGACCCGGCGGACCTGTCGGTCCACCTCGTCGAGGGTCGACCGGACATCCTCTACGACCTGCCCGAAACGCTCCGCGCGAAGGTCAGGAGGCGGCTCGACAAGCTGGGCATCGTGCTTCACCTCGGCTCGATGGCGGAGCGCGTGGACGACGGCGTCATCCACCTTGCCGACGGGCGCGAGCTGCCGGCGCCGGTGCTCTGCTTCTGCGGCGGCGCGAAAGCCGATCCCGACGCCGTGGCGTGGGGGCTCGCTGCCGACCCTTCCGGCCGCCTCGTCGTCGACGAGTTCAACAAGGCCCCGAGCCACAGCGACGTCTACATCATCGGCGACGTCTCGGCGTTCAGGGACTCGAAGGGCAACCGCACGTTGCCTATGCTCGCCCAGTTCGCTATCCACCAGGCCGAGCACTGTGCCGAGAACATCCTCACCGAGGCACGAGGCGGCCAGCCCAAGCCGTTCGTCCCCAACATGCACGGGGAGTTCGTGAGCGTGGGGCCAACCTGGGGCGCCGGCTGGATGCTGGGCGGCCGCAACCTTACGGGCTTCCCCGCGATCGTCATGAAGCGGCTCACCTACGTGCTGTACTGGTGGATCGTCGGCGGCATCCCGCTCGCGTTCAAGCGCACCCGCGAGATGCTGAAGATGTTCCGATAGCGGGACCCACAGGCGCGTGGCGCTTCGGCACCGTCAGAGGCAGAGTCCCTCGAGTCGAGCGAGCGCGGCACGCAGCCGCACCTTGACGCTCTCGTCGGTCTCGACCGTCAGCGCCTCAGCGAGGTACGGTCCGGCGTCGGCCAGGCCGGCGGCTCCCAGCAGGTCGGCAAGGGCCGCGCGCTCCCCGGCGTCGGTGCTCGACTCAAGCTTCGCGCCGATCTCGTGTATGTAGCCACTCGGCTCCACGGACGACACCTCCCTGGACGGAGTATACGTCCCCCGACGCCGCAATGCCTGTCTGCCCGGTCCCGTTTCGGGTAGCCTTACCGCGAGGAGGTGCGTTCATGCACGAGACAACGGTCCCTTCCGCCGACTTCGGCATCTGTGGCGGCAGCGGGTCACTGAGTTTCGACTTCCCGGCCGCTCTGGCCGACGAGCGTGTCGAGGTGCTCGCCGACGGCCTGGCCTTCGACACGCCGTTTGGCCGCTCGCCGACCTTCGTCCACTTCCGGGTCACCGGCCCGCACGGCGTCCGCGACGCGCTTGCGGTGAAGATGCACGGCTGGCGCCGCGGCGTGAAGCGCGCCGACGCCTCGCTGCAGACGTTCTGGGTCTTCCACGAGGCGGGCGTCCGCAAAGTGCTGGCCGACGGCGGCGTCGGGTCGCTCAACCACCTGCTCGATCCGCGCGACATCATCGTGCCCAGCGACTTCATCGACCTCACCGTGAAGCAGGACATCTACGTACGCGGCGATCACCTGCTCATCATGCGTCAGCCCATCTGCCCCGACCTGGCCTCACACCTGAACGCCGGCGCGAGCGAGCGCTTCGCGCGGGTCTTCAGCCGGGGGATCTACCTCGTGACCGATGGCCCACGCTTCGAGAGCGTCGCCGAGATCGACTACATGAAACGGCTCGGCGGCGACGTGGTCGGCCAGTCGCTCGCACCCGAGGTCTTCCTCGCACGCGACATCGGCGCATGTTACGCCGGCATCTACATCGTCGTGAACTACGGCGAAGGCGTGGTCCGTGAGTGGCAGCACGCCGAGCTCAAGTCGATCTTCTTCGACGAGTCCGAGACCATCGCACGGATCGTCCTCGACGCGATCGCCGACGCCGACCTCGAGGCGGCGTGCGGGTGCATGGAGTTGCGCAAGCCAAGCCTGCTCGGCATCCCCGACGAGCGGCCCCGCCCGTGATCGTCACCGCCGACTGGGTGCTTCCGGTCTCAAGGCCGCCCATCCGCAACGGCGCGGTCGCGGTCAGGGGCCGGACGATCCTCGATGTCGGAACGCTGGCCGAGGTCAGCTCACGCCACCCCGAAGCCGTCGTGTGCGATCACCAGGGATGCGTCATCACGCCAGGGCTCGTCAACGCGCACACGCATCTGTCGCTCAACGCGCTTGCGGGACTCGTACCGAGCATGCCCTTTCCCAAGTGGCTCGCCCGGATCGCCGAGGTCTCCCGGGCGCTTGACGAAGAGGATCACATCGCATCGGCGACACTCGGCGCACTGCAGTGTCTGCAGTCCGGGGCCACCGTCGTAGGCGACGTCTGCTACGGCCCCGAGGCGCTGT